>JAGIBE010000070.1 GCA_017744495.1 Caulobacter sp. | reverse complement strand
CTATTCGGCGGCTGGTCCCTACAGCCCCAAACAGGCCGACTATCCGCGCTACATGGACAGCGTCGGCGAGACGCCGCGCGGGGTCCACGCCACGCGGGTGCTGAGCGCCCGCAAGGATTTCACCCTGCCGACCCTGATCCAGGCGGCCTACGACCCCTACCTGACCGCCTTCGCCGACCTGATCCCGACGCTCGCCAAGGCGTATGACGAGACGCCCGACGCCGATCCGGTCAAGACGCGACTGGGGCCGCAGGTCACGGCGCTGAAGGCCTGGGACCTGAAGTGGTCGGCGGACTCGACGCAGACCTCGCTGGCGGTGTTCTGGGGCGAGGCCCTGTGGGCCAAGTCGGCGGCCCAGGCCAAGAAGGACGGCGTGTCGGTCTACAAATACATGGCCGAGCGCACGACCCCGGCCCAGAAGCTGGAGGCCCTGGCGGAGGCCTCGGATCGCCTGAGCCGCGACTTCGGCGACTGGCGCACGCCCTGGGGCACGATCAACCGCTTCCAGCGCAACGACGGGTCGATCGTCCAGACCTTCGATGACTCCAAGCCCTCCATCCCCGTGCCCTTCGCCTCGGGCCAGTGGGGCTCGCTGGCCTCGTTCGGGGCCAAGCGCTATCCGGGAACCAAGAAGTACTATGGGACCAGCGGCAACAGCTTCGTGGCCGTGGTCGAGTTCGGGCCGAAGGTGAAGGCCATGGCCGTGTCGGCCGGCGGCGAGAGCGGCGATCCGGCCTCGAAGCACTTCCTGGACCAGGCCCAGCGCTATGCCGAAGGGAGCCTGCGGCCCGTCTATTTCTACCCGGACCAGCTGACCGGCCACGTCGAGCGCAGCTATCGGCCGGGCCAGTGACGAGGGCGGCTTGAGCCGGGCGCGTTTACAGCCCATGGTTGGCGCTCGGGGAGACGCCGACATGAAGCTTGTCCAAGCCTTCCGCTCCATTGGGCGCACCGTCGGCGTCGCCGGCCTGGCGCTGATGCTGAGCGCCTGCGCGCTGTTCGCCCCGCCCTACGACGCCACCCTGGATGAGAAGACCACCAGCGCCTACGAGAGCGTAGCCAAGCTGGCGGCCCAGGCCGAGATGGGCCTCTACCAGGACAAGGCCACCTATGCCGGGACGGTCGACACCTACGCCACCATCCAGGGGGCCCTGGCCGTGGCCGCCGTGCGCGCCGCCTCCGCCCCGGTGGGCGGCAAGCGCGCCGAGCAGGCCCGCGACATGACGGTCGGCTTCATCAAGGGCTGCAGCGCCCAGGTCTCGGGCCTGGCGACCCTGCACAAGACCTACGGCGTGGTCCCCGGGACCGGCGCCACCCAGGCCATGATGGTCAGCTGCGACCAGGCGGCCAAGGCCGTCGGCGCCATGAAGAACAACTAGCGGAGCCGCCGATGCTGGATTTCGCCAACCTGCGGATCGACAACGTCGACGACCTGGTCGCGACCCTGGAGGAGGAGCTGGGCGGAGTGTCCACCCAGTGGTGGAACGCCAACAAGTCGGTGGTGACCGGCTATCTGCGCAGCCTGGCCGAGGCGACGATGCAGACGCGCCTGGCCCTGGCCAATGGGCAGATCCCGCCCGAGGCGGCGGACATGATCATGAGCAACCAGAAGCTGGCCTTCACCCAGACCCTGCAGTTCACCAAGTTCATGACCCTGGTCCTGGCCCAGCAGCTGCTGGACGCCGCGTTCAAGGTGATCGGCTGGGTGATCTACAACAAGACCGGCGTGAACCTGGCGCCCAGCCTGGTGCAGCCGGCGGGGACGGACGCGAGCTGAAGGCCCGCCTGGACCACGCCCCCCTTTTGATCCCAGTCCGGAGCGTTTCATGCGATCGACGGTGCGAAGCCTCGCCACGCTGCTGATGTCGTTGGCCCTGGCGGCCTCGGCGAGCGCCGCCGCCGAGGCCGCCAACGATCAGCTCGTGATCGAGCAGCGATCGCTGCAGCTCCCCTCCGGCGAGACCGTTCAGTACGAGATCGGCACGCTCTACGCGCCCGAGAACCGCGACGATCCGAAGAGCCGCAAGATCGGGGTCGGCTTCGCGCGGATCAGGGCCGCGCATCCGACGGGCGCGCCGCCGATCTTCTGGCTGCCCGGCGGCCCCGGCCTCAGCGTCCTGGGCGCCTTCACCGACACGGACGAGGCCTCGCGCGGCCGCCTGCGCGCGTGGCTGAACTTCCGGCCGGCCGGCGACCTGGTGGTGGTCGAACAGCGCGGCTACACGCGGCGCGGCGAGATGTTGGTGGAGATGTCCGACGCGGTTCCCCTGGACCAGCCGGGCTCGGTGCGCGCCGACGTCCTGGCCATGAAAGTCCTGGCGCGCCGCGCCGTCGCAAATCATCCGCAAGCCGACCTCTCCGGCTACACCGTCGCGGCCTTCGCCGCCGACGTGGACGACGTGCGGCGGGCGCTGGGCTACGACAAGATCAGCCTGTTCGGCGGCAGCTTCGGCTCGCAGTGGTCGCTGGCCGTGATGCGCTTCTATCCCGACAGCGTCGCGCGGGCCGTGCTCTCATCGGTCGAGCCGCTGAACGACGGGTTCGACCGGCCCTCCCACGTGTTCGCCTCGCTCCAGCGGATCGCCTATGACGCCGACCGCGACCCGGGCCTGGCGCCCTATCTGCCCGAGGGCGGCCTGATGGCGGCGATCGGCGAGCTGAAGCGGCGCTTCGCCGCCGGACCGGTGCGCGTCCGCGTCGACGACGACAAGGGGCGGCCCGTGACGGTCGTGCTCGGCGCGGAGGACCTGCAGCTGGCGCTCCTGTCGCATACTGCGGAGGCGGAGCGCTGGCCGGCCTTCATCCTGTCGCTCTATCACGGCCACTACGACGACTGGGCGCGCGAGACGGCCGAGGACCGGCGCGCCGCGCCGGTCAAGCTGATCGGCCCTCTGGTCGACAGCAGCCTGGCCATCACCGCCGAGAACGCCCATCTGCTGCGGACCGACCCTGCCCTGGACCTGCTGGGCGCCTGGAACTTCGAGGCGAATCTGGCCTCCGCGCCGGACTGGCCGACGCCCGACATCGGCGACGCCGTCCGGCGGCCGCGCGTCAACCCGACGCCGGTGGTCTTCGTCCACGGCGACTGGGACACGTCGACTCCCGTCGAGAACACCCTGGGCCTATTGCCCTACTTCCCGAACGGCCATGCGATCCTGGTCCACCGGGCGGGACACGACGGGGCCTTCTACCAGCTGCGGGAAGACCCGGCCGCCAAGCAGGCGATCTACGACTTCCTGCGGACGGGCTCGACGACGAACCTGCCGACCGAGCTCGCGCTATCGACGCCGAAGTTCGAGGTCCCCGCCTTCCCGCCCCCGGCGCGGTGAGCCCGACAAAAAAGCCCCGCCGTCGCCGGCGGGGCTTTCTCGTTTCGGACGGCCGTGAGGCCTAGCCGCGCTTGTCGCGCTTGGCCAGGACGCGCAGACGCAGGGCGTTGAGCTTGATGAAGCCGCCGGCGTCGCGGTGGTCGTACGCGACCTTGCCTTCCTCGAAGGTGACCAGGTCCTGGTCGTACAGCGAGTGGGGGCTGGAGCGGCCGATGACGGTGACGTTGCCCTTGTAGAGCTTGACCCGCACCTGGCCGGCGACCTTCTGCTGGCTGTAGTCGATGGCCGCCTGCAGCATCTCGCGCTCCGGCGTGAACCAGAAGCCGTTGTAGACCAGCTCGGCGTACTTCGGCATCAGCTCGTCCTTCAGGTGCATGGCGCCCCGGTCCAGCGTGATGCTCTCGATGCCGCGGTGAGCCGCCAGCAGGATCGTGCCGCCCGGGGTCTCGTAGACGCCGCGCGATTTCATGCCGACGAAACGGTTCTCGACCAGGTCCAGACGGCCGATGCCGTTGTCGCGGCCCAGCTCGTTCAGCTTGGTCAGTAGGGTCGCCGGGCTCATGGCGATGCCGTCGATGGCGACGGGGTCGCCCTTCTCGAAATCGATGGTGATGATGGTCGGCTTGTCGGGGGCGTCTTCCGGCGCGATCGTGCGCATATGGACGAACTCAGGGGCCTCGACCGCCGGGTCCTCCAGGACCTTACCTTCCGAGCTCGAGTGCAGCAGGTTGGCGTCGACGCTGAACGGGGCTTCGCCGCGCTTGTCCTTGGTGATCTGGATCTGGTGCTTCTCGGCGAAGTCCAGCAGGGCCTCGCGGGACTTGAAGTCCCACTCGCGCCACGGGGCGATCACGGTGATGTCGGGCTCGAGGCCATAGTAGCCGAGCTCGAAGCGGACCTGGTCGTTACCCTTGCCGGTCGCGCCGTGGCTGACGGCGTCAGCGCCGGTCTTGCGGGCGATCTCGATCTGCTTCTTGGCGATCAGCGGACGGGCGATTGAGGTGCCCAGCAGGTACTGGCCCTCATAGACCGTGTTGGCGCGGAACATCGGGAACACGAAATCGCGCACGAACTCCTCGCGCACGTCCTCGATGAAGATATTTTCCGGCTTCACGCCGGCGGCCAGGGCCTTGGCGCGGGCCGGCTCGATCTCCTCGCCCTGACCCAGGTCCGCCGTGAAGGTCACGACCTCGGCGCCGTATTCGGTCTGCAGCCACTTGAGGATGATCGAGGTGTCGAGGCCGCCCGAATAGGCGAGCACGACCTTCTTCACGGACTTGTCGGCCATGAGGGGTCCTTCCAGGAGAAACACAAAGTCGCGGGGTGTTTCTCCTGCGGAGAAACACCGGGTCGCCGGGCGTTTAGCGCGGTTTCACGCGCATTGAAACGGCGCCCTGCGAAGAACTGATGTCAGAGCTTGATCTGGCCTTCCTCAGCCAGTTGGTTGAGCGCGCGGCGCACCTGGGTCAGGTGCACGACGGCGAAGATCGCCGCCAGGGTGGCGCGTACGCACAGCAGGATGATCGCCACGGTCAGCTCCTGCGACCGCCGGCTCTCGACCAGCAGCCACAGGCTGAGCAGGAAGGCCGCGGTGGGCAGGGTGGCCAGGGCCACCGCACGCGGCGCCCGCCACAGGGTGGTCCCCGCCGGCGACCACAGCACCGGCACCAGCACGTCCCTGACCTTGCCCCAGGCCATGCGCGAGGCGCCGGCCATGATCGACAGGGCCAGCAGCCACAACACGTCGCCGATGACGCCCAGGATGTTCATCTAGACCGTGACCTGCGCGCCCAGTTCGACCACGCGACCGGGCGGGATCTTGAAGAAGTCGGTCGGGTTGGTGGCGTTCTTCATCAGGAAGATGAAGATCCGGTCCTGCCACAGCGGCATGCCGCTGTTGGCCGAGGGCACGATCGAACGCCGGCCCAGGAAGAAGCTGGTGGCCATGATGTCGAACTTCAGCCCCTGCTGCTTGCGCAGGATGGCCAGGGCCTTGGGCACGTTCGGGCTTTCCATGAAGCCGTAGAAGATCTCGACCTTCTTGAAGTCGGCGTTGATCGCCTGGGTGCGCACGCGATCCTCGTCGGCGACGCGCGGGGTCTCGGCCGTGCGGACGGTCAGCACCACGTTGCGCTCGTGC
>JAGIBE010000069.1 GCA_017744495.1 Caulobacter sp. | reverse complement strand
GCGCGGAATTGACCAGCACTGGCGGATCGGGGTCCTCGTAGCAGGCGGCGATCTGGGCGGCGTTCAGGGCGATGTTGGCGTGGGTGCAGATCACCGCCTTGGGCAGGCCGGTCGAGCCGGAGGTCAGCAGCAGCTTGGCGGTGTCTTCCGGCCGGCAGACGGGTGAGACGGGATCAGAGTCCAGGAGGGACTCGAACCCCACGTCGCCCTCCCGCGCATTGCGGCTGGTCACGACCGGCAGGCCCTCCAGGAACGGCGCGGCCAGGGCGTCGGCGAAGGCCTCGGCGTCGTCGACATAGACCGCGGCTGGCTTCAGCCGCTCGACGGCGGACGCCAGGCGCGTCAGGTCCGCGCCCTTCAGCCCGTACTGCGGCGAGACCGGCGCGATCGACGCGCCCAGGCTCATGGCCGCGTAGCCGACCAAGGCGTGGTCGATCCCGTTGCGGGCCAGGATCAGCAGCGGCTTGCCGCGCGAGAGGCCAAGGTTTGAGAGCCCGCCGGCCAGGCGCGAGACCTGGTCGGCCGCCTCGGCATAGGTCACGGTCCGCCACCCGGCCGCGCCCGGCTCGGGCCGTTCAGCCAGCCAGACCCGATGCGGCGCCTGCGAGGCCCAGCGGGCCAGGGGCGCGGTCACGGTCTGGACGGTGCGGGAATAGGGGTTGGGATTGCGCAGGATCAGGACGTCGCCGCGCCGCTCGACCTCCAGCGCCCGGGGCGCATAGCGGGCGTCGCGGTACGGCGCGTGGGTCTTTGACGTCCCATCCATGAGTCGAAGTGTTAACCGGAGTTTCGTGGGTGGCAATGGCGGTTGCTTGATCCGCCGTCTACCTCGTTGACCGTCATCCCGGGCCTTGTGCCCGGGACCCCCTCCACCGCAAGTGCGGAGGCGTGGCGCGCCAGCGCGCCAAAGCGCTTCACGTGCAAGCTGAACCAGGGGTTCCGGGCACAAGGCCCGGAATGACGGTTGCAGAGTGGTGCGATGAGCGCTTCGCGCTCAGCCCGCCCCGACCCGCTCCCGCCGCCGCGCCAGCCACAGCCGCTCGGCGGGAGCGGGCTCCAGCGCCAAGGCCCGGTCGTAGGCGACCACCGCTTCCTCCCCGCGCCCCAGCCGGGCCAGCAGGTCGGCCCGCACCGCGTGGAAGGGGCCGAAGTCACGGAAGGCCACGGAGTCCAGCCAGTCGACCTCGGCCAGGGCCTGGGCGGGACCCGCGACCTCGGCCACCGCCACGGCCCGGTTCAGCCGCACCACCGCGTCATCGCGCCATCTGAGAAGCGCGTCGTAGAGCGCCAGCACGGTCGGCCAAGGCGGCGGCTCGTCCAGGTCGATCCGCGAGCACCAGGCCGCGTGGATGGCCGCCTGCAGCTGGCGCGGGCCGGGCCGTCGCCAGCGGGCCGCGCGGCGCAACAGCTGTTCGGCGTCGATGATCAGCGGACGGCTCCACAACGCGGGGTCTTGCTCTGAAAGGGGCGTCATGGCCCCGGTGTCGTCCAGCCGGGCCGGGCGGCGGGCCTCGGCGTAGCGGACGAGGGCGGCGAAGGCCAGGCACTCGGGCTCGTTCGGCAGGAGATCGGCCAGGACCGCGGTCAGGTCCAGCATCTCCTGGGCGTAGCCGGCGTGCTGCCCCGCCCCGGCAGCGTCTTCGTGGGCCTTGGCATAGGCGATCTCCAGGGTCGACAGCACCGCCCCGATCCGTTCGGGCCAGGCCTCGGGACCGGGCACCTCGAAGGCGATGCCCGCTTGGGCGATCTTCCGCTTGGCCCGTACCAGCCGCTGGGCCAGGGTTGGCTCGGGCACCAGGAAGGCGCGGGCGATCTCCTGGGTGGAGAGGCCGCAGACCAGGCGCAGGGTCAAGGCCGCGCGGGCGTCTGGGGCCACGGCCGGGTGGCAGCAGACGAAGATCAGCCGCAGCCGTTCGTCGGGGATCAGGCGCGCATCGTCGACCATGACGTCCTCCGCGCTGGGCGGCTGGGGCGGCGGATCGGGCGCCAGCCGGGTGCGGACGCCCCGCCGTCGCAGCATGTCGAGCGCCCGCCTCTGGCCGACGCTGTAGAGCCAGGCGGCCGGGTCGCGCGGCTCGCCGGCCCCTCCTTCATCTATTGGCGCCCAGGCCTGAGCAGCGTTGAGACAGGCCTCGGCGAAGGCCTCCTCGGCCAGATCCAGGTCGCGGAACTTGGCGGCCAGGGCGGCGATCACCCGCCCGCCGTGCGCCCGCGCCGCCTGGTCGAGGAGGCTCCTGGCCATGGCCGCTAGTCCTCGTCGATGACCGGCCGCACCTCGATCGCGCCGTCCCCGGACAGCGGGATGCGCCGCGCCAGGGCCAAAGCGGCGTCGAGGTCGGGAACTTCGACCTGGTAGAAGCCGCCCAGTTGTTCCTTGCTTTCGGCGAACGGGCCGTCGTGCAGGTTCATCTCGCCCCGGCTGCGACGCACGGTGGTGGCCGTGTTGGCGGTCTTCAGCCCCGCGCCGCCCCGCAGGATCCCCTTCTGGGCCAGTTCGCCC
This sequence comes from Caulobacter sp., assembly GCA_017744495.1. Taxonomy (GTDB): domain Bacteria; phylum Pseudomonadota; class Alphaproteobacteria; order Caulobacterales; family Caulobacteraceae; genus Caulobacter. Next base: position 3,038 of record JAGIBE010000069.1, on the reverse strand, counting down.
GCGAAGGCCTGGTGCTGGGCGACGATCTCCTGCCACGCCCGGCCGTTTTCGTCGCGGTACTGGGCTTCGTCCTCATAGATCATCAGCAGGTATTGCATGGGTCCGTTCTCCTTGACGATCGGCCCGGCCTCGCGCCGCCGATCATGCACCAGAGACGCAGGCCCCTCACCGGACTCGACATTCGCCCTTCCGAATTATTTTTGTCCGTCTAGGGGCTCGGGGCGTGGTCGATCTCGCGGACCTCGACCTTGCCGCCGGCGATGTGCGGGATCTTGCGCCCCCAGGCCTCGGCGGCGGCCATGTCGGGGGCTTCGATCAGGTAGAAGCCGGCCAGCTGTTCCTTGGTCTCGGCGAACGGGCCGTCGTGCACGACCTGACCGTCAGCTTGGTTGACGATGGTGCGGGCGGTCGGCGTCTTGGCCAGGCGTGCGGCCGCCCAGTCCATGCCGGTGGCCCGCAGCTCGCCCTGCAGCGCCTCGTGGCGGGCGACGATGTCCGGCAGGACGGCCTGGCCCTCGGGCGTCGCCCAGGCGGCTTCCGAGGAATAGATCAGCAGCAAGTACTTCATCGGACCCTCCATCGGCGCATGGGTGCGCCCTCGGCGATAGACGCACGAGGCCCGCGGAATTCGACAGGGGTGCTGGAAAAAGTCGAGGGGGTTGGTCACTTGCCCCCTACGGATCGCTTCGCGATCGTCTTCCCCCATAGGGGGAAGAGCTGCGCCGCGCTGCCGAGTTTCGCCCCCTATGGGGGCGGACAGGCGGCGAAGCCGCCAGGTGGGGGCAAGTATCAGCTCGCCAGCGTCTCCAGGAACCGCACCGGGGCCCCCGTCCCTTCCGCCACGATCTCGTCGTCCCGCATGACCACGGTCCCGCGCACGATGGTCGCCACCGGCCAGGCCTTGGCCTCGAAGCCGTCGAAGGGGGTCCAGCCCGAGCGGGTGGCCATCCAGTCGTGGGTGATGACGCGCCTGGCCTTCATGTCGACGATGGTGAAGTCGGCGTCGAAGCCCTCGGCGATGCGGCCCTTGTCGGCCAGGCCGAAGATGCGGTTCACGCCGTGGCTGGTCAGGTCGACGAAGCGCTCCAGGGAAAGGCGACCGTCGACCACGTGGGTCAGCATGATCGGCACCAGGGTCTGAACACCCGGCATGCCCGAGGGCGAGGCCGGATAGGGCCGGGCCTTCTCCTCGCGGGTGTGGGGGGCGTGGTCGCTGCCCAGGACGTCGGCGATCCCGCTCTCGATGGCGTGCCAGACGCCGGCCACGTGCTCGGCCGAGCGGATGGGCGGGTTCATCTGGGCGAAGCCCTTCAGGCGCTCATAGGCTTCCGGCGCGACCAGGGTGGCGTGCTGGGGCGTGACCTCGACGCTGGCCACGTCCTTGTGCTTGGCCAGAAAGTCGATCTCCTGGTGGGTGGTCACGTGCAGCACGTGGATGCGCTTGCCCAGCGACTTGGCGATGCGCACCAGGCGCTCGGTCGACTGCATGGCGGCCTGGGCGTCGCGGACCTCCGGGTGGCTGGTCCAGTCGCCCGGACGGGCCAGGGCGCGGCGCTCGGCCAGGCGGTACTCGTCCTCCGAATGGAAGGCCGCGCGGCGGTTGACGTGGCGCAGCACGTTCTCGACGCCGGCGTCGTCCTGCACCAGCAGGGTGCCGGTCGAGGCGCCCATGAACACCTTGATGCCGCAGCAGCCCGGCAGGCGCTCCAGCTCGCCCAGGAAGGTGGCGTTCTCGTGGGTGCCGCCGACATAGAAGGCGTGGTCGGTGTGCATGCGGCCCTTGGCGCGGGCCAGCTTGTCGGCCAGGGCGTCCGGGTCGGTGGTGGTCGGCTCGGTGTTGGGCATCTCGAAGACGGCGACCACGCCGCCCAGGGCCGCGCCGCGCGAACCGCTCTCCAGATCTTCCTTCCACTCCAGGCCGGGCTCGCGGAAGTGGACCTGGCTGTCGATCACGCCCGGCAGGACGGTCAGGCCGGTGGCGTCGAACACCTCGCCCGCGCTGGCCTGGGAGAGATCGCCGATCGCGACGATCTTGCCGCCCCGCACGCCGATGTCGGTGAAGCCCCGCCCCGCGTGATTGACCACCTCGCCGCCGCGCACGATCAGGTCGAAGGTCTGGGTCATGGGGCGGCTCCTGGCCAAGTCTTGAGGAGGTTTGAGGCGGTCTAGGAGCCCGTCCGAGCCGCCGCAAGCCAAATATCGGCCGCTTCGGCGATTGACCGCCGCCCGCGACGGGCGCACGTCCGGGTCAGTTCCCATCCCGCGACGAGGCTTCCATGGACTTTTCCAGACTCCAGACCACCAGCAAGGTCACGGACGAGTGGAAGTATCCGCAAGGCGCGCCCAACCGCACCGGCATGCTGCAGGTCGACACCGGCCCCGACCACACGCTCTATTGGGAAGAGTACGGCGCCCCGGACGGCGAGCCGGTGATGTTCCTGCACGGCGGACCGGGCGGGGCCTGCGCGCCCGTGATGTCACGGTTCTTCGATCCCCAGCGCTACCGCGTGATTCTGTTCGACCAGCGCGGCTGCGGGAAGAGTGCTCCGACCGTGGCGTCGCATGGCCCCGAGGTCGCCCTTCAGAAGAACGGCACCGATCACCTGGTCGCCGACATCAACCGGCTGCGCGACGCGCTGGGGATCACGGGCAAGATGCACGTGTTCGGCGGCAGCTGGGGCAGCACCCTGGCCCTCGTCTACGCCATCCGCCATCCCGAGCACGTGGCCTCGCTGATCCTGCGCGGCATCTTCCTGGGGACGCGCGAGGACCTGCTCTACATGTATCAGGGCAACGCCGCGGTGTTCGACAAGACGCCCTACGCGCTCAGCGAACCGGGCTCGTACGTGACCTATCCCGACGAGTGGAAGGCTTTCGTCGAGGTCATCCCGGCCGACAAGCGCGGCGACATGATGGGGGCCTACAAAGCTATTTTCGACGGCGGCGCCGACCGCGAGACCCAGCTGCGCGCGGCGTTGGCCTGGTCGGTCTGGGAGGGCGCGATCTCCAACATGATCCCGGCGGCCGACGATCCGGGC
>JAGIBE010000068.1:5258-5542 GCA_017744495.1 Caulobacter sp. | reverse complement strand
CAACGCCCTTAGCTTCGACAGCTCCAGCCAGAACCAGAGCGGTCAAAGCCAGAACGCCTTTTTCGACTTCCAGAACCAGCAGGGCGGCGACGGCCGGCAGGCCTTCCACGGCCGCGCCTTCAAGTCCGCCCTGAACGAAGACATCCCGCTCGCCCCGTCCGCCCTGCTGCCCGGCCTTCGCGTCGCCGAGGCCAGCGGCGTCGACGTCAGAATCTAGGAGAGGCCGCCATGGTCACCGCCACGAGCAACACCGGCACGAGCGTCACGGACAAGATCAACAACTC
>JAGIBE010000068.1:0-5248 GCA_017744495.1 Caulobacter sp. | reverse complement strand
GGTGGGCATGAACACCAGCGGCGGCATCAGCAGCGCCGTCAATCTGATGGGCAAGCAGGTCACCGCCGAAACCGACAAGTCGGTGCTGAAGGATAACAAGGCGACCTGGAGCTACAACCAGAGCCGCTCGGCCACCGGGGTCAAGATCGAGGTCATCGACAAGTTCGGCAAGACGATCCGCACCCAGCTGCCGGACGACATGTCGGGCGGCGACCACACCTTCGAGTGGGACGGCAAGAGCGACGACGGCACGCTGCAACCCGCCGGCGGTGAGTACACCATCAAGGTCACCGCCACCGACGCCGAAGGAGCGAAGATCACCACGACCTCCAAGGGCCGGATCGACGGCGTCGTCACCAAGGTCACCAACGAGGGCGGCCAGAACATGGTGTGGATCGGCGACACGAAGGTGCCGATCGACTCCGTCATCGGTGTCACCGACCCGGTCAAGGCGGCCGCCTAGATCACCACGAAATGATCGGGCGTCAGAAAGACGCCTCTGGGTCTCCCCGCCGGGGACCAAACGCAAACCGCGCTGAACCCTCAAACCCATTCGTTTTTGAACTTCATCGCAGGATCACAGTCATGAGCATCAACAGCGCCATGCTCGCCGGGGTTTCCGGCCTGATCTCCAACTCGTCGGCCCTGGCCGCGATCTCGGACAACATCGCCAACGTCAACACCGTCGGCTACAAGCGCTCCAGCGCCAACTTCTCGACCCTGGTCACCTCGCAGAGCAAGAACGCCACCTACAGCGCCGGCGGCGTGAAGGCCCAGACCCACCAGTTCGTCAGCCAGCAGGGTCTGACCCAGGCCACGACCTCGAACCTCGACCTGTCGATCGCCGGCTCGGGCTTCTTCGTCGGCACCGAGAAGCCGGAAGGCCTGACCGCCACGGACACCCGCTCGTTCACCCGCGCCGGCTCGTTCCAGCTGGACAACCTGGGCTATCTGCGCAACGACGCCGGCCTGTATCTGCAGGGCTGGCTGGCCGACCCGGTGACCGGCACGATCACGCCCGACCCCTCGGACCTGACCCAGCTGTCGTCGATCAATGTCGGCACCGTCGGCGGCACCGCCGAGAAGACCACCCGCGTCGGCGTCAACGCCAACCTGCGTTCGGAGCAGCCGGTCTCGGCGGCCGCCAACGCCGTGTCCACCAAGACCGCCCTGGTCGACAGCAGCGGCGCGACCAACAACTACTCGATCTATTACAGCCCGACCGGCAACGGTAATGAGTACGCCGTCGAAGTGCGTCAGAACGGCGTCGCCGTCGCTAACGGCGTCAACACCTATGACCCGCTGACCGGCAACCTGCTGGCCACCACCCTGCCGGGTACGTCGCCGAACGTGCAGATCGCCGCCGGCCCGCCCGCGGTGACCCTGACCCAGACCCAGCTGGGCTTGAACAACAAGACCGACGCGGTCAACAGCGGCGCCTACGATCCGGCGACCCGCTCGATGTCGGACTACGCCGAAGACCCGACCACGGGCGTCAAGCCGGACTTCGAGATCCAGATCCCGGTCTCGGACTCCAAGGGCGGCCAGCGCACCGTCACCCTGTCGCTGCTGAAGGGCCCCGGCCCCAACGAATGGTTCGCCGAACTGCGCGCCAAGCCGGGCGACCTGGACAACAACACCAACGGCCTGATCAGCTCGGGCAAGGTGACCTTCACCACCGACGGCAAGCTCTCGTCGGTCGGCAACCTGTTCGGCGGCGTCACCCCGACGGCCATCAACATCGGCGCGTCCGACCCGACCGTGACCAACCTGGCCCCGCCCGCCGTGACCCCGCCGCGCTGGGCCGACGGCCTGGGCATCGACGCCCAGGACATCCAGATCGACCTGGCCAGCGCCGCCGGCGGCCTGACCCAGTACAACAGCCAGTCGGTGGTCCAGTCGGTGAACACCAACGGCACCGCCTTCGGCAACCTGACCAACATCGAAGTCGACGACCAGGGCTACGTCTCGGCGATCTTCGACAACGGCGTCACCCGCCGGATCGCACAGGTTGCGATCGCCACGTTCTCGAACCCCAACGGATTGAAGGGGGTGAACGGAAATGCATATCGCGTCACCAACGAAAGCGGCACCTATAGCTTGAAGACTCCGGGACAGGGGGGAGCGGGCGTGATTGCTCCGTCCACGCTGGAAGCTTCGACGGTCGACCTGTCGACCGAGTTCACGGGGCTGATCACGACACAAAGAGCCTATTCGGCTTCGTCGAAGATCATCACCACCGCTGACCAGATGCTAGAAGAGCTTCTGAGCATTAAGCGGTAATTACAGGTCTTAACTGACCTTAATTACCCTGTGTCACATTGATACATCACAGGAGTAGGGAGAAAGCCTCGTGTTTCAGTCTTTCTTTACTATTGGAATTAAGCGCCTGTTATTTCCCGGCGCGTATATTCCTCTCCAACAGTGATGGTTGTGGGAAAGGCGTAAAGCCATGTTGCAGCAGCAGCGCACGAACAGCCGGGGTGAGAAGTACGTGATCGGTCCGACCGGCGCGCCGCTGACTCTCTCGGATTTGCCGCCTCCGGAAACCCAGCGTTGGGTGATCCGGCGCAAGGCCGAGGTGGTGGCCGCCGTCCGCGGTGGTCTCCTCTCGCTCGACGAGGCGTGCGATCGATACAAGTTGACGAACGAGGAATTCCTCGCCTGGCAACAATCGATCGACCGTCACGGCCTGGCGGGTCTGCGGACCACGCGGCTTCAGCAGTACCGCTAGTCGGCGGACGTTGAAGCGTTAGGGATTGCTGGGGTTTTCGAACCCCGGGCGATCCAGGTAGTACAGATCGGCGGCCGCGTCCCCTGGGGCGCGGCCGCGACCTTTTGGCGCCCCCAGGACCCCTTGGGCGCCCCCTTCTGTAAACGACCCGTTTACCTTGCACTGGGTAAATCCTGCCTAGCGACGGCGTGCTCCGCACCCGTGGCTTAGCGTCCTCGTCGGGAGGCCGTTCAGGGTTTGGGGCGTAAGCTTGGATAAGTTCCTCGGTGCGATTCAACGATTTGGCGTCGGTCGTCTGGCCGCGCTGATCGGCGTCGCCGCCGGCGCGATCGCCGTGATCGCCGCCGTGATGATGATGATGAGCAAGCAGCCCAACGAGCTGCTGCTGTCGAACGTCGACCCCAAGGAATCCGCCGCCGCCACCGCCGCCCTCGACCAGGCGGGCATCAAGTACGAGACCAAGGCCGACGGCTCGACGATCTATGTCGCCCGCGACAAGGTCAATTCCGCCCGCCAGCTGATCTTCACCAAGGGCCTCGTGACCTCGGGCTCGGTCGGCTACGAGATCTTCGACACCTCCAGCGCCCTGGGCCAGACCGACTTCGTCCAGCAACTGAACCGCCAGCGCGCCCTGCAGGGCGAGCTGGAGCGCACCATTCAGGGCTGGGACGGCGTGCGCGCCGCCCGCGTCCACCTGGTGATCCCCAAGCGTCAGCTGTTCGAGGAAGACGCCGAGAAGCCGACCGCCGCCGTCACCATCAGCATGGGCCGCGAACCGTCGGCCGACATGGTCCGCGCCGTCCAGAACCTGGTGGCCGGTTCGGTCGCCGGCATGAAGCCCGACGCCGTCAACGTCATCGACCAGCACGGCAAGACCCTGTCGGCCGGCAGCGACGAGAGCCTGGCCGGCAAGCTGGCCCAGGACGCCAAGAGCGAGGCCGAGGCCCGCATCGCCAAGACCGTCAAGGACATGATCGACGGCGTGCTGGGCCCGGGCAAGGCGCGCGTCAACGTCACCGCCGACCTCGACCTGAACCGCGTCACCACCCAGGAGCGCAAGTTCGATCCGGACGGCCAGGTCATCCGCTCGGAAAGCACCAACGCCAACGACGCCAGTGAGACCAAGAACGACGACACCGGCGGCGTCACCTCGACCCAGAACATCCCGGGCCAGACCCCGAACGGCTTCCAGCCGCTGGGTTCGAAGTCGGACAGCAACGAGAGCGTCACCAACTACGAGATCTCGGAAAGCACCACGACCACCGTCCAGGAGCCGGGCAAGGTCCGTAAGGTCGCCGTGGCCGTGGCGGTCGATGGGATCGTCGCCCCTCCGGGCAAGGACGGCAAGCCGGGCGCCTACACCCCGCGCACCGCCGCCGAGATGGCGCAGCTGGAGCAGCTGGTGAAGACCGCGGTCGGCTTCGACGCCGCGCGCGGCGACCAGGTCTCGGTGGTCAACGTCCGCTTCCCACAGCCGGAGGACCAGGGTCTGGGCAAGGCCGGCCTGCTGGACGGCATGGACAAGAACGACCTGATGCGCATCGCCGAGCTGGGCGTGCTGGCGGTCGTGGCCCTGCTGATCCTGCTGTTCGCGGTCCGTCCGTTCCTGAAGAGCCTGATGAGCCCGCCGCCGACCCCGCTGGGCATGGCCCTGTCCCACCAGCCGGTGACCCGCATGGTCACCCTGTCGGACGGCACCACCCAGGAGGTCGTCATCGATCAGTCGGGCGACGCCATCGCCATCGCCGGCCCGGTCAGCGACATGGACCAGCGCATCGACATCGCCAAGATCGAGGGCCAGGTGAAGGCCTCGTCGATCAAGCGGGTCTCCGAATTCGTCGAAAAACACCCCGAGGAATCCGTCGCGATCCTTCGCTCCTGGCTGCACGAGTCGGAGTAAGCGATGAAAGCCGCCGTCAACGACGTCAAGAAACTCGCCGGACCGGAAAAGGCCGCGATCGTGCTGCTCGCCCTGGGCGAAGAGCACACCGCGATCTGGGAAGCCCTGGACGACGAGGAAATCAAGGAAGTCTCCCAGGCCATGGCCGGCCTGGGCACCGTCTCGGCCTCGGTCGTGGAAGAGCTGCTGGTCGAGTTCGTCTCGGGCATGAGCTCGACCGGCGCGATCATGGGCTCCTATGAGCAGACCCAGCGCCTGCTGTCGGCCTTCATGCCGCCCGAGAAGGTCGACCAGCTGATGGAAGAGATCCGCGGTCCCGCGGGTCGGACCATGTGGGACAAGCTGGGCAATGTGAACGAGGCGGTGCTCGCCAACTATCTGAAGAACGAATACCCGCAGACCGTCGCGGTGGTGCTGTCGAAGGTGAAGAGCGACCACGCCGCGCGCGTGCTGGCCTCGCTGCCGGAGGACTTCGCCCTGGAATGCGTCACCCGCATGCTGCGGATGGAGCCGGTCCAGCGCGAGATCCTCGACAAGATCGAGCAGACCCTGCGCACCGAATTCATGTCGAACCTGGCGCGCACGTCCAAGCGCGACAGCCACGAGATGATGGC
>JAGIBE010000067.1 GCA_017744495.1 Caulobacter sp. | reverse complement strand
GCCCAGGCCCAGCTGGCTCTGCTTGAAGGCGCCGCCCGTCGGGTCGTTGGCCACGGCCGCCATGCCGGCGCGGACGATCTCCAGGTGCTGCTGAGGGAACGGCAGGTCGGGCACGGCGTCGCCGTGAGGCTGCTCGACCCCGCCCACCGACTTCACGAGACGCGGATTGAGCGCCTTCCTGCCGTTGGCCAGGCGCGCGCACATCACCGCCAGCTGCAGGGCGTTGACGTTGATATAGCCCTGGCCGATGCCGTACGGCACGCTGTCGCCGGGGTGCCAGACCGGGTCGCGCTTGAAGGCGGTCTTCTTCCACTCGCGCGAACCCACCAGCCCCTTCTTCTGGCCGGGGATGCCGATGTCGAAGGTCCCGCCGTAGCCGAAGGCCTTGGCCGCCGCGGCGATCGGGTCGGGCCCGATCCGCAGGGCCATCTGATAGAAATAGACGTCGCAGCTGTTCTTGATGGCGTCGTGCATGTTTTGCACGCCATGGCCGCCCTTCTTGTGGCAGTGCCAGACCCGACCGCCGAACGCCCAGCCGCCGGTGCAGACCACCCGCTCGGTCGGGTCCACGCCCGCCGTCAGGGCCGCCATGGCCACGGTCGGCTTGAAGGTCGAGCCGGGCGGATAGGTGCCCGTCATCACCTTGTCGAGCAGCGGCTTACGCTCATACTCGGCCAGCGCCTTGTACTCGGGGCCGGACAGGCCTTTGACGAACCGGTTGGCGTCGAAGCTGGGAGCCGACGCCATGGCCAGCAGGTCGCCGGTGCGGCAGTCCATGACCACGATCGCGCCGCTCTCGTCGCCCATCACCTCCAGCGCCCGGTTCTGGATGTCGGCGTCCAGGGTCAGGCGGATGTCGGCGCCAGCCTTGGCGGGGATGTCGCCCTCGGGATCCAGGCGGACCGTGCGGCCCTGGGCGTCGACCTCGGCCTTGTTGGCCCCGGCCTCTCCGCGCAGGGGGCCGTCGAAGGCCTTCTCGACTCCCAGCTTGCCGATCCGGAAGCCGGGGTGGTGCAGCAGGGCCTGGTCCTGGTTGGGGTCCTCCTTGGCCTTCTCCAGGTCGCGGTCCGAGACCTTGGCCACATAGCCGATCACGTGGGCGAAGGCCCCGCCGAACGGATAGACGCGGACCTCGCCCATGTCGGCCGTGACGCCCGGCAGCTCCGGCGCCCGGATGTTGACCCGCGAAAATTCCTCCCAGGTCATGTCCTCCATGATGGGCACCGGCGCCTTCTTGGGCGCACGCTCCAGATCCTTGAGCAGGCGGGCGCGGCGGGTTCCGTCGATGGGCACCAAGGTGGCCAACTCGTCCAGGGTGGCCCCGGCGTCGAAGTCCTTGCTGTCCTTGCTGACCATCAGCCGGAAGTTCGGGCGGTTGGAGGCCAGCGCCACGCCGTTGCGGTCATAGATCGCCCCGCGCGGCGGCGCGACCAGGCGGTAGTTGAACTGGTTGCCGGCCGACAGCTTCTGGTACCGCCGCGCCTCGACCAGCTGCAGCTGCGCCAGGCGACCGCCGAGGGCCAGCAGACCCGCGCCGGCCAGCCCGCCCATCAGGAAGGCGCGGCGGTGGAACATGCCCTGCCGCTCGTTGACCTCGGAGAAGAAGATCGTCGGTTCGCTCATCGCGCCGCCCCAGGTCGGAGCGTCGAGCGACGGCGCGACGGCGTCGCGGCGGCCAGGGAAATCATGATGTCGGGGTGGCCGCAGGCTAGGGTTGATCCGCCCGCACAGTGGACCCGCCCGCGCCGCCGTCAATGGCCCCGCTTGGGACCGGAGACGAACATTTTCGTGAAGTCCGGGCCCTCCCCTGTGGGGGAGGTGTCGGCGAAGCCGGCGGAGGGGGGAGGAGTTGGAAGCCAGCCACAACCCGGGTCGTCGATCCTAGAACTCCCCCCACCGATCGCTACGCGATCGCCTCCCCCACGGGGGGAGGGATTGGCCCCTTACAGGTTCCGCCCCGGGTCCTGGAAATTGAACAGGGTCAGGGCGAACACCGCCACCGCGTCGCGGTCCGGCGCGCCCTTGGGCGGCAGGTAGAAGGTCGGGACCAGGCCGTTGAAATCGACCCCGCCCACCTCGACGCCGTCGCGGGTGATGACGTAGCCCATGACCCCGCCCTTGCCCGCGCCGCCGAACGGCAGGCCGCCCAGGCGCTTGGTCTGGGCCCGCAGGGTGATCCCCTGGTACTGCAACTCGCCCGCCCGCTGCGGCTGGCTGAGATTGCCCAGGAACGAGCCCTTCGACAGGGCCAGGCTCATGGCCGCCTTCAGCGGCGTCCCGCCCTGCGAATAGGTGCAGACATACAGCAGGTCGTCGTGGTCGAAGGTGATCCAGCCCAGGCCGATCCGCCCCTGGCCGCCCTCGCACGAGCCCTCGACCGGCGCGGACCAGTCCGGCGCCGCCACCGAGAACGACGCCTTCATGCTGTCCTTGGAATAGGAGCCCAGGGCCTTGACGCTCTTGCCCACGGACTTGGCCGAGCCGGTGTATTCGCCCACGGCGTAACCGGGCCGCAGCAGGCTCTCGCCGCGCTTGCCTTGCAACCGCAGCTTCTCGGTGCGCTGCATCATCGGCACGGTCGCGTCGGGCGCGGCCTGGGCTTGGCTCGTCTGAGCAGCCTGAGCTCGCACTTCACCAACGCCGGCGACGAGAGCCGCCGACAGGACGAGCGTGCGCAAAGTGGATCGCGGGATCATGAGTTCGCCTCCCCCAAGGTCTGACCCCAGGGGTCGGCGAAGCGTGATCCAGCGTCCGTCGGCGGTCAAGCTTCCAGGAAGATCAGGTTCCGCCGCCCGTCTGCAGGCTGATGCCCCAGCCCTTCACCAGCCCGACGATGAGCAGCACGATCATCGCGACCCCGGCGATGCACATCAGCACGGTGATGAAGGTGATGGGCGGAAGAAACCAGGGAACGATCGCGACGGCTCCAGCGACCAGAAAACCCAGAATGTACAGGAAGATACGCATGAAAACGCCCCATTCCTTGTTGTCCGGCGAGGTTGGCACAGAACCTGCCGTTTCACAACTTTTATGAGAGATTATGGAAAAGCTCGCGTATTTGAACCCCTCCTCCGCGACGTCGCGATGAAACCCACGGCGCCGTTCGAACCCGGGCCGCATTCGGGGTTTTTTCGGATTGTTCGCTCCGGCCACGGAGCACAACACTTGGAAGCGGAACCCGGCGCGCCGACCGGGACCGCGGGAGTCAGACGCCTTGCCCGACGCCTTCAGCAACGCCCCCCTTCTGAACCTGCTGGTCGCCCTGGGCGTGGGGATGCTGATCGGCACGGGGCGCGAGCGGGCGATGGACGACCCGACACGGCCGGCCGACGCGGGCGTGCGCACCTTCTCGATCGCCGCCCTGGCGGGCGCGGTGGCGCTGGCCTGCGGCGGCGCCGTGCTGCTGTCGGTCCTGGTCGTCGCCGTCACCGCCCTGGCCGGCCTCAGCTACTGGAGCACCCGCGATCAGGACGGCCCCGGCCTGACGACAGAGTTCGCCATCGTGCTGACCGTGCTGACCGGCGCCCTGGCCATGAAGGCCCCGTCCGCCGCCGGCGCGGTAGCCATCGTCACCGCCCTTCTGCTGTCCAGCAGGAAGCGCCTGCACCACTTCGTGCGCACGGTCCTGACCGAGGACGAGGTGCGCTCGGCGCTGATCCTGGGCGCGGCCCTGATCGTGATCATGCCCCTGCTGCCCGACCAGCAGATGGGGCCCTACGCTGCGCTCAATCCCAGGTCCGTCTGGCGGTTGGTGGTGCTGGTGTTGCTGATCGGCGCGGTCGGGCACCTGGCCACGCGGCTGCTGGGCGCGCGGTTCGGCCTGCCGATCTCGGGCCTGGCCTCGGGCTTCGTCTCCAGCTCGGCGACGATCGGAGCCATGGGCGCGCGGGCCGCCAAGGACCCCAAGGTGATGACCTCGGCCGTCGCCGGCGCGGTGCTGTCCACCGTCGCTACCGTGGTGCAGATGGCCGTGGTCGTGGGCGCCACCAGCCAGGCCGCCCTGCAGGCCATGGCCGCCCCGCTGATCGGCGCGGGCCTGGCGGCCGGCGTCTACGGCGCGATCTTCACGATCGCGGCGCTGCGCACCCCGCCGCCGCCAGACGAGCAGAGCTCCGACAGCGCCTTCAGCCTGATAGGCGCCCTGATCTTCGCCGCCACCCTGTCGGTGGTGCTCCTGGCCTCGGCCGCCCTGCGCGCCGAGTTCGGCGAGAACGGCGCAATCCTGGCGGCGGGGGTCGCCGGCTTCGTCGACACCCACGCCCCCGCCATCTCGATCGCCTCCCTGGCCGCCAACGGCAGGATGCAGTCGGTGGAGGTGGTCATCCCCATCCTGGCCGGCTTCACCACCAACACCATCACCAAGATCGTCGTCGCCGCCACCAGCGGCGGCCGCGCCTTCGCCCTGCGGGTGGCCCCCGGCGTCGTCCTGGTCGCCGCCGCCGCCTGGGCCGGCGCCCTGATCGGCCGCATCGCCCACTGAGGAGAGCTTCCATGGCCAAGGCCAAGCACGCCCCCGAAGACAAGGCCTCTGAGAAGTCCGACAAGCCCGAGAAGATGAAGGGCAAGACCTATCTGGAGGAGCTGGAGAAGCTGCAGGTTCGGCTCTGCCACCTGCAGGACTGGGCCAAGGAGACCGGCGCGCGAGTCATCGTGGTGCTGGAGGGCCGGGACGCGGCCGGCAAGGGCGGATTCATCAAGGCCCTGACCGAGCGTGTCAGCCCCCGCGTCTTCCGCGTGGCCGCCCTGCCCGCCCCCAGCGAGCGCGAGAAGACCCAGCTGTTCATGCAGCGCTACATCCAGCACTTCCCGGCCGGCGGCGAGATCGTGATCTTCGACCGCAGCTGGTACAACCGGGCCGGCGTCGAATACGTGATGGGCTTCTGCTCCGAAGAGGAGCACCGCGACTTCCTGGAGATCTGCCCCAAGGCCGAGCGCTGGATCGTCGGCTCGGGCATCATCCTGATCAAGATCTGGCTGGAGGTGGGCATGGAGGAGCAGGATCGCCGCTTCCACGCCCGGGTCAACGATCCGCTGCGCCAGTGGAAGCTGAGCCCGATGGACGTGGAGTCCTATTCGCGCTGGTACGACTATTCCCGGGCCCGCGACCAGATGCTGGCCGCCACCGACCGCGAGGAGTCGCCCTGGTTCATCCTGCGCTCGGACGACAAGAAGCGCGCCCGCCTGAACGGCATCGCCCACATCCTGTCGCAGATCCCCTACGAGCGGATCGACCGTCCAAAGGTCGAACTGCCCAAGCGCTCGAACAAGCACAAGTACGACGACCAGAGCATCCTGGTGGGGCGGCGGATGGTGGCGTCGGTTTATTGAGTGTGGCGGTTGGGGCCGTGGACGACACAGCCCTCAAGCTCTGGGGACGGGGCCGACTTTCTGGAAAGAGGATAAGGTCTGGTCCCGACCCATGGCGGACCTTCCCCCCGGTCGGATAACATCCGCCTATGAGCGATCTCGAACAGCAAATCAGGGACGGCGCGACTCGTCTCAGCACATTGCCGGATTTCCGTGAGGACCTTTGGCTGACGTTGTATCTCGCTGGGCAGCCGGAAGACCTCGCTGAGTTGGCTAGCCAGCTTTCGGCAGATGGGTGGATCAATGTTGATG
>JAGIBE010000066.1:8230-46686 GCA_017744495.1 Caulobacter sp. | reverse complement strand
CCTCGGCATTGGGCGCGGTGACGCGGTGGTCAAGGGCGGGAGCGTCACGGTCAAGGTGCACAGCCTGGGCGCCCAGGACGCGACGGCGGCGCGCCTGGAGCTGGTCTCGGCCGACGGCAAGGTGCTGTCCTCGGCACCGGTCCCGGCCCTGCGCGCGCCCAAGGACCTGCTCCCGAAGACCGCCTCGGTGAAGCTGTCGATCCCGGGCGGCAAGGCCACCGGCCTGCGGGTGCGGATCGTCACCGCCCAGCCGCAGATCACCAGGCTGAACGACGAGGTCGGGCTCTAGTCCCAGCCCTTGGAGGGCTTTTTGCCGCGCATCAGGGCGAAGAGACCCGGATAGGGTCCCTTGCCCGTGCGGTAGAGGCACCAGTCGTCGTCCTTCTTGCAGTCGCCGTCGAAGGCCGCCTTCTTGTCGGGGTCGATGGCGGCGTAGAGGGCCGGGCCGTTCTTGTGCTTGGCGCCCAGGGTCTCGTTGCACGCGTCGCGTTCGGCCTTGGTCAGGTGGACGATGTCGGCCTCGGTGCAGCCGCTCTCGCGTGCGGCTTCCCGCAGGGCCTCGCCACCGCCGGTCAAGGTCCCGCGCGCCGTGAAGCCGGGCGGGGCGACGATGACTCCCGGCGCGCCGGGAGCGGTGGGGCGAGGCGAGGGCGTCAGGACCGGCGGCGCCGTCGACGGCGTCCGCGGTGTCGGGACGCGCAGCGGAGCCGGCTGAGGGCGGACGGCCGCGTGCTCGGCCAGATGTGGCCGCTCAGGCGTCAGCAACTGGACCACGACCGTACGCGGCTCGAGCAGCAAGGGCGGGGCGGGCACGGCCACCAGCAGCGCCCAGCCCAGCAGACCATGAAAGACCAGCGACGCGCCGCCGACCAGCAGCCAGCGCCCGGCGGCGGGCTCGAGGCGTCGGCGCGATGGCCTCGTCGCGGGCATGGCGGCCTTCCTGGAAGCCCTGGTGGCAGGCTTTCCGGCGGGATGCAGGAACAGACTCGATCTCACGGGTCGAGCTCTAGCGGCGCGGTGGGGCCGGACCGTGGCTCCGACAAGTCGAAGCTGAAACGAACGAGGCCTCATGACCGCCGCAAACAAAAAGGGCCCGGCGTCGCCGCCGGGCCCTTCCGTTTGTCGTCGTGGACGTCGCTCTTAGGCGGCGGTCTTCGTTTTCACGCCGAAGCGGCTGTAGAAGGTCTCACCCTTGGCGGCCATGTCGCGCAGCAGTTGCGGCGGGGCGAAGCGGGCGCCGTACTTCTGGGCGAGGGCGTCGCAGGCCTCGACGAACTTGGCCACGCCCACGCCGTCGATCAGGCTGACCGGGCCGCCGGTCCAGGGCGCGAAGCCCCAGCCCAGGATGGCGCCGACATCGGCCTCGCGCGGGTCGGTGATGACGCCTTCCTCGAAGCAGCGGGCGGCCTCCACGGCTTGGCGGTACAGGAGCCGGGTGCGGATCTCCTGGATGCCGGCCTGGTCGACCTCGGCGATCTTGGTCGGCGCCAGCTGGGCCAAGCCCGGCCACAGGGTCTTGGGGCCGTTCTCCGGATAGTCGTAGAAGCCCTTGCCGTTCTTGCGGCCGTAGCGGCCTTCGCCCTCGACCATCTTCTCGATGATCGCGGTGAACGGACGCTCCTCGTACTTGTCGCCCAGGTCCTTCTTGGTCTGCTGGGCGATCTTGTAGGAGAGGTCCAGCGCGACGTCGTCGTGCATCTCCAGCGGACCGCGCGGCATGCCGGTGGCCCGGCCGACATTGTCGATGATGGCCGGAGCGTAGCCGTCGGCCAGCAGCTCCATGCCTTCCTGCACGAAGGTGCCAAAGCAGCGGCTGGTGTAGAAGCCGCGGCTGTCGTTGACGACGATCGGGGTCTTCTTGATCTTCAGGACGTAGTCGATCGACTTGGCCAGGGCTTCCTGGCCGGTCTGCTCGCCCATGATGATCTCAACCAGGCCCATCTTGTCGACCGGCGAGAAGAAGTGGATGCCGATGAAGTCGGCCGGACGCACGCTGGCCTTAGCGAGGCCCGTGATCGGCAGGGTCGAGGTATTTGAGCCAAAGATCGCGCCTTCGGCTAGCTGGGCCTCGGCCAGCTTGGTCACCTGGGCCTTGACGTCGCGGTTCTCGAACACGGCCTCGACGACCAGGTCGCTGCCCTTGACGGCGGCGTAGTCGGCGGTCGGGTGGATCAGCGCCAGGATGGCGTCGCCCTTCTCCTGGGTCAGCTTGCCGCGCGAGACGGCCTTCTTGACCAGGCCCTCGGCGTAGCCCTTGCCCTTGTCGGCGGCTTCCTGCGTCTGGTCGATCAGCACGGTCTCGATGCCGGCCATGGCTTGGACATAGGCGATGCCCGCGCCCATCATGCCGGCGCCCAGGACGGCGACCTTCTTGACGTCGTAGTGCGGCACGCCGGCTGGACGGCCCGAGCCCTTGCCCAGTTCCTGCAGGCTGAGGAACAGGGTGCGGATCATGCCCTTGGCCTGGGGCGACATCATCGTCTTGAGGAAGTAGCGGGTCTCGATGCGGATGGCCGCGTCGAACGGCACCTGCAGGCCCTCATAGACCGCCTTCATGATGTTCAGCTGGGCGGGGTAATTGCCATAGGTCTGCTTGCGCAGCATGGCGTTGCCCATGATGAACACCTGGCTGCCGCCCGGGGTGTAGGGGCCGCCGCCGGGGAGCTTGAACTCCTTCTTGTCCCACGGCGCGACCGGGTCGCCCTTGGTCTTGATCCAGGTCTTGGCGGCCTCGACCTCCTGGCCGGCCGGGACGACCTCGTGCACGACCTTGAAGCCCAGGGCTTCGGCCGGCTTCATCGACTTGCCTTCCAGCAGGTACGGCGCGGCGGCCATCACGCCCATCAGGCGCGGCAGGCGCTGGGTGCCGCCGGCGCCCGGCAGCAGGCCGACCTTGGCCTCCGGCAGGGCCAGCTGGATCTTCGGATTGTCGGCCACCACGCGGTAGTGGCAGGCCAGGGTGATCTCGAGACCCCCGCCCATGGCCAGGCCGTTGATGGCCGCGGCCACCGGCTTGCCGCAGGTCTCAAGGGCCCGGAACGCCTTGTTCAGCGCGAAGCCGGCCTCGAAGGCGGCCTTCAGGCCTTCCTCGCCGCCGGCTCCACCGCCGAGGCCGCCCGCGCCGCCCAGTTCGCCCAGGTCGGCGCCGGCGCAGAAGCCGGTGGTCTTGCCCGAGGTGATCACCGCGCCCTTGATGTTGGCGTCCGACTTGATGGTCTCGACCACCTCGCCGACTTCCCTGATCACCGAGGCGGTCAGGGTGTTCATCGTGCGGCCGGGCACGTCGAAGGTGACCAGGGCGATGCCGTCGCCGTCGACCTCGATCTTGAAGTTTTCCATGTCTCTAGTCCTTGGATCGAGTGATTAGACGCGTTCGATGACCGTGGCGGTGCCCATGCCGGCGCCGACGCACAGGGTGATCAGGGCGGTTTCCTTGTCGGAGCGCTCCAGCTCGTCGACCATGGTGCCCAGGATCATCGCGCCGGTGGCGCCCAGCGGGTGGCCCATGGCGATGGCGCCGCCGTTCACGTTCATCTTGTCGTGCGGGATGTCGAGCGCCTGCATCATGCGCAGGACGACGGCGGCGAAGGCCTCGTTCAGCTCGTAGAGGTCGATGTCCTTGACCTCCATCTTCAGCTTCTTGAGCAGCTTTTCGGTGACCAGCGACGGGCCGGTCAGCATGATCGAGGGCTCCGAACCGATCGAGGCCGCGCCCTTGATGCGGGCGCGGGCCTTCAGGCCTAGCGCCTCGCCCATCTCCTTGGTGCCGATCAGCACGCCGGCGGCGCCGTCGACGATGCCCGAGCTGTTGCCGGCGTGGTGCACGTGGTTCATGCGTTCGACCTGCGGGTAGCGCTGCACGGCCACCGCGTCGAAGGCCATCTCGCCCATGCCGGTGAACGACGGGTTCAGCGAGGCCAGGGTCTGCATGGTGGTGGCGCCGCGGACGGTCTCGTCGTGGTCCAGGATGGTCAGGCCCAGCTGGTCCTTGACCGGGATCACCGACTTCTTGAAGCGGCCGTCGGCCCACGCGGCCGCCGCGCGCTTCTGGCTTTCCACGGCGTAGGCGTCGACGTCGTCGCGCGAGAAGCCGTAGAGCGTCGCGATCAGGTCGGCCGACACGCCTTGCGGCATGAAGTAGGTCTTGAACGCCGACGAAGGATCGGTCGGCCAGGCGCCGCCGTCGCTGCCCATGGGCACGCGGCTCATGCTCTCGACGCCGCCGCCGATGGTCAGCTGGGCTTCACCCGAGGCGACCTTGGCCGCGGCCATGTTCACCGCTTCCAGGCCCGAGGCGCAGAAGCGGTTGATCTGCACGCCGGCGACGCTCTCGGCGTAGTCGGCGGTCAGGACGGCGGTGCGAGCGATGTCGCTGCCCTGCTCGCCCACGGGCGCGACGCAGCCCAGGACGACGTCGTCCACCTTGGAGGTGTCCAGGCCGTTGCGCTCGCGCAGGTTTTCCAGAACCTGGGTGGCCAGGGACAGGGCGGTGATCTCGTGCAGAGACCCGTCCTTCTTGCCCTTGCCGCGCGGCGTGCGCACGGCGTCGAAAATGTAAGCGTCGGCCATTGTATGGCTCCTTCCTGCGTAAGCTTGGATGGTTCGTTAACCAAAAAGGCGTCTGATTCCGGAGGTTTGGAGATCAGGACGATGGCGGCAGCGGAGCGTGCGACGGGGGAGTCCCTTGGCCACCCGGCGGTGGGCGACTTCATCGCGCGCGGCTATCATGTGTTCGGCGAGGGCGTGGACCCGGCGGCGGCGAGCGCCCTGCTGGCCAAGATCCGGAGCTTGCGGACGTTCGACGCCGACCTGTTCCTCAGCGAGGCCGAGTTCGACGCCGATCCCCAGTACATCGGGGTCAATCCGGCGCCCGGCCGAAACCTGCTGGAGCGGTTCGAAGTCGACTTGGCCTTCGTCGAGAACGACCCGGCGATCGTCTCGGCCGTCAGCGCCCTGCTGGGCGACGACTACGAGATCCTGCTCAAGAAGCTGATCTGCGGCGTGCCGGCCAGCGTCGTGCCCGACTGGCTGAAGACCCGCATCGCCGGCAATCCGGTCAACAATCTGGGCGCCTATGTGAAGGCCCCGTTCCGGGACATCACCTATTTCTACGGCATCGACTTCCATCAGGACCTGATCGACTACAAGGACCGGGAAGCCGATTTCCTGACGCTCTACATCTACCTGCACGACGTCGGGACGCACGACGCCCCGCTGTTCCTGCTGGAGGACAGCCACAAGCTGGGCGGGACGCTGTTCCCGCACGACCTGACGAAGAACGAGGCCGGCTGGCTGTACCGCGACGGGCGCGGCCACGAGGTCCAGACCCGCCAGCACCTGCTGACCGGCAAGACCGGCTACGCGGCCATGTGGCACGCCTGCACCCTGCACGGCACCCAGCCTGACGCCGCCGACAATGAGCGGCTGAGCCTGCGCTACCTCTTGGCGCGCAAGCCGGGCTCGGCGGCCCCGGGCATGGACGCGGTCAACGCCACCCTTCAGGGGCCGCTCAGCCTGGACGCCACGCGCAAGGACCTGGACGCGCGCGGCGCGGCCCAGATCAAGGCGAACAGCGTCAACAAGGCTTAGGGCCACCGTCATTATTTCCAGGTCCCGATCGGCGACTTGGCGATCGGCGCGCAGGCCAGGCCCCGCGCCGTGGCCTTGGCGCTGTAGGTGACGCGCTGGCCGAACTCCGGCGCGGGCAGGTAGCAGGCCTTGAAGCCGGGCGTGGTCACCGACAGGGTCCAGTCCGCCACCTTCGAGCGCAGCAGGTTGTTGCACTGGTCGACATTGGCCTTCAGCGGCAGTTCGAAATCGCCCGGAAACTTGCCGCCGGGCTTCTTGCCCACGAGCTTGCCAGAGAAGAACAGCGGGCGCGGACCCGAGGCGCGCACGCAGACGACGGCCGAACGGGCGTCCGACGCGGCGGGCGGCGCGGCGTGCTGGGCGGGCGGCGGCTGGGGCGGCGGCGCGACGATCAACGGCATCAGCGGGTCTCCTTGCAGGTCAGCGGTCCGAAGAAGCTCTTGCGGTAGACGAAGGTCAGACGTTCGCCGGCCTTCAGCGGGTGGGTCGGTCGGCAGATCGTCTCGCCGTGATGCAGGCCGCCGCCCACGGACTGCCCGCCGCGGATCACCAGCTGGGGTTTGGCCAGCGTCATGCCATCGACATCGGCGCAGCCGGTCTGGCCGACATCGACGGCCGGGAAGGGGGTCTCGGCCAGGGGTTCGCGATAGTTGAGGCTGGTTCCCTCCAGCTTGGCCGAGGTGAGCTTGGAGCGGCCGTCGCGCACCATCCCCGACACGGCCGTATCGGTCGCGTTGGTCAGGCACAGGACGACGGCGGCTTCCAGCAGCATGCTTACAGCGTCCTCGCGATCAGCAGCTTCATGATCTCGTTGGTGCCGCCGTAGATGCGCTGTACGCGGCTGTCGCGGTACATCCGGGCGATCGGATATTCGTTCATGAAGCCGAACCCGCCGAACAGCTGCAGACAGCGGTCGACGATCTTGTTCTCCAGGTCGCTGACCCAGTACTTGGCCATCGAGGCGGTGGCCGCGTCCAGCTTGCCGGCCAGGTGCTGCTCGATGCAGTGATTGACGAAGACCCGGGCGACGGTGCCCTCGGTCTTGCACTCGGCCAGCACGAACTGGGTATTCTGGAAGTCGATGATCGCCTTGCCGAACGCCTTGCGCTGCTTGACGTAGTCGATGGTCAGCTCAAGCGCGCGCTCGATGGTGGCCATGCCCTGGACGGCGATGTTCAGCCGCTCCTGCGGCAGCTGGCCCATCAGCTGGAAGAAGCCCTGGCCTTCATCGGTTCCCAGCAGGTTCTCGGTCGGAACCTTCACCTCGTTGAAGAACAGCTCCGAGGTGTCCTGGGCCTCCTGGCCCAGCTTGTCGAGGTTGCGGCCGCGCTCGAAGCCTTCCGCCCCGTCGGTCTCGACCACGACCAGCGAGGTCCCGCGCGCCCCGGCCGCCGGGTCGGTCTTGGCCACCACGATGATCAGGTTGGCGGTCTGGCCGTTGGTGATGAAGGTCTTGGAGCCGTTGAGGACGTACTGGCTGCCGACTTTCTTGGCCGTCGTCTTGATGGCCTGCAGGTCGGAACCGGCGCCCGGCTCGGTCATGGCGATGGCCGAGACCAGCTCACCCGTGGCCAGGCGCGGCAGCCAGCGCTGCTTCTGCTCCTCGGTGCCGTAGTGAGTGATGTACGGCATGACGATGGCGTTGTGCAGGCTGACGCCGAAGCCGTCGACGCCCTTGAGACCCAGCTGCTCCATCAGCACGACCTCGTGCCGGTAGTCGCCGCCGGCCCCGCCGTACGCCTCGGGCGTGGAGAGGCCGAGCAGCCCGGCCTCCCCCGCCTTGGTCCACATGTCGCGGTCGACGCAATGGTTCTTGCGCCACTTGGCGACCGTCTCTTCAGGGGCGTGCTCGTCGAAGAACTTGCCGACCGCGTCCTCGAAGATCGCGATGTCCTCTTCGGCCATGAAGGCCGGCTTTTCGACGCCGAGCACGCCCATTTTTAGAAAGCCTCCGCGGGCAGCGCCATCAAGGTCGCCGAACCGGTCTTCAGCTTGGCCAGATGCGCCCCTGCGTCAGGCAAGATGCGCTCGATGAAATATTTCGCCGTGACGATCTTGGTCGTGAAGAAGGGGTCGGTCGAGCCGGCGGCGATCTTGGCGTTGGCCGCCTTGACCATCAGGGCCCACATGTAGGCCAGGCCCGTCAGGCCGAAGAGGTGCATATAGTCGGTCGAGGCCGCGCCGGCGTTGTCCGGGTTCTGCAGGCCGTTCTGCATCAGCCACATGGTGCCGTCCTGCAGCTGGGCCTTCACCCCGGCCAGTGCTTCGATGAACGGCTTCAGCTCGGCGTCGCCGTCGTTCTCGCCGATGAACTGGTCGATTTCCTGGAAGAAGGTCATCACGCCGCGACCGCCCTTGGCGGCCAGCTTGCGGCCGACCAGGTCGAGCGCCTGCACGCCGTTGGTGCCTTCGTAGATCAGGGCGATGCGGACGTCGCGCAGGTACTGGCTGGCCGGGAAGTGCTCGGTGAAGCCGCTGCCGCCGTGCACCTGCATGGCGTCGGAGCAGATCTTGAAGCCCTTATCGGTCAGGTAGCCCTTCAGCACCGGCGTCATCAGGCCCATATAGTCCTCCGCCTTGGTGCGCACCGCCTCGTCGGGGTGGCTGTGGGCCAGGTCGCCGTGCAGGGCGGTCCAGAACAGGAAGGCGCGGCCGCCTTCGATCAGGGTCTTGCTCTCCAGCAGCATGCGGCGCACGTCCGGATGGACCAGGATCGGGTCGGCCGGGCCGTCGGGGTTCTTCGGGCCGGTCAGCGAGCGGCCTTGCAGGCGGTCCTTGGCGAAGGCGGCGGCGGCTTGGTAGGCGGCTTCGGCCTGGGCGATGCCCTGCAGGCCGACGCCCAGGCGGGCCTCGTTCATCATCACGAACATCAGCTTCAGGCCGCTGTTCTCTTCACCGATCAGATAGCCGACGGCGTCGTCGTACTGCATCACGCAGGTGGCGTTGCCGTGGATGCCCATCTTCTCCTCGAGGCCGACGCACTTGACGCCCTCGTTGCGCTCGCCGACCGAGCCGTCGGCCTTGGGGAAGAACTTCGGCACGATGAACAGCGAGATGCCCTTTACGCCGGCCGGGGCGCCTTCGATGCGGGCCAGCACCAGGTGGACGATGTTGTCCGACATGTCGTGCTCGCCGGCGCTGATCCAGATCTTCTGGCCGGTAATCTTGTAGGTCCCATCGCCTTGCGGGACGGCCTTGGTGCGCAACAGGCCCAGGTCCGTGCCGCAGTGCGGCTCGGTCAGGTTCATGGTACCGGTCCACTCGCCCGAGATCATCTTCGGCAGATAGGTCTCTTTCTGCTCGTCGGTGCCGCCCGTGTGGATGGCCGAATAGGCGCCGTGGGCCAGGCCCGGATACATCGAGAAGGCCATGTTGGCCGAGCTCGACATCTCGCTGAAGGCCAGGTTCACGACGTGGGGCAGGCCCTGGCCGCCGTAGGTCGGGTCCGAGCCCAGGCCCGTCCAGCCGCCTTCGCACAGCTGCTTGTAGGCTTCCTTGAAGCCGTCCGGCGTCTTGACCGTGAAGTCGCTGTTCCAGACGCAGCCCTGCTTGTCGCCCACGTGGTTCAGCGGGGCCAGAACCTCGCCGGTGAACTGGGCGGCGGCCTCGAGAATCTGCTCGACGGTCTCGAAGGGCGCGTCGGCGAAGCCCGGCAGGTTCCCGTGCTGGTCGATATTGAGCACGTCGCGCAGGATGAACGCGTGGTCGCGAACGGGCGGCTGGTAGGTCATGGAACGGTCCTGATTGGTCGGATCGGAGGAGGAAAGGTCAGCGCCGCGCCGGCTTCACGTCTTGAAGCAAACAACGCGGACGCCGGTCTATTTGCCCAACGCCGCCTCGCCGTGACCGTCCAGCCGGGCGCGCAGCACCTGGTCGTAGTCGGCCGCGCGGGGCAGCAGGTCGGGGCGGATCTCGGCCAGGCGCCGCTCGAGGCGGGCGCAGGCTTCGCGCAGTTCGATCAGGGCGCCGTCGATGTCCTCGCGCTGCTGCTCCAGCGCGGTGGCGCGCTCGCGGAACTTCTTCAGCGACCGGGCCATCTGGGCCGCGCCGTCGTCGTTCTCGTCATAGAGGTCCAGCAGTTCGCGGATTTCCGACAGCGACAGGCCCACGCGCTTGCCGCGCAGGATCAGCTGCAGGCGGACGCGGTCCTTGTGGGAATAGACGCGGTTGAGGCCTTCGCGAGCCGGGGTCAGCAGACCCTTGTCCTCATAGAAGCGCAGCGCGCGAGGCGTGGCTTTGAACTCGTTGCAGAGCTGTCGAATCGTAAAGGTGCGTTCCGGGCGGCGCAGGTCAGCCAACATTCGAACCCTCCCTGGGCAGGCCCGACTTCTGCGGCCGAGCCGGTTGGTTATCGTCGATCACCATATGCCCGAGACATTCTGCCGTCAACGTTTACGTAAACGTCAACTTGGCTATGAGGTGATAGGTTTACATTCCTAGGGATGAGGCATATTTTCCAGAGTCCTGGCGAGGAGGCCCCAGCCATGTCGTCTCTGTCGCATACCGAGATTTGGACCGCGATCGACGCCTTGGCCGAGCGGTTCGACATGAGCCCTTCGGCCATGGCCAAGATGGCAGGCCTGGATCCGACCGCTTTCAACCGCTCCAAGCGCGGCGAGGGCGACTCCCGACCGCGCTGGCCGTCGACCGAGAGCCTGGCCAAGGTGCTGGAGGCGACGGGGGTCGGGTTTTCCGAGTTCGCGGCCCTGACCGAACGCGCTCCGCGGCCCAACCCGCGCGTCGTGCCGCTGATCGGCTTCGCCCAGGCCGGGGCCGAGGGCCTATTCGATGAGGCCGGCGCGCCGAGCGGCGCGGGCTGGGACGAGATCGATTTTCCGGGTCTAGCGGACGAAGGCGTCTACGCCCTGGAAATCACCGGCGACGCCCTGGCCCCGGTCTATCGCGACGGCGACCGCCTGCTGGTCTCGCCGTCGGTCGAGCCGCGCCGGGGCGACCGGGTGGTGGTCCGGACCTCGGGCGGCGACTTGCTGATCAAGGAATTGGCGCGGATCACGGCCCGCAGCCTGGAGCTGGCTTCGCTGGGCGGCGACGGCAAGGACCAGACGCTGGACCTCGCCGAAGTGGTATGGATCGCCCGGATCCTGTGGGCCAGCCAGTAGGCCCCTAAGGTCGCGTCAGGTGCGCGGGCAGTTGGCGTGCTTGCTTTGCAGCCAGGCGGTCAGGTCGCCTTCCCACGGGGCGTCGCACGAGATGTCGACGCGGTAGGACTTCCAGTTGTCGTTATGGGCCGCTTCGACGTGCGCGGCCGGGAACTGGGACGCCAGTTCGCCGAGCAACGAGTCGAATTCCGAACGGTCCGAAGGACGAAGAGTGAAGCAAGCCATGGGAATTAACCTGAGACTGACCTTTGTTCCAATACGGGCAGTCTAGGCGCCAAAGTGCGGACAGACCCTTAATTCGAAATTCAGTTTCCGTTCATCTATCGCGACATGGCGTCGCGGCGCCCGAGGACTTGGCTTCGGTCGCTCAGCGTTTGAGCTCCAGCGCGCCGTTGGCGTGCCAGGCCCAAGCGTGCTCGATGATCGCGTCTAGATCGTAGCGCGGCGACCAGCCCAGCTGCTCGCGGGCCTTGCTGTTGTCGGCCACGAGGGTGGGGGCGTCGCCGGCGCGGCGTCCGGCCAGCTCCAGCGGGAACGGCCGGTTGGACCGTCGCTCGATGGCGCCGACCAGTTCGCGCACGGTGGTGCCCGTGCCCGTGCCGAGGTTGAAGACCGCGCTGTCCTTGCCGTCCAACAGCCATTTCAGCGCCAGGACATGGGCGTCGGCCAGGTCCAGAACGTGGATGTAGTCGCGCACGCAGGTGCCGTCGCGGGTGTCGTAGTCGCCGCCGAACAGCATGAACTTGTCCCGCTCGCCCCGCGCCGCGGCAATGGCCAACGGGATGGCGTGGGTCTCGGGCTCGTGTTTCTCGCCGATCCGGCCGTCGGGATCCGCCCCGGCGGCGTTGAAATAGCGCAGGGCCACCGAGCGGAAGCCCTTGTAGCGGGAAAGGTCCGCCAGGATTTGCTCGACCATCAGCTTGCTGCGCCCATAGGGGTTCAGCGGCGCCTGCGGATGCTTCTCGTCCATCGGCACATAGACCGGATCGCCGTAGGTGGCGCAGGTCGAGGAGAACACCAGCTTGTCGACGCCGGCCCGGCGGGCGGCCTCGATCAGGGTCAGAGTCCCGCCGACATTGTTCTCGTAGAACGCGCCCGGCTCGGCGACCGAGAAGCCCACCTCGATGAAGGCGGCGAAGTGGATCACGGCCACGGGCCTGTGCTTGGCGAACACTTCGTCCAGCCGCGCCGCGTCGCGGATGTCGCCGACCTCCAGCGGACCCCACTGGACGAACGACTCCCAGCCGTTTGAGAGGTTGTCGTAGACCACCGGCGTGAATCCGGCCTCGGCGAGCCGAAGGCAGGTGTGGGAGCCGATGTAGCCGGCGCCGCCCGCCACGAGAATGGTGTCGCCCAAGATCTGGATTCCCAACTGTCACGAAGGCGAATGAACGACCGGCCTTCTACCGTCAATGGGTGACGACGTGATGGCGGGACGCTTAGCGCCCCGCCGCCCATCGTGTCGGCGTCAGCCCAATTTTTCCTCGATCAGGGCTGTGGTGCGATCCAGGCCGAAGATCGCCGCGAACGAGCCGAAGCGCGGGCCCTGGCTCTGGCCCAGCAGCACTTCGTAGAGGGCCTGGAACCAGGCGCGCAGCGGGTCGAAGCCGTGGTCCTTGCCCACCGCGAACACCTCGTTCTGGATCACCTCGGCGTCCTGGCAGTCGGCCGGCAGCGCCTTCAGGCGGGCCAAGAGATCGGTGATCGCCGCGCGTTCCTTGTCGTCGGGGGCGCGGAACGCCTTCGTCGGTTTGACGAAGTCGTCGTAGTAGTTGATCGCGTAGCCGGCCAGGCGGTCCAGCAGCGGCTGGTTCTCCGGCGTGGCGCCCGGGATGTAGCGCGACAGGAAGCCCCACAGGATCGCCTTGTCCGAGGCGTTGGCCGCCGAGACCAGGTTCAGCATCAGGCTGAACGACACCGGCGAGCCGTACTGCGGCGGACGGCCCGAATGGACATGCCAGACGGGGTTGTCCAGCTGCTTGGCCGGTTCCTGCTTCGGATAGGCGTCCAGCTGCTGCAGATACTCGTCCGTCGCCTTGGGGATGACGTCGAAATAGAGCTTTTTGGCGCTCTTGGGGCTCTGGAACATGTAGTATGAGAGGCTCTCCGGCGCGCCGTAGCGCAGCCAGTCCTCCATCGACAGGCCGTTGCCCTTGGACTTGGAAATCTTCTGCGAGTTCTCGTCGAGGAAGAGCTCGTAGTTGAAGCCTTCCGGCGGCACGCCGCCCAGCGCCTTGCAGATCTGGGCCGAGGCCTTGACCGAGTCGATCAGATCCTTGCCGCTCATCTCGTAATCGACGCCCAGCGCCGTCCAGCGCATGGCCCAGTCGGGCTTCCACTGCATCTTCACGTGGCCGCCGGTCACCGGGACCTCGACCTCGGAGCCGTCCTCGTCCTGGAAGACGATCGTGCCCTTCTGGACGTCGCGGGCCAGGGTCGGGACCTGCAGCACCTTGCCCGTCGACGGGCTGATCGGCAGGAACGGCGAATAGGTGGCGCGGCGCTCTTCACCCAGCGTCGGCAGCATGACCTTCTGGATGGCGTCAAAGCGCTCCAGGGCGATCAGCAGGGTCGCGTCGAACAGGCCGCCCTTGTAGCACTCGGTCGAGGAGACGAACTCGTACTCGAAGCCGAAGCCGTCCAGGAACGCGCGCAGGCGGGCGTTGTTGTGGGCGCCGAAGCTGTCATGGGTGCCGAACGGGTCGCGGACGACCGTCAGCGGCTTGCCCAGGTCCTCGATCAGCGGCTGCTTGTTCTCGATGTTGTCGGGAACCTTGCGCAGGCCGTCCATGTCGTCGCTGAAGGCGATCAGGCGCGTGGGGATGGCGTCGTCGGTCAGGGCGCGGAAGGCGCTGCGGACCATGGTCGTGCGCGCCACCTCGCCGAAGGTGCCCAGGTGCGGCAGGCCCGACGGGCCGTAGCCGGTCTCCAGGATCACCGGTTTGGCCAGGGCCGGAAAGGTCTTCACGGCCTCGTCGGCCTTGCCGCTGTTGATCAGCGTGGAGGCGAGGTCACGTTCGGCGTCGGTCAGACGCAGGCGCAGGATGCGGGCGAGCAGGGCGCGCGCCTGCTCGAACGGCCAGGCGCGAGCGTCGCGGGCGAGGGGGGAGAGGCCTTCAAACATGCGGCGGGGTATAGGGGGAAGTGACGGCGGTGGCTAGGTTTTGGGTAAGATCGCTGTCGATCTCCTTGGCCCCCGAGCCCGCTTTGGCCTCTCATCCATGAATGACATTGGATAGCGCCGCTCTAGGTGTAGAAGAAGAACAGGCTGGATGACAGATCGGCCATGTGCAGGTTGGGCACATATATGCTGGCTCCGCCGCCGAGGTCGATGGTGACCCCGGCCATCATGCTTTCCTGGATGTGAGGCAAAAGCGTCGCATAGTCCACGATGCCCGAGCCGTTCACATTGGTCAGAATGCCGATCTGGTCATGGCCGTTGGAGAAGGGTTCGCCGGTCACGGGACCGTCGATGGCGCTGAAATCCAGGATCTGATCCGCGCCGGACCCGTCGCCGAACCGGAAAGTATCCGCGTAGGCGCCGCCATAGAGTTTGTCGTTGCCCGCCCCGCCGGTGATGACGTCGTTGCCGTTTCCGCCATCGATGAGGTTGTCCCCGTCGCTGCCGATCAGGATGTCGTTGAAATACGAGCCGACGACGCCTTCGATGGAAGTCAGGGTGTCGTTGACACCATACATCGCGCCCGTCTGAAGGTTGACGGAGATGCCGCTGTACACGCCGGTCGCCGGGGCTGAGTCAAACCGGGCGATGTCGAAGCCGTCTCCGCCATCCAGCAGGTTGCTGCCCGCGCCACCTTCGAGCTGGTCATCGCCCGCGCCGCCATAGAGTTGGTCGTTGCCCGCGCCGCCATGCAGTTGGTCGTCCCCGCCCTGGCCGTAAAGGATGTTGTCCGCCGCGTCTCCGATGAGCGTGTCGGCGAGATTCGAGCCAGCGACGGCTTCGATGGACGTGTAGGTGTCGCCGGCGGCGCTGCCGCCCGAGCCCAGACCGGTCGCGAGATTGACCACCACGCCGGCCGCCGAATTCTCGTAACGCACCATGTCCAGACCGGCGCCGCCGTCCATCAACGCGTTGCCGAGATCGCCGTAGAACACATCCGAACCGTCGTTGCCGTACAGGGTGTCGGTTCCTCCGTTGGCCTGCAGGATGTCATCGCCGCCCATGCCGTAGAGGATGTTGTCGCCGGGGCCTCCGCTCAGGATGTCGTTCCACGGCGAACCGACAAGGCCTTCGATCGATACAAAGCGGCTCGTACTGGCGGTGATCCCGCTCGTCGAATAGTCGAAGCGGGCTAGATCATACCCGTCTCCACCATCAACGAGCGTGTAGAGCACGTCGGAAAAGAAGTTGACGTAAACGTGGTCGTTGCCGTCGCCGCCATAAAGGCGATCGTTCGGGGAGCCGCTACCGCCATAAAGCACGTCGTCGCCGCCAAGGCCGTAGATGACGTTGTCGACTCCGTTGCCCACCAGCACGTCCGCGAAAGCCGAGCCGACCAGGCCTTCGATGGCGTTGAACGTGTCACCCTGGGCGTCGCCGCCGACGCCGGTGTTCGTCGTCAGATTGACGCTGACGCCAGCGCTGGAGTTGTCATACCGCGCCAGATCAAATTCCGAACCTCCGTCCAGAAAGTCAGCGCCGGCGCCGCCGTAGAGATGATCGCCGCCCGCGCCGCCGAAGATCTGGTCGTTCCCGTCCCGCCCCTCCAGGGTGTCGTCCCCGTCCAGACCGTTGAGGGTGTCGTCGTCGGCGCCGCCGATCAGGTGATCTGGGCCTGACATACCGTTGATGATCATGCTTCAACCCTCAAGTGACGCCTAAGTTGTACATTTCCCGCCATTGCGATCAATTGATAACGCCGCGGGGCGCCTGCTTTCGGATGGAACGTGCATTGGCCCATCCGCTCCCTATGGGGGCGGAGCTCGGGCAGCACGCCGCAGATCCACCTCTCTTGGGAAGACGGTCACGAAAGCGTCCTTGAGGGTAGGTGGTTGTCGCCTCAGCCTTTCAGGGCTGTCGACACCACCTCCCGCGCCTCGGCCTGCACCTGCTTGAGATGATCCGGACCCAGGAACGACTCCGCGTAGATCTTGTAGACGTCCTCGGTCCCCGAGGGGCGCGCCGCGAACCAGGCGTTTTTTGTGGTCACCTTCAGGCCGCCGATGGCCTCGCCATTGCCCGGGGCCTTGGTAAGGATGTCGGTGATCGGCTCGCCGGCCAGGTCCTTGGCGGTGACGTCGCTCGGGCTGAGCGCGCCCAGGCGGGCCTTCTCCGCCCGGTTGGCCGGGGCGTCGATGCGGGCGTAGGACGGGGCGCCGTATCGGTCGGTCAGGCTCTTGTAGAGCTGGCTGGCGCTCTGGCCCGTCTTGGCCTGGATTTCGGCGGCCAGCAGGGCCAGCAGCAGGCCGTCCTTGTCGGTGGTCCAGACCGAACCGTCCTGGCGCAGGAACGAGGCGCCGGCCGACTCCTCGCCGCCGAAGCCGACGGAGCCGTCCAGCAGGCCGGGCACGAAGTGCTTGAAGCCGACCGGCACCTCCAGCAGCCGACGGCCGAGGCCCGCCACGACGCGGTCGATCATCGAGGACGAGACCAAGGTCTTGCCCACGGCGACGTCCGCACCCCATGCGGGGCGGTTGGCGAACAGATAGGCGATCGAGGCGGCCAGGTAGTGGTTGGGGTTCATCAGCCCGCCGTCAGGCGTGACGATCCCGTGGCGGTCGGCGTCGGCGTCGTTGCCGGTGGCGACGTCGTACTGGGCCCCGTCCTTCATGATATCGATCAGCTTGGCCATGGCGGCCGGAGACGAGCAGTCCATGCGGATCTTGCCGTCGGTGTCGAGCGGCATGAACGCCCAGCGCGGGTCGACGGCGGTGTTGACCACGGTCAGGTCCAGGCGGTGGCGGCTGGCGATCTCGCCCCAATAGGCGACGGCCGCGCCGCCCAGCGGGTCGGCCCCGATCCTCACCCCGGCCGAGCGGATCAGGTCGAGATCCAGGATCGAGGGCAGGGCGTCGACATACTGGGCCAGGAAGTCGTGGCGCTTGGCGCCGGCCAGGGCGCGCTCGAACGGGACGCGCTTGACGTCCTTCAGCCCGCCTTCCAGCAGCTGGTTGGCGCGGGCGGCGATCACCGAGGTGGCCTCGCCGCCGGCGGGGCCGCCGGATGGGGGATTGTACTTGATGCCGCCGTCGCGCGGCGGGTTGTGGGACGGGGTCAGAAGGACGCCGTCGGCGCTGCCGGGCGCCAGCCTGTTGTGCTCGAGGATCGCCAGCGACACCGCCGGGGTCGGGGTGAAGCCGTCGCGGGAATCGATCAGGGTCTCGACGCCGTTGGCGACCAGAACCTCCAGTGTTGTGCGCCAGGCGGGCTCGGACAGGCCGTGGGTGTCGCGGCCGACGAACAGCGGACCGGTGATCCCCTGGCTGGCGCGGTATTCAGCGATGGCCTGGGCCACGGCCAGGATGTGGTCCTCGTTGAACGCGGCGTCGAAGCTGGAACCCCGATGGCCCGAGGTGCCGAAGGCGACGCGGTGGGCCACATCGGCCGGGTCGGGACGGACCTCATAATAGGCGCGGGTCAGCGCATCGAGATCGATCAGGTCTTCGGGTCGGGCCGTCCGGCCGGCGTGTTCATGCATGCGGTCACCCTTATCGATCACGGGTCGGTGGTTCAACGCCGGGCGCCGCGCCGGACGCGAGGTCGGCGGCCGGCGCCCGACGAGGAGGCAGCGGGCTTCTATCGGCGGCTCATGACGATTTCTGGACGACCCAAGTCTCTTTGGCGCAAATCCTTCCGTCAGAAGGCTTCGGCGACGATCGAGCCGTCCGGCAGCAGGGCCGCGCGCTTGAGCCCGCTGGAGGCGAAGGGCATGGCCACGTTCCCGTCGCGGTCCACCGCAATCAGTCCGCCGTGACCGCCCAGGTCGGCCACGCCCTGGATGGCGGCCCGGGCCGCGGCCTCCAGGCTCTCGCCGCCGAACCGCACCCGGTGGGCGATCTGGGCGGCCACGGCGGTGCGAATGAAGTACTCGCCCTGGCCGGTGCACGACACGGCCGCATGGCCGTCAGCCCAGGCGCCAGCGCCGATGATCGGGCTATCGCCCACCCGGCCGGGCAGCTTGCCGAACACCCCGGCCGTCGAGGTGGCGGCCGCCAGACGGCCTTCGGCGTCGCGGACCACGCAGCCGACGGTGCCGGTGGGCAGGACATCCGGCGGATGATTGGATTCGAAGGCCCCGGCATGGGTGAACCAGGCGGCGGGATCGGCGATGGTCTTCAGCCCCTGCTCGCGGGCGAAGGCCATGGCGCCCTCGCCGGCCAGCATGACGTGCGGCGTCCTCTCCATCACCGCGCGGGCGGCGAGGATCGGGCTCTCGAAGCCCTGCAGGGCGGCCACCGAGCCGGCCTTCAGGGTGGCGCCGTCCATCAGGCTGGCGTCCAGCTCGTATTCGCCGTCGGCGTTGGGCGAGGCGCCCTTGCCGGCGATGTAGAGGCCGCTGGCCTCCAGGGCGACCACGGTCTCGACGGCGACGTCCAAGGCGCGGGCCCCCGCCGCCAGCCGGTCGCGCCCAGCCTCGATCAGGCTGCGCATGTGGGCGATCTCGACGCTGTAGTCGTGGCCGCGCTTGGGACCGGCCCCGCCGTGCAGGGCGAGAGTAAAACGTTTGTTTGACATTCTGCTTCCTTGGCCGGCGACGCTGCGCTAGCGTCCGGCTCCTTAACGAAGAACGCGCAACGAAAACAGCGGGAGAGGCGAGATGAAGGCGGTGCTCAGCAAGGCGGTCGGCGGACCCGAGACCCTGGTGCTGGAGGAGCTTCCCGATCCCGTCGCCGGTCCGGGGCAGGTGGTGCTGGCCGTCAAGGCCTGCGGCGTCAACTATCCCGACGTCCTGATCATCGAGGACAAGTACCAGTTCAAGCCCGAGCGGCCGTTCGCTCCGGGCGGCGAGGTGTCGGGCGTCGTCACCGCCGTGGGCGAGGGCGTCACGACGCTCAAGGTCGGCCAGCGGGTGCTGGCCTCGACCGGCTGGGGCGGCATGGCCGAGCAGGTGGCTTTGGACGCCGCCCGTTGCACCCCCATCCCCGACAACATGCCCTTCGACGAGGCCGCCGCCTTCATCCTGACCTACGGCACGTCCTACTACGCGCTGAAGGATCGCGGCCATCTGAAGGCCGGCGAGACCCTGCTGGTGCTGGGGGCGGCCGGCGGCGTGGGGCTGGCGGCGGTGGAGCTGGGCAAGGCGGCCGGGGCGCGGGTGATCGCGGCCTGCTCCAGCCAGGAGAAGGTGGACCTGGCCATCAAGCACGGCGCCGACGCCGGCGTGGTCTATCCGCGCGGTCCGTTCGACAAGGACGGCCAGAAGGCCCTGGCGACCCTGATCAAGGACGCCTGCGGCCCCAACGGCTGGGACGTGGCCTATGACGCGGTCGGCGGCGACTATTCCGAGGCCACCATCCGCGCCGCCGGCTGGGGTGGTCGGTTCCTGGTGATCGGCTTCCCGTCCGGCATCCCCAAGATCCCGCTGAACCTGACCCTTCTGAAGTCGTGCGACATCGTCGGGGTGTTCTGGGGCGCGGCGGTGGCCCGCGATCCCAAGGGGCACGCTCAGAACGTGCGCGAACTGATGGATCTCTACGCGGCCGGCAAGATCAGGCCGTACGTCTCCGAACGCTTCCCCCTGGCCAAGGCCGGCGACGCCATCGCCCACCTCTCCAGCCGCAAGGCCATGGGCAAGGTCGTGGTGGTGAACGAATAAAAAAATGCGACATCCGCGCGCACGCCGATCGTTGTTCGTTGGGTTTGAAATCTTCGAAGAACACGATCGGCGTGTCACGTCAGGACTTTAAATGGTGAATCGATTTCCTGGGATTTGTTTACGGTTAAGCGGCGGCTAATCATCCTTCTTGGGAAAGGGCTAAGCCTGTTCCTGTAGACCTGTGCTCCAAGTCGTCGGAGTCGGGTCGAGATGTTTCTTCCAGCGAGGGACGCATTCTCTCCAGAGGTGCGTCAGAACTTCCGCATGAACCGCCGCCCCGAGGAGCGGGTGCAGGTGCTCGGCGGTTCGATGGACCTGGTCCGTCCCGAGGAAGTCTTCCACTTCGTGGCCGGCAAGATCGCTGCGCGCGAAGGCGCCGTGGTCGCCAACCACAACCTCCACAGCCTGTACCTGATCCGCAAGGACGAGAAGATCGCCGAGTTCTTCCGCAAGTCCGACCTGATCGAGGTCGATTCGGTGCCGGTGATCTTCTGGGCGCGCATCGTCGGCCGGGCCAGCCGCCGGTTCCATCGCTGCACCTATCTGGACTGGCGCGACGCTTTCTGGGAACGGGCCATCCGCGAGAACTGGAAGGTCTTCTTCGTCGGCGGCGCCCCGGGCGTCGGCGAGAAGGCCGCCGCGCGGATCCAGGCCGACTGGCCGGGCGCCCAACTGGCTGTCCATCACGGCTATTTCGACGCCGATCCGAACTCGGCCGAGAACCAAGCGGTGGTCGATGCGATCAACGCCTACCGGCCCGACATCGTGTTGGTGGGGATGGGCATGCCGCGCCAGGAAATCTGGGTCCTGGAGAACCAGGACAAGCTGGGTCCATGCGTCACCTTCACGGTCGGAGGAGCGTTCGACTACGAGGCCGGCGTCCAACTGCCGTCGCCGCGCTGGATGGGCCAGGTCGGCATGGAATGGCTGTTCCGGCTGATGGTCGATCCCCAGCGCCTGTTCACCCGCTATTGCGTGGAACCATGGCATCTGATGGGGCCGGCTATACGCGATTTGGGGAAAGCGGTTGCCCGGCAGCTCGCGCCCCGTAAAGCCTCCGACACCGGCCGCGCGGAATACGCCCGGGCGGCTGAATTGGCGCGCTCTGACAGTCTGGGGGGACGATGAGCTTGAAAATCTATCCGCAGCCGCCTGGTAAGGTGGAGCGGCCGCGTCTCGCCCAGCGCGTGGCGGCGGTGCTCGGCCTGGCCGGTCTCGTCCTGGCCTGGGCCGTATTCCTGCTGCCCTGCGCGGTCTGGCTGCTGTTCAGCCTGGTCGCCAGCCGCGTGCAGCCGGCGATCGCCCGCCAACAAGCCTGAACGCTGTTCACTTATCGCTAGCCAGGCGCGCTCGGGCGCGCCAGGATGGCCGCGCCTGACGCAGCGGCCCGCCTCCCAGAGGCCGCGCGCGGCCAAAGGGAGCGGCGCATGACGGGACGTCTGGACGGCAAGGTTGCGGTGATCACCGGCGGATGCTCGGGCATCGGCTTAGGGACTGTGGAGCTGTTCGTGGCGCAGGGGGCGAGCGTCGTCGCCGCCGACCTGCAGGCCGAGAAGGGGGCGATGCTGGAGAAGCGCTTCCCCGGCAAGGTCCGCTTCGCGCCTTGCGACGTCACCCACGAGAGCCAGATCGCCGCGGCCGTCGAGCTGGCCCAGGACGCCTTCGGCGGTCTCGACATCCTGTTCAACAACGCCGGCCACGGCGGCGCGCCCAACGGCGTGGCGGACATGACCGCCGAGGGCTGGGACGCCACCTTCGACCTGCTGGTGCGCGGTCCGGTGCTGGGCATGAAGCACGCCCTGCCGCTGATGCTGGAGCGCGGCGGCGGCAGCATCATCAACACCGCCTCGATCGCCGGCCTGCAGGCGGGCTTCGGACCGCTGGCCTATTCCACGGCCAAGGCTGCGGTGATCCACATGAGCAAGTGCGCGGCGGCCGAGCTGTCCCCGCTGAAGATCCGGGTCAACGCCATCTGCCCGGGCCTGATCGCGACCTCGATCTTCGGCGCCTCGATGGGACTGCCGCGCGAGGTCGCCGACCAGATGGCCGCCCGGGTGGCCGAGGTCGGGCCCAAGATCCAGCCGATCCCCAAGGCCGGCGTGCCCGACGACATCGCTCGCGCCGCCCTCTACCTCGCCAGCGACGATTCCGCGTTCGTGACCGGGACCCACATCGTGGTCGACGGCGGCATCACGGTCGGGGGCCGCCACGCCTGGGATCGCGACTCGCCCTCGCCGCTGCTGGCGGCCATGGGCATCACGCCGGAGCAGGCCGAGCAAATGCGCGCGGCCTTGATCGCCTCGCAGACCTCATGAGCATGATCGCCGCCGGGCGGGCGTTCGGGTCCCGCCTGACGCCGAACCTGCGCGGGGCGTTGTGGATGCTGGCCTCGGCGGTGCTGTTCACCGCCATGACCACGCTGATTAAATATCTGGGCGCCGGCTATCCGGCCGCGCTGCAGACCTTCTACCGGCAGCTGGCGGGCGCGGTGATCCTGCTGCCGCTGGTGGCGAGGGATTGGCGCGGGGCCCTGCGGACCACGCGGCCCGGCATCCTGATCTTCCGGTCCAGCGCCGGGGTGCTGGCGATGATCCTGGCGTTCTATGCTTACCAGCAACTGCCGCTGGCCGACGCCAACGCCCTGTCGTTCACCCGCACCCTGTGGCTGGTCCCGCTGGCGGCCCTGGTGCTGCGCGAACCCGTCGGTCCGTTGCGGATCGGGGCGGCTGTGGTCGGCTTCGTCGGCGTGCTGATCATGCTGAGGCCGGGCGGGGCGGGCGCGGCCCACTGGCTGGGCTGGCCGCAGGCCGCCGCCCTGGCCTCGGCCCTGCTGTTCGCCCTGACCATCACCGGCATGAAGGTGATGACCCGCGACCACTCGCCCTTCACCCTGCTGGTCTATGCGGCGGGCCTGGGCCTGATCTTCTCGATCCCGCCGGCCCTGTTCGTCTGGCGGTGGCCCAGCCTGCCGGATGTGGGGCTGCTGGCCCTGATGGGCGTGATCGGCACCCTGACCCAGGGCTGCTACATCAAGGGCATGGAGGCGGGCGAGGCGGCGGTGATGGCCCCGATCGACTATACCCGCCTGGTGTTCGCGGTGATCGCGGGCTTGGCGCTGTTCCATGAGACGCCCAGCCCGGCCGTGCTGCTGGGGGCGGCGATCGTCGTGGCCTCGACGCTGCTGATCAGCTGGCGCGAGCACCAGCTGTCGCGTCGCAGGGGGCTCGCCGAGGCCGTGGAATAGGCCGTCCGCACGCGTCCCATCCGCGAAACGCTTTTTTTGCATCTTCCAAGGTATCCCTAGCACGAATGCCTTGGGGGACCCTCGCTTGCTGAAGGTTTTGACCTGCCTGACGACAGAGCACGACCTCCGCCTGGTCGTGGTCGCCGGACTGATCTGCTTCGCCGCGTGCTTCACGGCGTTCCGCCTCTACTCGCGCATGCGCGGGGCCAAGGGCGTGGTCCGGGCCGCCTGGCTGCTGCTGACCGGCCTGGTCTCGGGCTCGGGCGTATGGGCCACCCACTTCATCGCCATGGTCGCCTACAGCCCCGGCCTGAAGACCGGCTACAGTCCGTCGGGCACCCTGCTGTCGCTGATGATCTCGGTCATGTTCATGGCCGGCGGTTTCGCCGTGGCCTCGGCCCAGCGCACGCGCACCAACGATTTCGCCGGCGGCCTGATCCTGGGCATGGGCGTCGCGGCCATGCACTACACCGGCATGTCGGCCTTCGTGACCCAGGGCTTCGTGCAGTGGGAGCAGGCGACGATCGCCCTGTCGGTTCTGGTCGGCGTGGTCGGCGCGGCGGGCGCCCTGCAGCTGGCCGGCCGTGCGCGCAGCCTGGTCAAGCAACTGGGCGGCGGCGCGGTCCTGACCCTGGGCGTCTGCGCTCTGCACTTCATCGGCATGGGCGCGATCACCATCGTGCCCGATCCCTCGATCAACGTGCCCGACCAGATGCTGTCAGGCGCGATCCTGACCCTGGCCGTGGTCTCGATCACCGGCATGATCATCCTGGGCGGCCTGGGCGCGGTGGCCATCGAATCCTCGACCAGCCGCTCGGCCCTGGATCGTATCCGCCGCCTGGCCGACGCCGCCTACGAAGGCATCGTCGTGGTCCAGGCCGGCCGCATCAACGACGCCAACGCCGCCTTCTGCGAGCTGTCGGGCGTCGAGCTGGACGCCTTGCTGCGCATGCCGCTGTCCGACCTGCTGACGTTCGACGCCGCGGTCGCCGCCCGTGAAGGCGAGCGCCGCGAAGGCGTGCTGCAGCCGGCGGACGGCGGTCGGGCGATTCCGGTGGAGGTGTTCTCGCGCCTCATGGACGACGGCGCTCGCGCCGAGACCTCGGGCCTGACCGTGCTGGCCGTGCGCGACCTGCGCGAGCGCCGCTCGGCCGAGGAAAAGATCCGCTACCTGGCCGAACACGACGGCCTGACCGGCCTGCCGAACCGCAACTCGCTGCAAATCCGCCTTGCCGCGGCCCTGGACCGCGTCGAGGCGTCGGGCGAGAGCCTGTCGCTGATCTGCATCGACCTGGACCATTTCAAGGAAGCCAACGACCTGCACGGTCACCTGGCGGGCGACGCCCTGCTGGTCGAGACCGCGCGCCGTCTGCAGGACTGCCTGACCGCCCCGTCGTTCGCGGCGCGCCTCGGCGGCGACGAGTTCATCGTCGTCCAGGTGGCCGCCGGCGACCAGCCCGCCGCCGCCGCCGAACTGGCCGGTCGGCTGCTCGAGACCCTGTCGGTCCCGGCGACCTACGAGGGCCAGGACCTGGCCATGGGCGCCAGCCTCGGCGTGTCGCTGTTCCCCGACGATGGCCGCACCGCCGAGGCCCTGCTCGCCAACGCCGACATGGCCCTGTACCGCGCCAAGGAAGGCGGCCGCGGGGCCTATCGCTTCTTCAAGCGCGAAATGGATGAGTCGATCCGCGAGCGCCGGACCCTGGCCCGCGAGCTGCGCCAGGCGATCGCCGACGAGGATCTGGTCGTTTACTACCAACCCCTCGCCAAGGCGGCTGACGGCGAGGTGTGCGGTTTCGAGGCTCTGGTGCGCTGGAACCACCCGGTGCGCGGCATGGTCCCGCCGCTGGAGTTTATCCCGGTCGCCGAAGAAAACGGCCTGATCGCCCAGCTGGGCGAGTGGGTCCTGCGCCGCGCCTGCGCCGACGCGGTGACCTGGGAGCGCCCGCTGCGCATCGCGGTCAACCTGTCGCCGCTGCAGCTGAACCAGCCCAACCTGCCCACCCTCGTGCACGAGGTGCTGGTGGCCACCGGCCTGTCGCCCAGGCGGCTGGAGCTGGAGATCACCGAGAGCGCCCTGTTCAAGGACTATCAGCGGGCGCTGGACAACCTGCGCCGCCTGAAGGCCCTGGGCGTGCGCATCGCCATGGACGACTTCGGCACCGGCTTCTCGTCGCTGTCGACCCTGCAGTCGTTCCCGTTCGACAAGATCAAGATCGACAAGAGCTTCGTCGAGAACATCCATCGCCATGACCGCGCGACCGTGATCGTCCGCGCCGTGCTGGGTCTGGGCCGCAGCCTGGAGATCCCGTGCGTGGCCGAGGGCGTGGAGACCCAGGAGCAGATCGACTTCCTGCGCGGCGAGGACTGCGCCGAGCTGCAGGGTTACGCGATCGGCCGGCCGTCGCCCGTCGACGCCCTGGACGCCTGGACCCTGGCCAGCGCCGCCTCGACCGACAAGGCCGAGGTTGTCCCGAAGAAGCCGCGTCGCCGCAAGGCGGCCTAGGGCCTATCGTCGTCGCGACATGCCGCCCAGCAGGCCCCGCATGATCTCGCGGCCCGCCTGGCTGGCGATGGTGCGGACCAGCGAGGTGGCGAAGGCCTCGGCCACCGATTGGCGGTTCGACGTCCGAGGGCGCGGCGCTGCGCGGGCCTGGCGCGTCTCTTCCCGTTCGCGGACCTTTTCGGCGGCCGAGCGCTGGCGTTCGGCCTCGGCCGCCGCGGCGGCGTCCTGCGCCTGCCGCTGGGCCTGGACGGCGCGGCCCTGCAGGATCTCGTAGGCGGACTCGCGGTCCAGCGCTTGATCGTAGAGGCCGGCCACCGGGCTGCCGGCGATCAGGGCCGCGCGCTCCTCGGGCGTCAGCGGCCCCAGGCGCGAGGCGGGCGGACGGATCAGGGTCTTTTGCACCACGCAGGGCGCGCCCTTCTCGTCCAGGGTCGAGATCAGGGCCTCGCCCACGCCGAGGGCCTGGATGATCTCGGCGGTGTCGAAGGCGGGGTTCTCGCGGAATGACTGGGCGGCGGCCTTCAGGCCCTTCTGATCGGCAGGAGTGTAGGCCCGCAGCGCGTGCTGCACCCGCGCGCCCAGCTGGCTCAGCACGGCGTCGGGGATGTCGGCCGGGTTCTGGGTGACGAAATAGACCCCCACGCCCTTGGAGCGGATCAGCCGCACGACCTGCTCGATCTTTTCCAGCAGCGGCTTGGGCGCGTCGTTGAACAGCAGGTGGGCCTCGTCGAAGAAGAAGACGAGCTTGGGCTTATCGGGATCGCCCATCTCGGGCAGCTCCTCGAACAGTTCCGACAGCAGCCACAGCAGGAAGGTCGAATAGAGCTTGGGCGACTGGATCAGCCGGTCGGCCGCCAGTAGGTTGACGTAGCCGCGCCCGGCCACGTCTGTGCGCATGATGTCGGCCAGCTTCAGGGCCGGCTCGCCGAAGAAGTTCTCGGCCCCCTGGCTCTGCAGGGTCAGCAGCTTGCGCTGGATGGCGCCCACCGTGGCCGGCGAGACGTTGCCGTATTGCGTGCCGATCTCGGCGGCGTGGTCGGCGACGTATTTCAGGGCCGCCTGCAGGTCCTTCAGGTCCAGCAGCAAGAGGCCGTCCTGGTCGGCGACGTGGAAGACCACGGTCAGCACGCCCTCCTGCACGTCGTTCAACTCGAGCAGCCGCGACAGCAGCACCGGGCCCATCTCGGAAATGGTTGTGCGGATCGGGTGGCCCTTCTGGCCGAACAGGTCCCACAGCACCACCGGCGGAGCCGAGGGCGTCAGGGTCAGGCCCATGGATGCGGCCCGTTCCTGCATCTTGGCGTTGGGCGCGCCGGTCATGGCCACGCCGGAAAGGTCGCCCTTCACGTCGGCGGCGAACACCGGGACGCCCGCGTCGGCGAAGGCCTGGGCCATGACCTGCAGGGTGACGGTCTTGCCGGTGCCGGTCGCGCCGGCCACTACGCCGTGGCGGTTGGAGCGGTCCAGGCGCTGGGTCACCGGTCCGCCTTCATGGCTGAGCCCGATCAGGATTTCGCCTTCGCCGATCGCCAGGGTCATACGCAACGTCCTTCACATTGGGGACTTAAGCCTAGCCTCGGCCTTGCGCCGCGCCAATCCGCACGCGCAATGTGGTGCGAGTCTTTCTACAGACGTTCAAGCCTACAACGAGAAAGAGACACCCCCGATGGCCATTCCCCCCTCGATCACCGGTCGCAACGCCCTGGTGTTCCTGGCGGTCATCGCCGGCGGCGCGGCCCTCTACTGGATGCAGGACATCCTCACGCCCTTGGCCATGGCCGTGTTCCTGGCCGTGATGATCGACAGCTTCGCCCGGGTGCTGGTCGAGCGGGTGCCGCGCTTCCCCAAGGGC
Source organism: Caulobacter sp. (assembly GCA_017744495.1). Lineage (GTDB taxonomy): Bacteria > Pseudomonadota > Alphaproteobacteria > Caulobacterales > Caulobacteraceae > Caulobacter. Next base: position 19,598 of record JAGIBE010000066.1, on the reverse strand, counting down.
TTGGCCCTGCCCAGCGCCATCGTCCTGTCGATCGCCATGTTCGCCGGCGCGGTCTGGGTGGTGACCTCGAACGGCGCGGACTTCGTGGGCCAGATACGCGACTACGCCCCGCGGCTGAACGAGGTGATCGCCAAGGTCGCCGCCCTGCTCGGCGTCAAGGTGGCCCCGACGATCGGCGACCTGATCAATCAGCTCAATCCCAGCAAGTACGCGGGGGCGGCCGCCCAGAGCCTGCAGAACTTCGCCTCCAGCGCCATCCTTGTGCTGATCTATCTGGGCTTCATCATCGCCTCGCGGCGGGGGTTCAGTCGCAAGATCGTCGCGCTCTATCCGCACCATGCCGAGCGCGAGGGCGCGATGCAGTTGTTCCAGCGCATCCGCAACGGGGTGGAGCAATACCTGTGGATTCAGACCGTCACCGGCCTGATGATCGCCGTCGCCGCCTGGGTGGTGATGATGCTGCTGCGCCTGGACAACGCGCTGTTCTGGGCCTTCCTGATCTTCGTGGCCGCCTACATCCCGATCCTGGGCGGGGCGATCGGCTGCATCCTGCCGCCGCTGTTCGCGCTGGTGCAGTTCCCCGACAGCTTCTGGCCGGCCGTGATCCTGTTCGGCGCCCTGGAGCTGATCTTCTTCGTGGTCGGCAACGTCATCTATCCGCGCATGCAGGGCGACAGCCTGAACATGGACCCGACCGTGGTCCTGCTGTCGTTGGCGGTCTGGGGCGCCCTGTGGGGCGTGACCGGCATGTTCCTGTCCACGCCCCTGACCGTGGCGGCGATGCTGATCCTGGCCCAGTTCGACGGCACGCGCTGGATCGCGATCCTGCTGTCGGAGGACGGCGATCCCAGCGGCGAGACGTTGAGCCGGCGAGCGCCGGGGACCTCCGGCAAGGCTTCGTTCGACAAAAAAGCCGACCCTTCGTCGTCTCCGCGACAGAAGTCGTCGAAGGGGACTTAAAATCCCGAATGGCCTTCCTATCTACATCCTGTCGGCGGCCCCCCACGCCGACCCCGCGCGACGCAGACCGATTTTCTGGAGCGTCCGATGCGGAAACGCCCGCCTCCCCCCGGCGGGCCCGCGCCGCCGGTTCCCCCCAACCGGCGGCGCTTCCGTATGCGCCGCCTGGCGTTCTCGCTTCGGTAAGATATTCCGTGCTTTTCCCTGGTTAAGGTTGAAACCTGGCCGGGAAGGGCTAGGTTGTCGCCAAAAATTCGCGAGGAAATCCTATGGTCGGTGAAAAACTTGACCCCAAGGCGGCCGCCACCCCTTCGAGCGGCTTGGTTTCGGCCTTCGCCAAGGCCTTGGGGCAGGAGACGCTGACCGCACCGCAGGCCCAGTTCGCCGCCCAGGTCCAGGAGGACTGGTCGGCCGAAGAGCTGCCCGGCTTCGACGCAAGCGACATCGCCCACGCCCTGGTCGACTTCTGGCGCTTCGGCGAAACCGCCTGCGAGCCGCTCTGCATCCGCATCCGCCCAGCGGTCCGCGTCGCGCCCGACCTGGATGGCGGGACCGAGCTGAAGAGCGACCTGCTGGAGATCGTCCAGCCCGACCGCCCGTTCCTGGTCGACAGCATCATGGGCGCCATCGCCGAGCAGGGCTTCTCGGTGCGGGCCATGTTCCACCCGGTGATCCAGACCCCGGCCGGCGCCCGCTCGATGATCCAGGTCTATCTGGCGCCGGTGGGCGAGGACCGCGAAGCGGCGCTCCTGGACGCCGTCCGCGAGGCCCTGGCCGACGTCCAGCTGGCCGTTGACGACTTCCATGCCATGAAGGCTCTGATCCGCCGCACGATCGACGAACTGCGCGCCTCCAAGGCGCCGATCGACGAGCGGCAGCGTGAGGAAGGCCTGGACTTCCTCGACTGGCTGGAGGGCGACCGCTTCGTTTTCCTGGGCGCCCGGGTTTACGAATATCCCCGCACCCCCGACGGCGGCTACGCGGCCGAGGAGCCGCTGTACCAGCCCGAGGGCAGCCTGGGCGTGCTGCGCGACCAGACCCTGACCGTGCTGCGCCGGGGCAGCGAGCCGGCGATCCTGTCGCCCCAGGTCCGCGACCACCTGCTGCTGGGCGCGCCCTTCGTGGTGGCCAAGTCGAACCTGCGCTCCAAGGTCCACCGCCGTGGCTACATGGACTATGTCGGGGTGCGCCGGTACGGCGCCGACGGCAAGCCCTCCGGCGAGGTCCGCTTCGTGGGCCTGTTCACCGCCGAGGCCTACGAGACGCCCGCCCACGAGGTGCCGGTGATCCGCCGCAAGGTCGAGCACGTCCTCAAGGAGGCCGGCAAGGATCCGGACAGCCACAACGGCAAGCGCCTGCGCAACATCCTGGAGACCTGGCCGCGCGACGAGCTGTTCCAGATCTCGGAAGACGAGCTGCTGTCGATGGCCCTGGGGGTGCTGCACCTCTACGATCGGCCGCGCGTTCGATTGTTCGCCCGCAAGGATCCGTTCGACCGCTTCATCTCCGTGCTGATGTTCGTGCCGCGCGAGCGCTACGACAGCGGCGTGCGGGAGCGGGCCGGCAAGATCCTGGCCGACGCTTACGAGGGCCGGGTCAGCGCCTACTATCCCAGCTTCTCCGACGCCCCCCTGGCCCGCGTGCACTATGTGCTGGGCGTGACGCCCGGCAAGCACGGCGATCCGGACCTGGCGGCGCTGGAAGCCGCCGTCGCCGAGACCGCCCGCACCTGGGAGGACCGCTTCGAGGCGGCCGTCCGTGACGGCGGGGCTCCCGGCCGCGTGGTCGAGACCCTGACCCGCTGGCAGGGCGCGTTCCCGCCCGGCTATCGCGACCAGTACGACGCGGCCGAGGCCCTGGCCGACCTGGCCGTGGTGGATGGCCTCGCCGTCGATGAGCCGGTGAAGGTCCGCGCCTTCCGCCGCCCCGACGACGACAAGCTGACCTTCCGCTTCAAGCTCTATCGCCCTGGCGCGGCCGCGCCCCTGGCCGACGTGCTGCCGATCCTGGAGCACATGGGCCTGAAGGCGCTGATCGAGGACGGCTTCAAGCTGACCCCTGGCGACGCCAAGGTCTGGGTCCACGAGTTCGTCCTGCGCGACGAGCGTGGCGAGCACCTGTCGTTCGGCGACATCAAGGCCGCCTTCGAGGCCGCCTTCGTCGCCATCTGGACCGGCCGCGCCGAGAGCGACGGCTTCAACCGCCTGGTGCTGGAACTGGGGGTCGGCTGGCGCGAGGCCGCTCTGGTCCGCGCCCTGGCCCGCTACCGCCAGCAGTCGGGCCTGGACCCCAGCCAGGGCGTGCAGGAACAGGCGCTGTCGGACAATCCCGGCGTCACCCGCCTGATCCTCGACCTGTTCCGCATCAAGTTCGACCCGGCCGTGCGCGCCGACTTGGCCGCCCGCGACGAGCAGGCCAAGGCGGTGCAGGCCAGCATCAACGAGGCCCTGCAGGCGGTGGAGAGCCTGGACGCCGACCGCGTTCTGCGCCGCATCGCCGCCCTGATCGGCGCCATCCAGCGGACCAACTTCTTCCAGCTCGGCCCCGACGGCGAGCCCAAGCCCTATATCAGCTACAAGATCGCCTCGCGCGAGCTGGAGGACCTGCCGGCCCCCAAGCCCTATCGCGAGATCTATGTCTCGGCGCCGCACGTCGAGGGCGTGCACCTGCGCTTCGGCCCGGTCGCCCGGGGCGGGCTGCGCTGGTCGGATCGCCGCGACGACTTCCGCACCGAGGTCCTGGGTTTGGTGAAGGCCCAGCAGGTCAAGAACGCGGTCATCGTGCCGGTCGGCTCCAAGGGCGGCTTCTATCCCAAGCAGCTGCCGCGCGGCGGCGACCGCGATGCGATCCAGGCCGAGGCGATCCGCGCCTACAAGACCTTCCTGTCGGGCCTGCTGGACCTGACCGACAACATCGACGCCGACAACAGAATCGTCCCGCCGCCCGGCGTGGTCGTCCATGACGGCGAGGATCCCTACCTGGTCGTCGCCGCCGACAAGGGCACGGCCACCTTCTCCGACATCGCCAACGGTGTGGCCGAGTCCTACGGCTTCTGGCTGGGCGACGCCTTCGCGTCCGGCGGATCGGTCGGCTACGACCACAAGGTCATGGGCATCACCGCCCGCGGCGCCTGGGAAGCGGTCAAGCGCCACTTCCGCGAGCTGGGCAAGGATATCCAGACCGAGCCGTTCACCGTGGTGGGCGTCGGCGACATGTCGGGCGACGTGTTCGGCAACGGCATGCTGCTGTCCAAGCAGACCAAGCTGTTGGCCGCCTTCGATCACCGCCACATCTTCCTGGACCCCGATCCGGACCCCGCGACCTCGTGGGCTGAGCGCGACCGGATGTTCAAGCTGCCGCGCTCGTCGTGGGACGACTACGACAAGAGCCTGATCTCCAAGGGCGGCGGGGTGTTCCCGCGCACGCTCAAGCAGATCCCGTTGTCGCCCGAAGTACGGGCCATGCTGGAGATCAAGGCCGAGGCGGTCACGCCCAACGAACTCCTGACCGCGATCCTCAAGGCCAAGGCTGAGCTTCTCTATTTCGGCGGCATCGGCGGCTATGTGAAGGCCCGGACCGAGAGCAACGCCGACGCCGGCGACAAGGCCAACGACGCCATCCGGATCAACGGCGCCGACCTGCGGGTCAAGGTGGTGGGCGAGGGGGCGAACCTGGGCGTGACCCAGGCCGGCCGCATCGAGTTCGCGCAAGCAGGCGGCCACATCAACACCGACGCCATCGACAACTCGGCCGGGGTCGACAGCTCCGACCACGAGGTCAACATCAAGATCCTGACCGGGATCCTGGAGCGCGGCGGCAAGCTGACCCGCGAGGCCCGCAACCAGTTGCTGCCGACCATGACCGACGACGTGGCCAGCCACGTCCTGGCCGACAACTACGACCAGACCCTGGCCCTGTCGCTGATGGAGAGCGACGCGGTCTCGGAGGTCGAGTCCCAGGCCCGGTTCATGGCCGAACTGGAGGCCAAGGGCCGTCTGGACCGCAAGGTCGAGGGCCTGCCCGAGGCGGCGGCCTTGGCCGAGCGCGAAAAGGCCGGCAAGGGCCTGACCCGTCCGGAACTGGCCGTGCTGCTGGCCTATGGCAAGATCGACCTGTTCGACGACATCGTGGCGTCCGAAGCCCCTGACGATCCCTGGTTCGAGGCGACGCTGAAGGGCTACTTCCCGCCGGCCCTGGGCCAGTACGGCGAGGCCATGCAGCAGCACCGCCTGCGGCGCGAGATCATCGCTACGGTGCTGGACAACCAGATGATCAACATGTGCGGCCCGACGTTCCCGAGCCGCCTGCGAGCCGCCGCCGGTTGCGACACCACGGCCCTGGTCATCGCCTTCGCCGCCGCCCGCGAGATCCTGGGCGTCGACGCCCTGTGGGACCAGATCTCGGCCCTGGACGGCAAGGCCTCGGCCTCGGGGCAGCTGGCCCTGTACAAGGCCCTGGCCTACGCCCAGCGCAGCCTGACCTTCTGGCTGGCGCGCCGGGCGTTCAAGGACAAGTCCACCGTCAAGGCGCTCGTCGAGGCCTACGGGCCGTCGGTCAAGGCGCTGTCCGCGCTGGGGACCTCGATCCTGTCGCCGTTCGAGCAGAAGGCCGTGGCCAAACGGGCCAAGGCCTATGTCGCCGACGGGGCGCCCGAGGCCCTGGCGTTGGCCGTGGCGGCGCTGCAGCCGGTGACCACCGCGGCCGACCTGGTCGACTTGGGCAACGCCTCCAGCTGGTCGGTCGAGAACGTCGCCCGCCTCTACCACCAGGTGGGCGCGGCCTACGGCTTCGACCGCCTGCGCTCGGCGGCCGGCTCGTTCGTGGGCGGCGACGCCTTCGAGCGCCTGGCCGTCCGCCGCCTGATCGAGGACATGCTCAGCGAGCAGACCGCCATCACCCAGGCGGTGCTGAAGTTCGCGGCCAACGCCCAGGCGGGCGACGACGAGGTCTCGGCCAAGGCGGCGGTGACCTCGTGGGGCGCCCTTCGCACCGAAGCCGTCCGCGCCGCCAAGCGCACGGTCGACGACATCGAACAGGCGGGCGGCGGCTGGACCTTCGCCAAGCTGACCATCGCCAACGCCGCCCTACGCGGCCTGGCGAGCGCGGGGTAGGGGCCTCAACTGCGATTGGGGACATGCACATGTGCATGTCCCCGGCGGCAGCGCTTGCGTATAAGCGTTCCCTTCCACGGGGGACGCATGATGGACAAAGGCGATCGGCAGCGGGCCGCGTGGGCGCTCTACGAGTGGGCGCAGCAGCCGTATTGGGCGCTGATCGCGACCTTCATCTTCACCCCCTATTTCGCCGCCGGCTTCGTGGGCGACGCGGCGCGGGGCCAGAGCCTGCTGGGTTACGCCGGGGCGGTCACGGGCCTGCTGATCGCCGTGTTCAGCCCGCTGGTCGGGGCCAGCGTCGACGCCCGGCGCAATCCGCGCGTCTGGCTGGTCGGGCTGGCGGTCCCGTTCGTCCTGGCCAGCGCCGGCCTTTGGTTCGCGACGCCTGGTGACGCCGGCCGCATCCTGCCGATCCTAGCCTGCCTGGTCGTGGCCGGGGTCGCCGCCGAGCTCAGCGGTTCGGTGATGAACGCCCTGCTGCCTCTGGTGGCCAAGCCCGGCCAGGTCGGGCGACTGTCCGGCTCGGCCTGGGCCCTGGCCTATGTCGGGGCGCTGATCAGCCTGTTCGTGGTGCTGCTGGGCTTCTCCCTGCCCAAGGTCCCGATGCTGGGCCTGTCCAAGGCCCTGCACGAGCCCGATCGCATCGTCGGGCCGCTGGTGGCCGTCTGGTTTCTGATCTTCTCGTGGCCGCTGATGCTGACCGCGCCCCAGCCGCCCAAGCTCGCCGACAAGAAGCCGTTGGCCGAGCTGTGGGCCACGATCCGATCGCTGCCGCGCCGGCCGTGGATGCTGCGGTTCCTGATCGGGCGGATGCTGGTGGGCGACGGCATCTCCAGCTTCATCGCTTTCGGCGGCGTGCTGGCCGCGGGCCTGTTCGGCTGGACCACCACGCAACTGGGTCTCTACGCCATCGCCCTGTCGGTGATGGCCGGGATCGGCACCTTCATCGGCGGCCGGGTCGACCAGAAGCTGGGCTCGAAGGCCACGGTGCTGATCGCCGCCGGGGTGGTGCTGTTCGGAGCGTTCGGGATCGGGCTGGTCGGCCGCGACACCCTGGCCTTCGTGATCAAAGTCGCCCCGCCGGTGGCGGGCGGCGGCCTGTTCGCCAGCCTGCCCGAGCGGGTGTTCCTGGGTTTCTCGCTGTTCGTGGGCCTGACCTTCGGACCGGCCCAGGCGTCTCTGCGCGCCTGGATGGCCCAGCTGGCGCCGGCCGGCGAGAGCGGACGGTGGTTCGGCCTCTACGCTTTGTCGGGCAAGGCCACGGCCTTCCTGGCCCCGCTGGTCATCGCGGTCGGCACCCGCTGGATCGGCGACCAGCGCATCGCCGTGGCCGTCTCGGCCCTGTTCCTGGCCACCGGCGCCGTGATCCTGGCCCGCGTGCCGCGCCAGGGACCGGACGCCGTCCCGGCCTCCTAACCCAGGGTTGTCGTCCACGCGAACTCGGTCCAGGATCGCCTCCGACGGGGTAAGCTTGGCGTTTCGGGGGCGTGCATGGTCAAGGAACGGATCGGTCTGCTGGACTCGCTGCGCGGTCTGGCGGTGCTGGGCATCCTCTTGTGCAACATCCCGATCTCGGCCGAGCCGCATTCGGTGGCCACGAGCCTGACCCTATGGCCCCTCGGTATGGCCCCGAGCTCGGTGGCCGTCTGGTGGGTCACCCAAGTGTTCTTCCAGCAGAAGTTCTATTCGATGTTCGCCATGCTGTTCGGCGCCTCGATCCTGCTGGTCGGCGGCGACGGGGCGGCCGCCGACGCCGGCGAGCGCCAGCGCATCCTGATCCTGCGCCTGGTCAGCCTGCTGGCCATCGGCTTGTTCCACGGGCTGGTGATCTGGCAGGGCGATGTGCTCAACACCTATGCGGTGGTCGGCCTGCTGGTGCTGTGGGTCCGCAAGTGGCCGGCCAAGCGCCTGCTGCAGGCGGGCATCGCCCTGCACCTGGCCCTTTCGGCCTACGGGGCCTGGAAGCTGCTGGACCACGCGGCTCAGGGCGGCGGCGACTCGTCGCCGGCCGAGATGGCCAAGTTCCTGGCCGGGGTCCACGCCGACAGCGTCCAATACGCCGGGACCTTCCAGCAGTCGTTCGCCCAGAACGCCAAGGACTTCTGGGACTTCGTGTTCCACGCCTTCACCGAATGGCCCCAGACTTGGCCGCTGCTGGTGCTGTCGCTGATGTTGATCGGCATGGGCCTCCACAAGCTGGGCGTCCTGGCCGGCAAGGCCTCGACGGGGGTCTATCAGGGGCTGATCGGCGCGGGCCTGGGCGCCCTGGCGATCGTCGCCCTGGCCGAGACGGCCTACATGGTGACGCCGACCCATCCCTGGCTGCCGCGCGCCCTGGCCCGCTGGCTGCAGAGCGCCACCGCCCCTGTGGTCAGCCTGGGCTATGTGGGGCTGATGGTGATGGCGACGCGCAGCCGGATTTGGAAGGCGGTCCCGGCCGTCCTCGCGCCGGTGGGCCAGATGGCCTTCACCAACTACCTGACCCAGTCGATCCTGATGACCGTCCTGCTGTACGGCGGGCGCGGGCCCGGCCTCTATGGCAAGGTCGACCGGCCGTTCCTGGCGGCCGCCGTGGTTACGATCTGGCTGGTGCAGATCCTGTGGTCGCACTGGTGGATGGCCCGCTTCACCATGGGGCCGCTGGAGTGGCTGTGGCGGCTGGCCTATCGCGGTCCCATGCCGCTGCGCCGCGCGCCCGAGGCGGCGACGGTCGCGGCTTGAGCCGGTCGAAGGATCAGCCGGCCGGAGGAGGCGACGACGACTTAAGGAAGGTGTCGATCGCGGTGTTGATCACCGTCGTCGTCACGGCGTCGCGCAGGCGCTGGGCCTCGGCCTGGCTGATGCCGGCGGCGGTGTAGCCGGCGATCTCGGTCAGATCGGTCTCGCCCTTCACCAGGTTCTCGAACTCGGCCTGGGTCAGCTGCCCGGCCGCCAGTTGGCCAGTCCAGAGCCGCAGGTTGGCCGTGGCCTTGTCCAGGGCGGCCTGGACTATGGCTTTGACCTGGTCGGAAGAGTTGTCGAAGGCGTCCTTGCCCAGGACGGTGAGGTTGGCCTTGGCGGCCGCCAGGAAATCGTCGAACTGGCTCATGACGCGCCGCCTTCCTCGATCTGGCCGCAGGCGGTGGCCTGGGCCTTGTTGGCCTCGAGGCACAGGATGTAGTCGAACGCCCGGCCGATCTGGATTTTCTTCTGATCGCGGAAGGCCGGACTCAGCGTGCCCTGGCTCCGCCAGAGGGCGATCGTGCCGCCGTAGAGGGCGCGGTTCGGGTCGCGCAGCACCGACCACTGCCGGGCCGTCAGGGCGTTGAGCGGATCGGCCGCCGCGGCGTTGGCCGCCGCATCGATCTTGGCCGTCAGGGCGGTGACCTCGGCGGTGTGGCTGGCGTAGGGATCGCCCGCCACGTCCAGCAGCGACAGGGTTTCGGCCTTCAGGGCCGTGGCGGTGGCCTGGGCGGCGGGGTTGGGCGGCGGGGCCACCGGCGCGCAGGCGACGGGCGCCAGCAACAGGGTCAAGACGAGCGCGGACCGCGCCATCGACGCCAGCTTCATGAGGGACCTCCCGCGAGACGGCGCAAGCGTGACACACAATCGCGCGAGCAACAATCTTAGCGGTAGTTTCTCGAGGCGCTAAACCGCGCTCAGAGGGTCCGCGCGCTGCCAAGCGCCTTGGCGAAATAGGTCTGGGTCTGGCTGAACAGGTCGGGACGATACCGGGCGCGCGGGTCGTTGGCGCGATCGTCGTCGAAGGCGTGGGTGGCGTCGGGATAGAAGACGGTGTCCACCGACAGGCCGTCGCGCTTCAGGCGGTCCAGCGCCTTCTGCGGATATTTCCAGCCGACCACTTGGTCCTTGCCGCCGATCACCGCGAACACCCTTGGACCGTACCCCCAGCCCCGGCTTGAGGTCAGCGAGGGATAGGCTGCGTACGGATAGACCAGCAAGGCGCCCTTGACCTGGGAGCGCAGCTTGGTTGCATCGGCGTCGGTTAGGCCGGTGGCGCGGGCGGCGTTCACGCCGATCGCGTAGCCGTCCATGATCGACCAGCCGCCGTGACTCCAGCCGGCCAGGAACACGCGGGCCGCGTCGGCCCAGGACTGCCGCTCCAGCCAGGCCAGCATGGCGAAGACGTCGGCCGAGCGCTTGAGGCCCTGCAGGGCCATGCCCGTGCAGACGAACAGCTTGCCGTCCAGGGTGGACATGCCGCGTGGCTTGAAGCTGTCGACCACCACGGCCGCCCAGCCGGCGTCAACCGCCACCTTGGCGTAGGTTTCCAGGAACGGGGTCTTGCCACCGCAGCCGTGCAGGATTAGGGCGACCGGAAACGGACCCGGTCCCGCGGGCTTGAAGACCTTCGAGGCGTCGGCGACCTTGGCCCCCCAATCGGCGCTCAGCATGGTGATCCTTCGACGCCCCCGCGCGAGGTTTCAGGCGGCCAGGATGGTCGAACGGCGGCGGAAACTCAATTCCGTCGCGCCGAAGGGCCGGTCGCCTGCCCTCAGATTTCCTGGTTGTACTTGCCGACTCGGTCGCCTAGGCGCGGCTTCACTTCCTGACGGAACAGGGCGCGCATGTCGTCTTCCGACCGGGTGCTCTCGACCACCACGACGATCTCGGGCTTGTTGGACGAGGCGCGGACCAGCACCCACGAGCCGTCCTCCAGGTGCACCCGCACGCCGTTGACGGTGATCACCTCGGTGATCTTGCGCCCCAGGATCGAGCCGCCGGCGGCGAACAGATCTTGGTACTCCTTCACCACCTCGTCGACGACGCCGTACTTCACCTCGTCGCCGCAGTGCGGGCTCATGGTCAGGGAGGTGAAGGCCACAGGCAGGGCCTTGCGCATATCCGACAGCTTCACGCCGGGATTGCGGTCCAGCATGGCCAGGATGGCGGCGGCGGCGGTCAGACCGCAGTCGTAGCCGTAGCCCAGCTCGCCGTTCATGAAGAAGTGGCCGCTCTTCTCGAAGCCGGCCAAGGCGCCCAGCTCGGCGCTCTTGCGCTTGATGTAGCTGTGACCGGTCTTCCAGTAGATCACCTTGCAGCCGTGGGCGGCCAGGATCGGGTCGGTGGCGTAGAGGCCGGTCGACTTGACGTCGACCACGAAGGTCGCGCCCGGGTGCAGCGGGGCCAGGTCGCGGGCCAGCATCAGGCCGATCTTGTCGGCGAAGATCTCCTCGCCCTCGTCGTCGACCACGCCGCAGCGGTCGCCGTCGCCGTCGAAGCCGAACGCCAGGTCGGCGCCGTGCTCGCGGACGGCGTGGGCCATCGCGTGCAGCATCTGCGCGTCTTCCGGG
>JAGIBE010000066.1:0-8133 GCA_017744495.1 Caulobacter sp. | reverse complement strand
AGCTCGATCACCTCGGGGTCGCGCATCGAGCCGCCCGGCTGGATGATCGCCGTCGCCCCGGCCTCGGCGGCCTGGATGAGGCCGTCGGCGAAGGGGAAGAAGGCTTCCGAGGCGCAGGCGCAGCCACGGAGGTCGAGACCGAAATCAGCGGCGCGAAGCGCCGCGATGCGGGCGCTGTCCTTGCGGTTCATCTGACCGGCGCCGACGCCCAGGGTCTGGCCGGCGCGGGCGTAGACGATGGCGTTGGACTTGACGTGCTTGCCGACGGTGAAGGCGAACAGCATATCGCGCACTTCTTCGTCCGTGGGCTGACGCTTGGTGACGATCTTCAGGTCCGAGGCCTTGATCCGGGCGTCGTCGCGGGACTGGACCAGGAAGCCGCCGGCCACGCTCTTGAAGGTGTCGCCGGTCGACAGGGCGTCGGGCAGGCCGCCGGTGACCAGCAGGCGCAAGTTCTTCTTGGCGGCGAAGACGGCCACGGCGTCGTCATCGGCTTCCGGCGCGATCACCACCTCGGTGAAGATCTCGACCATGGCCTCGGCCGCCTCGCGGGTCAGGCGCGAGTTCACGGCCACGATGCCGCCGAACGCCGAGGTCGGGTCACAGGCCAAGGCCCGCTCATAGGCCTCGCGCTGGGTCTTGCCGACCGCCACGCCGCACGGGTTGGCGTGCTTGATGATCGCCACGGCCGGACCGGCCGCCGGATCGAACTCGGCGATCAGCTCGAAGGCCGCGTCGGTGTCGTTGATGTTGTTGTAGCTGAGTTCCTTGCCCTGCAGCTGGGTGGCCGTCGCCACGCCCGGCCGCGGGTTGGGGAAGGTGTAGAAAGCCGCCTTCTGGTGCGGATTCTCGCCGTAACGCATGGTCTGGCGCAGCTCGCCGGCGATCGACTTGCGGGCCGGGAAGTCTTGGCCCAGTTGCTGGGCGAACCAGGTCGAGATCGCCGCGTCATAGGCCGCCGTGCGGGCGTAGGCGCGGGCCGCCAGGGTCTGGCGCAGGGCCAGGGTCGTGCCGCCGCCGGCCTTCAGGGCGTCCAGCACTTCGGCCAGGTCCGACGGATCGGTGCAGACGGCGACATAGCCGTGGTTCTTGGCCGCCGAGCGGATCATGGCCGGACCACCGATGTCGATGTTCTCAACGCATTCGGCGTAGTTCCCGCCCTTCGCGACCGTGGCCTCGAACGGATAGAGGTTCACGTAAAGGAGATCGATGCCGCCGATGCCGTGGTCGGCCATGGCTTTGGCGTGTTCGGGAGCATCCCGAACGCCGAGGAGCCCGCCGTGGACGATCGGGTGCAGGGTCTTGACCCGGCCATCCATCATCTCGGGGAAGCCCGTCAGGTCCGAGACGTCCTTGACCGCCAGGCCGGCGGCGGCGATCGCGGCCTTGGTGCCGCCGGTCGAGACCAGCTCGACGCCCGCCTCGTGCAGGACCTTGGCGGCCTCGACCAGGCCGGTCTTGTCGGAGACCGACAGCAGGGCCCGCTTGGGGGCGACGAGATCAGGGGCGGACGGATAGTCGGGGGCGGCGGGCAAGGCGGACTCCTTGAAGGTCTTTTCAGAACAAAGTTGGAGCCCAGGCGCGCGGCATATGAGGTCCGCGCTCCCCGATGGTTGCCCATCACTAGCGCCAGTCACGCGAACGGGGCGGAAAATACGGGGGCGGGCGGGGGAGTCAATCGCGGTCAGGCGGGACACGCCGTGGCGGTCTTTACCCTAACCGCAGCGGCAGCACGGCTCGAACCCCTTCGAAGGCGAAGGTCAGTTCCGGCCGCCCTCCGAGGTCGCCGGCCAGGCCGCGTTCCAGGAGCCGGGTGCCGAAGCCCCGTCGTTCGGGCGGACGCACCGGCGGGCCGTCGCGCTCGGTCCAGGTCAGGACGGCCCGATCCTCATCTGTCTGCTCCCAGGCCACGACCACCCAGCCGCTCGGTATGGACAGGGCGCCGTACTTGGCCGCGTTGGTGGCCAGTTCGTGCACGGCCAGGGCCAAGGACAGGGCGGTGCTGGCCCCCACCCGCAGGGCGGGGCCGCTGATCGCCAGGCGGTCGGAATCCTGGTCGTCCACGAACGGCGCAAGGCCCTGACGTACGATGTCGTCTAGCGCGGCGCCCTCCCAGCTCTCGCGGGTCAGCACGTCATGGGCGGCCGACATCGCCAGCAGCCGACCGATCAGCCGATCGCGCACCGGCTCGGGCGTCTCCTCGGGCCGCAGGGTCTGGCGGACGATCGACTGGACCGAGGCCAGGGTGTTCTTGACCCGATGGTTGAGTTCGTTGATCAGCAGGCGCTGGCGCGCCTCGGCCGTCTTGGTCTCGGTCATGTCCATGGCCATGCCGATATAGCCCTGGAACTGACCCCGCGCGTCGACCTGGGGCCGGGCGTTGGCGACCATCCAGCGATAGACACCGTCGCCGCACAGGAACCGCGCCTCGAAACCGTAGGCCTGGGGTCCCTCCGGCGCCTGGCGCGCCGCCGCCCGCTTGGCGCCCACCCCAGCGACGTCGTCGGGGTGGATCATGCGGATCCAGGCGTCGCCCAGCAGGTCTTCGGCGGGCTGGCCCGCGAACTCGGCGAAGGCCTCGTTGGCGAAGGTGATTCCGCCCTCCGCCGAGGTCATCCACACCGGGGCCGGCGCCGAGTCCGCCATGGCCCGGAACCGGGCCTCGCCTTCGCGCAGGCGTTCCTCGGCCCGCTTGCGCTCGGTGATGTCGGTGTGCACGCCGACCCATTCGCGGACCGAACCATCGGCCTCCAGGGCGGCGACGGCGCGGACGGTGAAGTCGCGCCAGACCCCGTCGTGGCGGCGCACCCGATGCTCGAAGTTGAACGGGCCGCCCTGGGCGACCGCCTCGGTCCACGCCTTGACCGTCGGCTCGGCGTCGTCGGGATGCAGGGCGTCGGCCCAGCCGAAACCTTGGTACTCATCGTAGGACTGGCCGGTCAGGCTGGCCCAGCCGGGCTGCTCCCCAATCATTCGGCCCGAGGCGTCGTTGGTCCACAGGATGCCATCGACGGCGGCGATGGCCGCGCGGAAGCGCGCCTCGCTGGCCGCCAGCCGTTCGTGCACCTCGACCCGGTCGGTGACGTCGCGGATGAAGCCGAGGAACAGGGGCGCATCGGGCTCGCCGAACGCGGCCAGGGACACCTCGATCGGGATCTCGTTCCCGTTCTTCCGCACCGCCATCAGCTGCGAGCCCTGGCGCGCGGCCGGCGGCTCGGCTGAAGCCATGCGCTTGCTCAGCATCTGCCGGTAGTGGGCCTGGTGGCGCAGCGGGGCCAGCACCTCGATCAGGCCCCGGCCCAGGACCTCGTCGCGAGTCCAGCCGAAGACCGCCTCGGCGCGGGCGCTCCAGTCCAGGATCACGCCCTTGGCGTCCATGACGACGACGGGGTCGATCGCGGTGTTCAGGATGGGCCGCAGGGCGGCGAGGCTCGACATCTGCCCCTCCCTCAGCCGACGCGGTCGAAAACAGCTACAGGACGAGTGGAAGGCTGTGAATTCCGCGCTCCGGCGGACGGCTGGGGCGTAATGTCGCAGGGGATCAGTGATCCGCCGCGCGCGCCAGTTTCCAGCGGATCTTGGCGCCCTTCTCGGGTCGAACCTGGCTCTTGAGCACGATGGCGCCGGCGGGGCGGGCGTGGCCGTGGTCGAAGTGGGCGGAAGGCGTGATGGCCACGTCCACCGCGTCGTTGCGCAGCCACCAGCCGACGTTGGACGGGCCCTTGATCAGCACGCTCTTGCCGTCGCGGGCCAGGGAGGCGCGGGCGTCGGGATGCAGGTGGAAGGTGATCGAGAACGGCAGGTAGCGGCGCGGGCCGTCGGGATTGGCCGAGCCGATCGGAACCAGGCTGTCCTCGCCGCGCAGCTCGTCGGCCTTAAGGTCCAGGTACAGTCGCCGGGCGTGGGTCAGGCCCAGGCGCCGCCAGCCGTCGTGGACGATGTCCAGCCACACCCCGGTATCGGCGTCATGGCGCTTGACCTCGACCTCGGTGGCGCCGTCGATCAGCCACGGGCCAAGGGCGTTCGCGCGCCAGCCCGACAGCGGCCGGCCGGCAGAGCCGTCGCCCACCGACACGGTCGAGGCGGCCGAAGACAGGCGGAAGGCGTTGGCGCCGGCGGCTTCCGGGCTCCAGCCGCAGCTGGTGATCAGCCGGTCCTTGCCGAACACGATCTCGACGGCGGCCGGCTGGGCGCAGGCGGCGACGCTGAGCACGCCCGTGGCCGGCGGTCCGGCGTCGGCCATCACCTGCAGGCTGCCGCCTTGCATCTTCTGATAGCCGACATGCGGCGCGCTCTGGGGCGGGCGCGGCCCGTGGTCGTCATGGGCCAGGGCCGCGGCGATCCGCTTGGGCCCGATCGCCTCGCCGCCCTGGAAGGCGGCCAGATGCCCGTCGGCCATCGCGAAGAACCGCACCGACGAGCTCAGGCGGTCGATGGCGCGAGTCAGGGCCTCGGGCGCGGGGCGCCCGCGCTGGCCCAGGGCGTCGTCGAGGGTCAGCAGGTCGAACAAAAGCTCCAACCCCGCCTCGGGCGAGCGGCTGGCGTGGCCTCCGTCGGGCAGGACGATGAGATCCAGCAGGGCGTGAACACGCTTAAGGCCATGGGCCATCAGCTGGTTGCTGGCCTTTCCGGTCAGGGCGCAGCCGGCAATGGTCACCACCACGGCCCGCTCCAGCTTGCGCTCCGGAGCGTCCGAGGCCTTGAGCAGTTGGCGGGCGCCCCGGGCGATGTCCAGCGCCATGGCCGAGATCTCGGCGTCGGACGCTTCGGGCGCCAGGGCCTTGGCGGCGCAGGCCAGGTGGAAGGTGCGGCGCTCCAACCGCTCGCCGCTCCATGAGAAGGCGTTCCAGGTTCCGAACACCCGCCGCCAGTCCTGCAGCAGGCGCAGGGCCAGGCGCGATGAACCGGGACCGGCCGCCAGCAGGTGCGGCAGCCAGTCGAAGCCGTGCAGGGCGGTGGCGAACTGGCGTGTGGGGCTGGGCTGGTCAAACGGGTCGCCTGTCTCGCCCAGCCGCAGCGCGCCGCCGTTCAGCACGAGCACGCCGTCCAGCAGCTGGCGACCGCGGTCCGGATCGACGGGACGGGGATCGTGGGGATGAGCCGCCAGGCCCACCGGGCGGGGCCGGCTGATCGCGGCGCGGTGCGGCGGCGATCCGAACCACTCGCGCTCGAGGTTGTTCCTGATGGCCGCGCCCAGGGCCTTGAGCGTCACGCCCTTGGTGCGGGCCCCGCGACCACGGGCTTTAGGACCGCCGGCGAGGGCGGAAGACTTGCGGCTGGAACCTGTCCCGGGAGCCCCCTCCATGCCGATCGATCAGCCGCCCTTCAGGGCGCGGATGTTGTCGGCATAGGCGGAGGGACCGCCCTTGAACACCGCCGAGCCGGCGACAAGCGCTGTCGCCCCCGCCGCCACGCACTGCGGCGCGGTGACCGGGGTCACGCCGCCGTCGACCTCCAGGATGATGTCGAGGCCGGCCTTGTCGATCATCCGCCTCAGGGCCTCGACCTTGCGCAACTGGCCGGGGATGAAGCTCTGGCCGCCGAAGCCGGGATTGACCGACATCACCAGCAGGAGATCGACGTCCTCGAGGATCCACTCGACGTGGTCGATCGAGGTCGAGGGGTTGAACACCACCCCCGCCTTGGCCCCCAGCTCGCGGATGCGCTTGAGGCTGCGGTGCAGGTGCGGGCCGGCTTCCGGATGGATGCTGATCAGGTCGGCCCCGGCGGCGCGGAAGGCCTCCAGATACGGATCGGCCGGGCTGATCATCAGGTGCACGTCGAAGGGGATCTTGGCGTGCGGCCGGATGGCTTTGACGATGTCCGGGCCGAGCGTGATGTTGGGCACGAAATGGCCGTCCATCACGTCGACATGCACCCAGTCGGCGCCGGCCGCCTCGATGGCGGCGACCTCTTCGCCCAGCTTGGCGAAGTCGGAGGCGAGGATGGACGGGGCGATCAGCGGCGCGGTCATGGGTCCCTGGCTTAGCTGTGTCGGGCTCACGCCACAAGCGAGCGGTTCACCTGCAAGCTTAACGCATTCATCCGCCTCAAGGTTGTCATCCGCAAGCGCCGCCGTTGGGCCGGGATGACCGCCTTTAGCGCTACCGTTTGACGAATCGCGCCGCGAAGAAGCCGTCCAGCCCGCCCTCGCGATGGTGGGGCAGGATCCGCAGCGTGCCGCGCGCGGTCAGGCTGGCGGCGGGGGCGCCGCCTTCCTCCGAGGCGATCGGATCCAGGGCCATGTCCGAGCGGCGGGCCAGGAAAGCCTCGACCTGGGCCTCGCCCTCCTCGGGTTCCAGCGAGCAGACGCAATAGACCAGTCGGCCGCCGGGTTTCAGCCGGCCGGCCGCGCTGTCGAGCAGGCGGCTCTGGACGGCGGCCAGGCTGGCCACGTCGCCGGGACGGGCGGCCCACAGCACGTCCGGATGGCGGCGGAAGGTGCCGGTGGCCGAGCAGGGGGCGTCCAGCAGCACGGCGTCGAAGGTCCGCGCGTCGTCCCACGCGCCGGCGTCGGCGGCGATCACCTCGGCGCTCAGCTTCAGGCGCGCCAGGTTCTCGGTCACGCGCTGCAGGCGGGCCGGCGAGCGGTCGACGGCCACGGTGGTCGCGCCGGCGGCGGCCAGCTGCATCGTCTTGCCGCCGGGCGCGGCGCAGAGGTCCAGGGCGATCTCGCCGGCCTTCACCCCGAGCAGGCGGGCGGGGACGGCGGCGGCGGCGTCCTGCACCCACCAGGACCCGTCGTCGAAGGCCGGCCAGGTCGAGACGTCGCCCCGACGCGCGGTGCGCAGGGTTCCGCCAGGCAGGATCTCGGCCTCCAGTTCGGCGGCCAGGGCATCCCGGTTGGCGTTGGGCTTCACGGACAGGTCGGTGGCCGGCTCGAAGGCGATCTGGGCGGCGACGGCGTCGGCCGTCTCCTTGCCCCAGGCGCCGGCCCAGCGGGCGTAGAGCCAGGGCGGGGCCAGGTCCTCGGCGGCGTCCGACAGTCCGCCGTCGCGCAGCAGGCCGCGCAGCACGGCGTTGACCAGGCCCTTGAACGGACGGCTGGTCTTGTTGGCGCCGGCCAGCTCGACGCTGGTGGCCACGGCGGCGAAGGCCGGAACGTCCAGGAAGAAGGCCTGGGTCGCGCCCAGGCGCAGCAGGTTGCGCACGCGGGGCGGCGGCTCCTTGGCCAGCTTGCCGGCCAGGGCGCGGTCGATGGGGCCCAGATGGCGCAGGGCGGCCATGGCCAGGGCGCGCGCGAAGGCCCGCTCGCGCGGCTCCAGAAAGCGGAAGGCGTTGGCCGAGGCGGCTTCGTCCAGCCCGCCACGCCGCGACAGGGCCGCGTCGATGAGGCTGAGGGCGCCTTCCCGTGCCGGGAGGCCGTCGTTGAGTTCCTGAGTCACACGCTCGCCGTGCCCAAACGCGACGGCGAGCGCAAGCGGAAATCAGGCCGCGGCGGGTTTGCGCACCAGGGTCGTGATCACCGTCCCGCCGAACAGCAGGAAGCCGGAGACGGTCGAAAGCGCCCCCACCGCCAGAAGCGGGCCGTAGATCGACGCCGGGCCGGTCTGGCCCAGATACATGAAGAGTCCGCTGATCATGCTGATCACGCCGACGTTTGAGAGGATGAAGTTGGTCAGCTTGACCCAGTTGGCCACGCCCTGGCCCAGCAGGGCGTAGAACGTGCCCATCAGCGCCAGGCTGGTCCAGCCCAGCAGGTTCAGGTGGGCGTGGGCGGAATAGGTGGCGTGGTTCTGGGTGATGCTCATCGCCAGGCCCCAGCAGACGCCGATCATGGCGTAGGTGGCGGCGGCGGCGAAGAAGGCGTGAGGCCAGCGGCTGGTGATGGTCATGGTGGATGCTCCCCCGAGTTGCAGAACGCCGTTCTGTGGAAGCCGGGGGTTGAACACCAGAAGGATTTCACGGGCAAGGCCGATGATGTTAAACCTTCGTCATGTCTGAGCTTTCTTCGTCTCCCACCGATCTGCCGCCCGGCGCCGCCCCGGACAAGCCCCTGAGCCCCGCCGCTCGCCGCGCCTTGGAGGAAGCCGCCGCCCGCCGTGAGGCCGAGCACGCCCGGACCCTGCCCACCGAGGAAGGCGGCCGCGACGGCCCCGAACCGACCCGGTTCGGGGACTGGGAGCGCAAGGG
>JAGIBE010000065.1:5328-5631 GCA_017744495.1 Caulobacter sp. | reverse complement strand
GGCCGCTGAGCTGCTGGACAGGCAACTTGAAGGCCTGGAGCGTAACGTTCTGCGCCATGGCGGCGGCATTCGGCACGATCAAGCCGAGGCCTGGGCCAAGGCCGAATACAAACTGTATGATGAGCGTCGGCGGCTGGCGCGCCGCGAGGAAGCCCACCGTGATTTCATCGCGCTCCGTCGAGCGACGAGGCGTTGCCGCGTGCGCATGCTGGTCGAAAGCGGCCGCAGAAACCGAAAGGGCGATAACCAGGCGCCAATCTCACCGCACATCTAGTGGCTTTCCGTGGTATTGATCCCCAGGGC
>JAGIBE010000065.1:0-5318 GCA_017744495.1 Caulobacter sp. | reverse complement strand
GGATATCCCTTGCCGAAGTCTTAACGGAACGCGCGACGCTCTGTACCTTCCGGCCCGATGAACGCCCCCGCCTCCCCCACCGTCCAGACCCTTGATCCCACCGGCGCGACGCCGGTGATGCAGCAGTTCTTCGAGATGAAGGCGCGGCAACCCGACGCCCTGATCTTCTTCCGCATGGGCGACTTCTACGAGCTGTTCTTCGACGACGCCTACAAGGCCGCCGCCGCCCTGGGCATCAGCCAGACCTTCCGGGGCACGCATAACGGCCAGCCGATCCCGATGGCCGGCGTGCCGCAGCACGCGGCCGAGGCCTATCTTTCCAAGCTGATCCGCATGGGCTTCAAGGTCGCCGTCTGCGAGCAGATGGAAGACCCCGCCGAGGCCAAGAAGCGCGGCTCCAAGTCGGTGGTCCGCCGCGACATCGTTCGCGTGGTCACGCCCGGCACCCTGACCGAGGACGGCCTGCTGGACGCCCGGGGCGCCAACCGCCTGGCCGCCGTGGCCGTGCGGGCCGGCCAGGCGGCCGTGGCGGCCGTCGAGCTGTCCACCGGCGAGGTCGAGTGCTTCCTGGTCGCCAAGGACGCCGTGGCGGCGATCCTGGCCGCCCTGGCCCCGTCCGAGACCCTGGTCGCAGACCGCCTGCTGTCGGACGACCATCTCAGCCAGACCCTGAAAATCTGCGGCGGGCTGATCCAGCCGATGCCCTCGGCCCTGTCCGAGCCCCAGGCGTCCGAGACCCGGGTCAAGCGCCTCTACGGCGTCGACACCCTGGACGGGTTCGGCGGTCTCTCGTCGGCAGAGATCGGCGCCCTGGGCCTGATCGCCGCCCATCTGGAGATGACCCAGGCGGGCAAGCTGCCGGCCCTGCGCGCCCCGCGCCGCGCGGCCGAGGCCGACGTCATGGCCATCGACCCGGCCACGCGCTCCAGCCTCGAGATCGACCGCACCCAGGGCGGCGACCGCAACGGGTCGCTGCTGGCCGCCATCGACCGCACGGTGACCGCCGGCGGCGCCCGCCTGCTGGCTTCGCGCCTGGCCCGGCCGCTGCTGGACCCCGCCGCCATCGACGCGCGCTTGGACGCCGTGGAATGGTTCGTCGACCACCGGGTGATGCGCGAGCGCCTGCGCGAAGTGCTCAAGGGCGCCGGCGACATGGCGCGCGCCTTGTCCCGCTTGGCCCTGGGCCGCGGTGGCCCGCGCGACCTGGGCTGCCTCAAGGACGGCCTGAAGACCGGCGAGAAGCTGGCCGGCATGGTCGGCGGCTCGGGCGACCCGCTGTCGCCGCCGCCGGCTGAGCTGGAGAGCGCGCTGAAGGCCTTGACCCCGTCGCTGCAGGTTGGCTTGTCGCGTCTGCTGGACGCCCTGGAAGTGGGGCTTGGCCCCGACCTGCCGGCCCTGGCGCGCGACGGCGGCTTCGTGGCGCCCGGCGTCCGCCCCGAACTCGACCAGGCCCGCGCCCTGCGCGACGACAGCCGCCGCGTGGTGGCCGCCCTTGAAGCGCGCTTAGTCCAGGAAAGCGGCGTGCCGCTGAAAATCCGTCACAACGGCGTCCTGGGCTATTTCGTCGAGGCCACGGCCGGCAAGGCCGACCCGCTGTTCCAGCCGCCGCTGAACGCCGTCTTCATCCACCGCCAGACTCTCGCCAACCAGGTGCGGTTCACCACCGTCGAGCTGGCCGATCTGGACGCCCGCATCGCCCAGGCCGCCGAGCGGGCCCTGGCCATGGAGGTCGCCGCCTTCGAGGACTGGCGCGCCGAGGCCGTGGCCCTGGCCGAGCCGATCCAGCTGGCCGCCGAGGCCCTGGCCCGGCTGGACGTCGCCGCCGCCCTGGCCGAGTGGGCCGACGACTCCGGGGCCGTCCGCCCCACCGTCGACAAATCCCTGGCCTTCGACGCCAAGGCCGCCCGCCACCCGGTAGTCGAGGCCGCCGTGAAGCGCGCCGGCGACCCCTACACCCCCAACGACTGCCGCCTGGACGCGGCCGGCGAGGTCGGGGCGCGACTGTCGATCGTCACCGGCCCGAACATGGCCGGTAAGTCGACCTTCCTGCGCCAGAACGCCCTGCTGGCCATCCTGGCCCAGTCGGGCTGCTACGTGCCCGCCAAGTCGTTGCGCCTGGGCGTGGTCGACCGCCTGTTCAGCCGCGTCGGGGCCGGCGACGACCTGGCCCGCGGCCGCTCGACCTTCATGATGGAGATGGTCGAGACCGCCGCCATCCTGACCCAGGCTAGCCCGCGGAGCCTGGTGATCCTGGACGAGATCGGCCGGGGCACGGCCACCTATGACGGCCTGGCCATTGCCTGGGCCTGCGCCGAGGCCCTGCACGACGTCAACCGCTGCCGCGCCCTGTTCGCCACGCACTATCACGAGCTGGCCACGCTGGAGACGCGGATGGCCCACGTCTCCAACCTCAGCCTGCGGGCCAAGGAATGGAACGGGGACCTCGTCTTCCTGCACGAGGCCGCCGAGGGGCCCGCCGACCGCTCGTACGGCGTCCAGGTGGCCAAGCTGGCCGGCGTACCGCCGCAGGTCGTGGCCCGCGCCAAGGAGGTCCTGGACCGCCTGGAGAGCAAGACCGAATCGCCGGCCAAGCTGGACGAGCTGCCCTTGTTCGCCGCCGCCGCTCCCGTGGCGCCCGTTCAAGCGGCGCCCAGCCGCACCGACGCGGCGCTGGAAGAGCTGGACGTCGACGGTATGAGCCCGCGCGAGGCCCTGGACGCGCTTTACCGCCTTAAGGCTCTTCTCAAGACCTGAGTTCGTATAGTGAAGGCGCGTCTTCGTAGCCCTATATTGGTTCCATGCCCCGTCGCCTTCGCCCCACGCCTCTGGAACACGTCGTTGACGGTCACGCCCTGCGCGCGCGCCTGTCGGCCGCCGCCCTCGACCTGATCGGCGACGAGGCCGGCCAGCGGGCCCGCGCCATCGAGATCCTGAAGCAGGCGTTGTTCCGCGGCCGGATGATCGCCAAGGAGCGGCTGGAGAACGGGGCCGGCGGCCTGGAGACGGCCCGCCTGCTCAGCGGCGTCACCGACGAGGTGATCACCGCCCTCTACGACTTCACCACCGTCCACGTGTTCCGGGCCCGCAACCCGACCGAGGGCGAGCGCCTGTGCCTGCTGGCCGTGGGCGGCTACGGCCGCCGCACCCTGGCGCCGTTCTCGGACATCGATCTTCTCTTCCTGCGCCCCTACAAGCAGACGCCGCACGCCGAGAGCGTGATCGAGTACATGCTGTATGCGCTGTGGGACCTGGGCTTCAAGGTCGGCCACGCCTCGCGGACCGTTGAGGAGTGCGTCAAGCTCTCCAAGGAAGACTACACGATCCGCACCTCGATCCTGGAGGCCCGCCGCCTGACCGGCGACGAGCGCCTGGCCAAGGACCTGCAGAAGCGCTTCCGCGACGATGTCATGAAGGGCACCGGCGCCCAGTTCGTGGCCGCCAAACTCAAGGAGCGCGACGACCGTCAGGCCCGGGCCGGCGCCAGCCGCTACATGGTCGAGCCCAACGTCAAGGAGGGCAAGGGCGGCCTGCGCGACCTGCACACTCTGATGTGGATCGCCGAGTACCTGCATCCGGTCGATCGGCCGGAGGACGTGTTCAAGCTGGAGGTCTTCGATCGCCGCGAGGCCAAGGGCTTCATTCGCGCCTTCGATTTCCTGCACGCCGTGCGCGCCCACCTGCACTTCGCCACCGGCCGGCCGGAAGAGCGCCTGACCTTCGACCTGCAGCCCGAGATCGCCCGCCGCATGGGCTACGGCGACCGGGGCGACGCGCCGGCGGTGGAGCGCTTCATGCGTCGCTACTTCCTGGTGGCCAAGGAGGTCGGGGCCCTCACCCGCGCCTTCTCGGCCAAGCTGGAGGCCGAGCACTTCAAGCACGAGCCCAAGGGCATCTCGCGCTTCCTGCCCGGCGGCGGCAAGCCCAAGCGCAAGGCCCTGGACGTGGCCGGCTTCTACGAGGACGGCGGCCGGCTGAACATCGACGGCCCGCAGGTGTTCGAGGCCGACCCGGTCAACCTGATCCGCCTGTTCAAGACCGCCGACGACCGCGACCTGGACCTGCATCCGGACGCCTTCACGGCGGTGACCCGCAACCTGCACCTGATCACCTCGAAGGTCCGCCGCGACCCGCTGGCGACCCGGGTGTTCCTCGATCTGCTGGCCTACGGCAAGCGCAGCTACCGCACTCTGACCCTGATGAACGACGCCGGCGTGCTGGGTCGGTTCATCCCCGAGTTCGGGCGGGTCGTGGCCCAGATGCAGTTCAACATGTACCACTCGTACACGGTGGACGAGCACACCCTGCGGGCCGTGGGCCTGATCGGCGACATGGCCGCCGGTCGCCTGGTCGACGATCACCCGCTGGCCGTCTCGATCATGCCGCTGATCGAGGATCGCGAGGCCCTGTTCCTGGCCATGCTGTTGCACGACACCGGCAAGGGCGGGGTCGGCGGCCAGGAGAAGGCCGGGGCCCGCAGCGCCCGCAGCGCCTGCGAGCGCCTGGGCGTGGACCGGACCAAGGTCGAGCTGGTGGCCTGGCTGGTCGAGAACCACCTGGTCATGAGCGACTTCGCCCAGAAGCGCGACGTGGCCGATCCCGGCACCGTGGCCGCCTTCGCCCGCATCGTCGAGAACCCCGAGCGCCTGCGCCTGCTGCTGGTCATTACCGTGGCCGACATCCGGGCCGTGGGTCCGGGCGTGTGGAACGGCTGGAAAGGCCAGCTGCTGCGCGAGCTCTACAACGCCACCGAGGCGGTGTTCCGGGGCGGTCGCGGCAGCGACGCCGCCGCCAGCGTCCAGCGCCACCAGGAAGCCGCCGCCGAACAGGCCCGTGATCTGCTGGTTCAGGCCGATCCCGCCGCCAAGGGCTGGGCCCAGGCGATGGAGGCGGCCTATTTCGGCGCCTTCTCGCAGGACGACCTCAAGGCCCACGCCGAACTGGCCCGCCGCGCGGCCATCCAGGGCGGGGCCGCCGCCGAGGGCCGGGTGCCGGTCGGCGCCAACGCCGCCGAGATCGTCGTCGCCGCCAAGGACCGTCGCGGCCTGTTCGCCGACCTCGCTCTTGCAATCTCCTCTTTGGGCGGAAATGTCGTCGGCGCCCGGGTTTTCACTTCGCGCCAGGGCCAAGCCCTGGACGTCTTCCATGTGCAGGATGTGACCGGCGCGGCCCTGGGCTGCGAAAACCCCCGGGCCCTACGACGCCTGGCCGACGCCCTGGAGGCCGCCGGCCGCGGCGAGCCGATCGCCGTCGAGCCCCGGCGCGGCGCGGAGCTGTCGCGCACCGCCGCCTTCTCGATCGCCCCGACCGTGGTCATCGAC
>JAGIBE010000064.1:902-6552 GCA_017744495.1 Caulobacter sp. | reverse complement strand
GAGGTATACCCTCAGCGAGCAGATAATTGATCGCTCTGGCCTCTACTAAGCCATCGAAAGACAGCGCTATTCGCCCTGCCACTGATGGCAAATCCGACACGATCAACGGCGGGTTTCCGGTTAGCCAAGATGCGACCCGCGAAGGCTCAACACCGAGCAGCACCGCAACCTGCGTTGTGGTGAATGCTCCGCGTCTTCCCAGTTCGATCCAATTTGATGGTGTCTGCACAGCGTCCTCTTCGCGCATATGAACGCTAGCGACGGGGTTTTGCAACTTGACAGTTGCAACCCTGAAACGTGTTTTTCGAGGGCGATTGGGTAGAGGCTCCTCCTACCGCCTCCCAAACAGCCTCTCAATATCCGCCAACTTCAGCTCCACATAAGTCGGCCGGCCGTGGTTGCACTGGCCGGAGTGCGGCGTGGCCTCCATCTCGCGCAGCAGGGCGTTCATCTCCACCGCGTTGAGCCGCCGTCCCGCCCGCACGCTGCCGTGGCAGGCCATGGTGGAGCAGACTTCCTCCAGCCGCTCCTTCAGGGCCAGGGCCTGGCCGTTCTCGGCCAGGTCGTCGGCGATGTCGCGGACCAGGCCGGCGGCGTCGGTCTTGCCCAGCAGGGCCGGGGTCTCGCGGACCAGGACGGCGCCGGGACCGAAGCTTTCGATGACCAGGCCCAGGGCGGCCAGCTCCTCCGACCGGGCGACGACGCGTTCGGCCTCGGCGGGGTCCAGTTCGACCACCTCGGGCAGCAGCAGGGTCTGGCGGGCGACGCCGCCGGCGGCCATCTCGCCCTTCATGCGCTCGTAGACCAGGCGCTCGTGGGCGGCGTGCTGGTCGACGATGACCACGCCGTCGCGGGTCTGGGCGACGATGTAGGTCTCGTGCACCTGGGCCCGGGCCGCGCCCAGCGGGAAGTCGACGGGGTCGAACGCCGGGGCGGAGCCGTGGACATGCTCGGGGCCCGGATAGGCGACGTTGGGCGGGGCGTCGTAGCCGCCGAAGGCGGCCTCGCGCACCGCCTCGGCGACGCCGCCGTCACCGCTCCCGAAGGTCTCGGCGCGCGTGGCGTAGACCGCCTCGGGCGCGGCCTCATGGCGGGCCGAGACGTCCGACAGGCCCGGCAGCACCTGGGGCGCGGGCCGCGTCCAGCCGCCCGCCTGCCAAGCTGAGAAGCCGGCCGGGGAGGGGCCGGGCTGATAGCTGCCGTAGCCGCCGCCCCCGCCTTGGAAAGCTGAGGGCGGGACCATGCTCTGCGCCCGGATGGCGTCCAGCGCGCTCGCCGCCGTGGTGGTCGAGGCGCGGTGGCCGGCCGCCGCCAGGGCGTGGCGCAGGCCGCCGACGATCAGGCCGCGCACCAGGGCCGGATCCCGGAACCGCACCTCGGCCTTGGCCGGATGGACGTTGACGTCGACCTCGGTGGGCTCGAGCGTGACATAGAGCGCCGCTGTCGGGTGGCGGTCCCGGGCCAGGAAGTCGGCATAGGCCGCTCGAAGCGCGCCCTGGAGAAGCCGGTCACGCACTGGGCGGCCGTTGACGAACAGGTACTGGTGGGCGGCGTTGCCGCGGTTGTAGGTAGGCAGGCCGATGAAGCCGGACAGGCGCACGCCGTCGCGGGTCTGGTCGATCTCCAGGGCGTTGTCGTGGAAGTCGCGGCCCAGCACGGCCGACAGGCGGGCCAGGCGCCCCTGCGGGCCGGGATGTTCGGGCGGCAGGCGCAGGATGCGGCGGCCGTCGATGTCCAGGCTGAAGCCGACGGCTTCGTGGGCCATGGCCTGGCGCTTGAGCTCCTCGGTGATGGCCAGGGCCTCGGCGCGCTCGGACTTCATGAACTTCAGCCGGGCGGGGGTGGCGTAGAAGAGGTCGCGCACCTCGATCCGCGCCCCGTGGTCGCCGGCGAAGGCGGCGGGCGAGACCTCGCCGACGCTGCCGCCCTCGACCAGGATCGAGAAGGCGTCTTTGTGGCCCTTGGCGCGCGAGGCGATGGAGAGGCGCGCCACCGAGCCGATCGAGGGCAGAGCCTCGCCCCGGAAGCCCATGGTGTGGATGCGCAGCAGGTCCCAAAGGCCGTCCTCGTCGGGCGCCAGCTTGGAGGTGGCGTGGCGCTCGATGGCGACCGGCAGTTCCTCGGCCGAGAGGCCGCAGCCGTCGTCGGCCACCAGGATGCGGGTCAGGCCGCCGCCGTGGGCCTCGACCTCGATGCGGGTGGCGCCGGCGTCGATGGCGTTGTCGACCAGTTCCTTGATGGCGCTGGCGGGACGTTCCACCACCTCGCCGGCGGCGATGCGGTTGACGGTCTCGGGCGGCAGGCGGCGGATCGGCATCGGGCGGGCTTTCGAGCGCTGAGCCCTTGTGGGGCAAAGCATTGCAGCATGGTAATTTGACGGCCCAGCTTGGCCGCTTCCAACTGTGGAAGACCGATCATCCTAGATCGATTCCGCCCACGGCTGGAGACACACAGATAGTGACGCCGTTCCGCTTCGCCGCCGCCCTGACCGCTCCCGCGGTCGCCCCCATGGTCGCCTTGGGCCTCATGCTTTCCGCGCCCGCCGCCGCCTTCGCCCAGCAGGCCGTCGACGCCTCCGGTCCGATCGACCTGCACAAGGTCGACCCCGAGGCCAACATGGTCGAGGAGCTGGTGGTCAATGCGCGCCTGCCGGGGCCGGCCTGGTGGAAGGTCAGCGACGCCGACACCACCGTCTATGTGCTGGGCGTGCCGGCCATGGTCCCGGGCGACCTGAAGGTCGACGACTCGGTGCTGCGCCGCCGGCTGGACGGCGCCAACGTGCTGATCATGGGCCAGGAAGCCGAGGTCAGCGTGGTCCGCATCGTCAGCCTGGCCCTGGGCGGCAAGCGCTATTTCCTCAGCCAACGGCCCATGCGCGAGACCCTGCCGCCCGACCTTCGGGCGCGGCTCGAGGCGCGGCTCGTGGCGATGAAGGAGAAGCCCGACAGCATGGACGATGTGAAGCCCGCCTTCGCCGGCTTCGTGGTGGCCAATTCCCAGGACGGCAACATCTCGATCAGCCTGGGCGGGGCGACCGACCGGATTCGCGAGATCGCGAAGAGCAAGGACATCGAGAAGCGTCCGCGCATCCAGAACCTGCCTGGCTACAGCCTGGTGGGCGCCATCAAGACCCTGGGCGACGCGCCCCAGCCGCTGCAGGAGCTGTGCCTGGACGCGGGGTTGCGCCAGGCCGAGAGCGGCGAGGGCGGGATCAAGGCCACGGCCGAGCGCTGGGCGCGGGGCGAGGTGCGCGAGGTGGTCTCGGCCGACCGAGGCTTCTCCCGCTGCCTGGCCTCGACCCCGTCGATCGCTCGCGAGCTGCGCGAGGGCCAGGACGACGCGGTTCGGGCCATTTCGAGCGCGCTGAAGGACCCCGGCAAGGCGGTGGCGGTGATCGAGCTGCGCTCGCTGCTGGCTCAGGGCGGGGTGCTGGACCAGCTGCGCGCCAAGGGGGTCACGGTGGCGACGCCGGGGGAGTGATAGACGCCCTGTCCCTCCCCCTTGTGGGGAGGGTGTCGGCGAAGCCGACGGGTGGGGGATCGGTGCAGTGTGGTGGACGGGGGCTAACCTTCGGAGTCATCAAGCCCCACCCGACCCTGGCTCCGCCAGGGCCACCCTCCCCGCAAGGGGAAGGGACAGACGGACTGGAAAGGTGAGAGCATGCGGCGACTGGCGATCCTGACAACCGCGGCCGCCCTCGCGCTCGCCATCCCCGCCCAAGCCCAGACCCCGCCGGCTCTCGACGACCCCGACGCCAACGTCGTCGAGGCTCTGGTGGTCAGCGCCAAGCTGCCCGGCCCGGCCTGGTGGCGGATCTCGGACGGCGACACCACGATCTACATGCTGGGCGTGCTGCAGTCCCTGCCCAAGGGCCAGGCCTGGGACACCGGCGTGCTGGACCATCGGCTGGACGGCGCCTTCGCGGTGATCCTGCCGCCGGAGGGCAAGGCCGGGATCGGCGACCTGCCGGCCGCCCTGGCCCTGCGCGGCAAGCTGAAGTCCAAGGAGCCGCTGGCCGTCTCGGCCGGCGACCTCGCGCCCAAGCTGGCCAAGGCCCGCGCCACCCTGGGCAAGAGCCCAGACACCTACGAAGGGCTGGAGCCCGCTGGGGGCGGGGATCATGATCGCCGGCGACTACCGCAAGTCCGTGCGCCTGGAGACGGCCGAGCCCGAGCGCACGATCGGGCGGCTGGCCGGCAAGCACGGGCTGAAGGCGCGCCCGGCGGCGACTTACAAGGCCATGCCGGTGATCAAGACCGCCGTACGCGAGCACTCGCGCGAGGCCGGGCTGATCTGCCTGGAGGGCGTGCTGGACGAGGTCAACGCCGGTCCCGAGGCCGCCCGCGCCGCCGCCCGGGCCTGGGCGCGCGGCGACGTGCGCGGGGCGATCGCCGGTCCTCGCAACTTCCAGCGCTGCCTGCTGCGTTGCCGGGCATGGCGGACGTCGAGCGCAAGGGGACCCGCGACGAGATCGAGGCCCTGAGCGCGGCGATGAAGACGCAGGGGCACGCGGTGGCGGTCTATGGGATCCGCAGCCTGGTGGCCAAGGGCGGGGTGCTGGACCAGATGCGGGTGCGGGGGTTCGAAGTCTCGACGCCGGGGGAATGAACCCTCTCCCAGAGGGAGAGGGAGGGACCCGCGCAAGGCGTGAGAGGGTGAGGGGTTAAAACGTCGGACGGCGGGCCGGCAGGGCGTTCGTGTGAAGTCGGCGAGGGTGTAACCCCTCACCCTCCCACCGCTGCGCGGCGGGCCCCGCCCTCTCCCTCCGGGAGAGGGTGAAAAGAAAAAGGCCCGAAGTTTCCCTCGGGCCTTTCCAATCTCACCAGATCAAAACCCGGCCCTACAGGCCCGGCAGCTTGATCTTCGATTCCTTCTCACGCGCGATGACGATCGTGCCGTTGCCGGTCAGTTCCTTGAGGCGGGCCTCTTCGGTGGCGGCGTCGACCGGGGTGGCGTCGGTGGCGCCGGTCTCGGACGCGGTCGGGGCGGCGGTCTTGTCGCCCTTCTTCCAGAACATGACCTTCTGGGCGAAGCTCTCGTCCTTGTGGGCCAGGTCGCCGTTCTCGTCGTCGACGACGAAGCGGATCAGCGGGTCGGCCTTTTCGACGCCGGCCTTGGAGACCAGCAGCTTCTCGCCGTCCGAGCGGCCGGCGGCGTTGCTCTGGCCGATCAGGGCCTGGCGCGCGGCGCTTTCGGGCTGCAGCTCCTGCGGGCGCGGCTCGCCGGGGGCGGGCGGACGCAGGCTGTAGTCGGGCGGCACCACCAGCGGGGCCTTGGTGACCACGCGGAATTCGTCAGGAACCACCTTGCTCATGCCCAGCGCCTTGGACGTGGACTGGCAGCCGGCGAGGCCCATGGCGGCCACGGAGGCCAGAACGCCCAGGGTCGCGACCCGATAGAAACTCATGAACGTGCTCCAGCGGCCCCCCGGGCCGTGTAAATTCGGACGCTCTCGATACGACATCCGAGGCCGGGCGCCAATCTTAGTTCAGATCGTGGCCAGCTTAGGGCGCTTTCGTACCGTCAGAGCCCGTGCCCGTCGGGATTGGCCAGCTTCTTTTCCTCGGACACGAAGCTGTCCAGCAGCAGCAGGCAGACCCCGATCGAGATCGCCGAGTCGGCGACGTTGAACACCCAGGGGAAGTGCAGG
>JAGIBE010000064.1:0-888 GCA_017744495.1 Caulobacter sp. | reverse complement strand
ACAGGCGCGAGACGTCGATGAAGTCGACGACATAGCCATACAGCACCCGATCGATCAGGTTGTTGCCGATGGCCCCGCCGATGATCATGCCGATCCCGATGGTCGGCAGCAGCTTGGTCGCCTTGCGCGCCCACCAGGCCAGGCCGATCACGACGATGATCGAGAAGCCCGTCAGCAGCCAGCGGCCCCAGTCGTTGCCGCGCAGCAGGCCAAAGCTCATGCCGTAGTTATGGACCATGGTCAGGTGGATCGGCCCCAGCAGCGGCAGGGACGAACCCTGCTCGCGACCCAGCATGCCCAGGATCCAGAGCTTGCTGATCTGGTCCAAGACCACGGTAGCGGCGGCGATGGCGTAGGCGGTCCAGCCCAGGCGAGTGATGTTCAAAGGCCTCTCCGTTCTTCCCTCCCCCTTGATGGGGGAGGGTAGGGTGGGGGTGATGCGGCGGTCATCGTAAGCACGGCCGTCGCCGCGTCACCCCCATCCCCGACCCTTCCCCCATCAAGGGGGAAGGGGGCTAGTTATTCTGCGCGTCCCAGTAGGCCACAGCTTCAGCGTCGCGAAGGCTAAGCTCCGGATAGCGGGCATCGGTTCCCACTTCTGGCAGGATGCGCCACGAGCGGGCGCATTTGTTCCCCTCGGCCAGCTTGGGATCCACCGACACGCCCTTGACCTCGTCGGTCGTGAACGCGCCGCCTTCACCGGCGACCAGGGTCGCGGCCGACGTGCGGAACACCTCGGCGGCGTCCAGGCCCTCGAAGGCGGCCAGCAGCCCGGCGTCGGCGACGTGGACGACCGGCGCCGCCTCCAGCGCCGAGCCGATGCGCTTTTCGCGGCGTTCGACTTCCAGGGCCCCGGTCACCACCGACATCACGGTCTCGACCTTGGCC
>JAGIBE010000063.1 GCA_017744495.1 Caulobacter sp. | reverse complement strand
GCCTTGCCCATGACCATGGCCGAGCGGTCCGGCGTCAGGAAGGCGGGCGTGCGGCCCAGGCGCTTGATGAACGAGAAGATGTAGTCCCAGCGGCCGCAGTTGAGGCCGACGATGTGGTCCTTCAGCTCGAACAGGATCTCGTCCATCTCGAAGGCGGCCGGGATCGTCTCGATCAGCACGGTGGCCTTGATCGTGCCGACGGGCAAACCCAGCACCTCCTGGGCTCGGAGGAATACCTCGTTCCAGAGGCGGGCCTCCAGGTGGCTCTCCAGCTTGGGCAGGTAGAAGTACGGGCCCGAACCGGCGGCGATGGCCGCCTTGGCGTTGTGGAAGGCGTAGAGGCCGAAGTCGAACAGCGCCCCGGCCACGGCCTGGCCGTCGACCTCCATGTGGCGCTCCATCAGGTGCCAGCCGCGCGGGCGCACCTTCAGCACCGCCGGGATCGGGCCCATGGCGTACGACTTGCCGGACTTGGGATCGACATGGGTCAGCTCGCCCGCCCAGCGGTCCTTCAGATTGACCTGGCCCTCGACGACATTGGCCCAGGTCGGGGCGGTGGCGTCCTCGAAGTCGGCCATGAACACCTTGGCCCCGCAGTTCAGGGCGTTGATGATCATCTTGCGGTCGACCGGACCGGTGATCTCGACGCGGCGGTCCAGCAGGTCGGCCGGGACCTGAGCGACGCTCCAGTCCGCTTCGCGAACGTGCGAGGTCTCGGCCAGGAAGTCGGGCAGCTCGCCGGCGTCGAAGCGGACCTGACGCGCCTGGCGGGCTTCCAGCAGCGCGCGGCGACGAGCGTCGAAGCGGCGGTGCAGGTCGGCCACGAAGTCCAGGGCTTCGGGGGTGAGCACCTCTACGGCGCGCCCCTCGACAGGGCCGGTGATCTGGATGTGGGCGGCGACGTCGAGCGGCATGAGGAATTCCCGTGGTCGGAAGGGCTTCCCGAGGCGCTCGCCCCGGGAAGCCGCATGGATACTAGATGAAGTGCACGTGGTGTTGGGAGCGGGCGCTTCTTAGGCGGCGCCGTTCTGCCCCCCGGCCCGGACGGTCGGGACGATCTGGTCGCCCCAGTTGCCGGCGCCGTCGTGGTGACGCGAGGTGCGCACCAGTTCGACCGAATAGCCGGCCGCGATGGCCCGCTGGACCGCCTCGTTGAGGCGGTGCGCGGCCTCGGCCACTCGATCGACCGCCCGTTGCTGGTCGGTGGAGTCGGGCATGGCGGCGGGAGCGAATTGCGTGGCGGTCATGGGACGGATCCTTTGATCGGGGTTGATGGGAAGGTTGATGAAGGTCCGCGGCTATTCGGCCGCGAACTGGTTCATGGTGTTGGCGTGCCCCCCGGCTTTCAGAGCTCGTTCCCCGGCGACCATTTCCTTGAAGGTGTCGCCCAGGTCCGAGCCGACCTCGTGCTGGTGCTTCACGGCCGACACCCCGCGGCGGATTTCCTCGCGCTGCACGGTGTTGACGTAGGCCTGCATGCGGTCCTCGCCGAAGTAGCCGCGCGACAGCTCGTCCACGCTCTTGGCGGTCAGGTGGAAGGTCGGTAGGGTGATCAGGTTGTGGAACACCCCGGCGCGGGCCGAGATGTCGACCTGGAAGCGGGCCAGGCGTTCGTCGGCCTCGCGGCCCAGATCGGTGCCGTCGTACTCGGCCGACATCAGGGCGTTGCCTTCCGGATAGCTGTCCTTGTGGATCTTGCCCTCGGCGATCCACTGGTCGCGGACCTGCTTGCGCAGATTGAGCGTCCAGTTGAACGACGGCGAGTTGTTGTAGGTCAGCTTGGCGTTCGGCACGACCTTGCGGATCTCGTTCACCATCGAGGCGATCTCGTCGACATTCGGGGTGTCGGTCTCGATCCACAGCAGGTCGGCGCCGCCCTGGGTCAGATTGGCGATGCAGTCCTCGATGACGCGCTGGCGGCCGGTGCCGTCCTGGAAGGCGAACAGGCCGTTGGGCATGCGCACCGGCTTGACGAACGCGCCGTCCTTCATGATCGCCAGTTCTCCGTCGCGCAGCGGGTTCTCAGGCGTGACCGGCTCGGTCTTCAGCCACTTGATGTAGTCCGAGGCCAGGTCGCCCGGCTCCTGGCTGACCGGGATCTTCTGGGTCAGACCCGCGCCCAGGCTGTCGGTGCGGGCGACGATGACGCCCTCGTCGACGCCAAGTTCCTCGAAGGCCAGGCGGCAGGCGCGCAGCTTCTCGATGAAGTCCTCGCGCGGCACGGTGACCTTGCCGTCCTGGTGGCCGCACTGCTTGGCGTCGCTGACCTGGTTCTCGATCTGCAGGCAGCAGGCGCCGGCCTTGATCATCTCCTTGGCCAGCAGATAGGTCGCGTGCTCGTTGCCGAAGCCGGCGTCGATGTCGGCGATGATCGGAACGACGTGGGTTTCGAAGTTGTCGATGGCCTTGATCGCGGCCTGTTCGGCGACCTGATCGCCGGCTTCGCGCGCCGTGCGCAGGGCCTTGAACAGGTCGTTGATGGCCACTTCATCGGCCTGGCGCAGCGAGACGTAGATCTCGTTGATCAGATCGACGACCGAGGTTTTCTCGTGCATCGACTGGTCCGGCAGGTGGCCGAAGCGGTTGCGAAGACCCGCGACCATCCAGCCCGACAGATAGACGTAGGCGCCCTTGGTCGTGCCGCGCAGGCGTTTGACCGACTTGATCATCTGCTGGGCGTGGAAGCCTGACCAGCAGCCCAGCGACTGGGTGAACTTGGAGCTGTCGGCGTCGTAGGCGGCCATGTCGGCGCGCATGACCGGGGCCATGGCCCGGGCGATGTCGAGGTGGGTCGCGAAGGTGTTCTGCAGCTTCAGCTGGATGATGTCGTCGATGTCGACCCCGCCCGGCGCGACGCCGTTAGGATAGCGCGCCAGCAGGGCGTCGCGGTGGTCGGCATAGGTCTTGCGCTGCGTCATCGTCATTCGATCCCAACTTCGGGGCCCGGGGCGGGAAGCCTTGCGGGCCAAGGAAAACGTGTCGTTGGGGACCTAACGCGGCGCCGCCGAAACGGTCGAACCTATTGAAGCCAATTTGTCAAAGATCGACTTTGTAATTTCTGTAAATTCGTGACAAATTGACGAAATGGCGACGCTCGACAAAAAGCAGGACAAGAAGCTCTTCCTCGGTGGCCGGCTCAAGCGGCTGCGGCGCGACCTGGGCGTCACCCAGGCTCGCATGGCCGAGGAGCTGGGCGTTTCTCCCAGCTATCTGAACCTGCTGGAGCGCAACCAGCGGCCGGTGACGGCCCAGATCCTGCTGCGCCTGGCCGACGCCTATGACCTGGACCTGCGCAGCCTGTCGGCCGACGACCCCGGCGGCGGCGCCGGGCTGGAGGAGGTGCTGGCCGACAAGATGTTCGCCGATCTCGGCATCGGCCGGCACGAGGCCGCCGAGGTGGCCGAGCTGTCGCCGGGCCTGGCCGAGGCCGTCACCCGCCTCTACCGCGCCTATCTGGATCGCGGCCGCCTGATCGACCTGGGCGCCTTCGAGCGACCGGACGGGGCGGGGCCGGCCTCGGGCCAGTCGCCGACCGACTGGGTCCGCGACCTGGTCGGCGCCCAGCGAAACCACTTCGCCGAGCTGGAGACGCTAGCCGAGTCGATCGTCGCCAAGCTGAAGGCCGATCCGCAGGATTTGGGCCCCGCCGTGCGCGAGCGGCTGCTGAAAGAGTACGGCGTCCAGTGCCGGGTCATGCCGGTCGAGGTGATGACCGGCTCGCTGCGCCGCTACGACCACCACCGCAAGCGCCTGATGCTGTCGGAGACCCTGGCCCCGGCCAGCCGCATCTTCGGCATGTGCTATCAGTTGGGCCTGATGGAAGGCGGCCAGGTGCTGACCGATCTGACCGACCGCTTCAACGCCCCCGACCGCGCCACCCGCCAACTGCTCAAGGTCTTCCTGGACGGCTACCTGGCCGCGGCGATCATGATGCCCTACGAGCCGTTCCTGGCGGCCATGGAGACCTCAGGCTACGACATCGAGCGGGTGCGGCCGCGCTTCGGCGTCAGCTACGAACAGGCCGCCCAGCGCCTGACCACCCTGGGCCGGCCGGGCTCGCGCGGCGTGCCGTTCTTCATGATGCGGCTGGACGCGGCGGGCAACATCTCCAAGCGCTTCGCGGCCGGGCCGTTCCCCTTTTCGCGCTTCGGCGGGGCCTGCCCGCGCTGGAACGTCCACGACAGCTTCAAGACTCCGGGCCGCATCATCACCCAGGTGATCGAGACGCCGGACAACGAGCGCTACTTCACCCTGTCGCGCACGGTTCGGCGAGTCTCCGGCCTGCATTCCGGGCTGGAGGACGAGCTGGTCGTGGGCCTGGGCTGCGAGCTGAAATACGCCGGCAAGCTGGTCCAGGCGCGCGGGCTGGACATCGCCAACCCGATCGCCGTCGAGATCGGCCCCTCGTGCCGGATCTGCGAGCGCCCGGCCTGTCCGCAGCGCGCGGCGGCGCCGATCAACCGCACCCTGCTGGTCGAGGAGAACAGCAAGTCGCTCTCGCCGTTCCCGTTCGCCCGCTAGGCGCGCGCAAACGGTGCAAGAATGCATTGCGGGCGCTCAGGGCCGGGCGGATAGTTTTCGCATCGTCACCCTCTGAGTGGGGCGCGCGCCTTGAACACGCCGGCCAATCCAGATCCCATCGACGTCGCGGTCGGCGCCCGCATCCGGGTGCAGCGCCGGCACATGAAGATCAGCCAGGACGAACTGGCCCAGGTCCTCGGCCTCACCTTCCAGCAGGTCCAGAAGTACGAGCGGGGGACGAACCGGGTCTCGGCCTCGATGCTGGTGCGCATCGCCGCCAAGCTGCAGACCACGGTGGGCAGTCTGGTGGGCGAGAATGTCCTGGCCGAGCAGGACGTGGCCATGCTGACGGCCCTCTCGACGCCCGGCGCGATCGACCTGCTGCGCGCCTACAGCCAGGCCACGCCCAAGGGCCGCAAGACCGTCCTGACGGTGGCCAAGACCCTGGTTGAACCGGACGAGACGGCGGACGTGGCCTAGGGAGCCCCGGCCTCCAGCCGCTCGATTCCCTTGACCCCCGCCTCGGTCAGCACGGCCACCAGCTCCTCCACCGCCGCGTCGACCTCGGCCGGGTCGCGGCCGCGGATCACCAGGCTGGCGCCGTAGAGGTCGGGCGGGGCGAAGAACGGATAGCTGCCGATCGACAGGTCCGGATGGGCCTTGGCCACCGCCTCCAGCGGCGCGGCGATCGTGCCCTCGCCGGTGCCGGTGACCCGCACCGTGCGGCTGATCACCACCGCCCCGGTGCGCAGACGCGGACCGACGTCGTCCAGCATGCCGCGCATGATCGCCGGCACGCCCGCCAGGACGAAGACGTTCTCCTTCTGGAAGCCGGGCGGCCCCTGCACCGGGTTCTTCACCAGCGTCCCGCCTTCCGGCACGTGGGCCATGCGCCGCCGGGCGGCGTTGGGCTCACCCCAGCGCTCGCGCAGCATGGCCATGATCTCGGGATGCTCGGGCGCGGTGACGCCGAAGGCCTTGGCCACCGAATCGGCGGTGATGTCGTCGTGGGTGGGGCCGATGCCGCCGGTGGTGATCAGGTAGTCGTACTTGGTGCGCAGGGCGTTGACCGCGTCGATGATCTCCTGCTCGACGTCGGGCACCACGCGGGCCTCGGCCAGGTCGACGCCGTAGGTGGCCAGGTACTTGGCGATGGCGTTCAGGTTCACGTCCTGGGTGCGGCCGGACAG
>JAGIBE010000062.1:4708-10543 GCA_017744495.1 Caulobacter sp. | reverse complement strand
CACGCTGCACCGCTCGCTCGGCGAGGAAGGCGCCCAGCGCATGGCGGGCATTGCCGGCGATGCGCAGGAAACGGAACGGCACCAGCTTGCCGTGGTCGGGCACGCGCACCGCCGAGGCCAGCATGCGCAGCAGCGTCGCCTCGTCCGGGCCCGGTTCACCGAGCTGCATCGAGGGCACCGAATGGCCCTGGTCGGTCGCCTCGGTAAGGTGCTGGGCCCGCGCGGCCTGATGCCGAACCCGAAGGTCGGCACCGTGACCCCGAACGTCGGCCAAGCCGTGAAGGACGCCAAGGGCGGCGCGGTCGAGTTCCGCGTCGAAAAGGCCGGTATCGTTCACGCCGGCATCGGCAAGATCTCGTTCTCGGACGAAGCCCTGCTGGTCAACGTCAAGGCCCTGGTCGAAGCGCTGAACCGCGCCAAGCCGTCGGGCGCCAAGGGCGTCTACGTGAAGCGCATCGGCCTGTCGTCGACGATGGGCCCGGGCTTCAAGGTCGACGTGGCTTCGGTCAACGCCTAAGCCTCCTGGACTTTTGAGTTAGCGAGCGGGCGCTGGAGTGATCCAGCGCCCGCTTTGCGTTTGGGGTGACGGTTGGTGGGGCGGCTAGCCGATGTTATAGTCGGTCTAGACGGAGTTTTCCGATGCCCTTCCACGTCCGTGATCCTGAGACCGACGCGTTGGTGCGAGAGCTGGCCGAGAAGACCAGGCTTGGCATCACCGAGACCGTGAAGCTGGCCGCCACGGAAGCCCTGGCCGCGCGCGAGAGGGCGAAGGCCGAGAAGCTGGCGCGGATGGACGTCATCCTCGCTGAGTTCGACAAGGCGCCGCGCACGGGTCTGAAAGCCGACAAGGCCTTCATGGACATGATCAACGGCGACTGATGTTCGTCGATGCCTCGGCCTGGGCGGCCATCATCCTCAGAGAGCCGGAGCGCGAGCAGTTGCGGATCGTCCTGGCCGACGCCGAGATCGTTCTGACCTCCGCCATCGCGACGTGGGAGACGGTTCGAGCTGTCGTGCGTGAAACCCAGGACAGTGTGCAGGACGTGAGTGCGCGCCTTGCGGCTCTACAGGCCGCCATCGGGGTAAGGACTGTCGAGATCGGTGTTGAGGAGGGGCGACTAGCGCTTGAGGCTCACGCCCGTTTCGGCAAGGGCGGTCATCCCGCCAGGCTCAACATGGGCGACTGCTTCGCCTATGCCTGCGCCAAGGTTCACGGCGTCCCGCTCCTCTACAAAGGCGACGACTTCGCCCTGACCGATATCGAGCCCGTGTGACCACCATCGAAGCTCCAGACGTCGCCGTGATCGGTGGCGGGCCGGCTGGGCTGATCGCGGCCGAGACTTTGAGCGCGGCGGGGCTGTCGGTCGCGGTGTTCGAGCGCATGCCGACCCTGGGCCGCAAGTTCCTGATGGCCGGGCGCGGCGGACTGAACCTGACCCATTCCGAGGACTTCGAACGGTTCGTGGCGCGCTACGGCGAGGCCGCGCCGATCCTGCGGCCGATGTTGGAGGCCTTCACCCCGGCCGCCCTCGTGGCCTGGGCCGAGGGGTTGGGGCAGGCGACCTTCGTCGGCACAAGCGGCCGGGTGTTCCCCAAGGCGCTGAAGGCCTCGCCCCTGTTGCGGGCCTGGATCGCGCGGCTAGAGGGGCAGGGCGTGGGGCTGAACCTCCGCACCACCTGGACCGGCTGGAACGCGGCGGGCGACCTGACCTTCGAGACGCTCGACGGTCCGCGCGTCGTGCGACCGCGCGCCGTGATCCTGGCCCTAGGCGGCGCGAGCTGGGCCAAGCTGGGGTCGGACGGCGCCTGGGCGCCACTGCTGGCGGCGCGAGGTGCGCCCGTCACCCCGTTCCGTCCCGCCAATGTGGGTTTCACAGTGGCATGGACCGACCTGTTCAAGGAGCGCTTCGCCGGATCGCCGCTGAAGAACGTCGCCCTCAGCTTCGAGGGGCGGACATCGCGCGGCGACGCCCTGGCGGCGGGCTACGGCCTGGAGGGCGGAGCGATCTACGCCCTGTCGGCGGCGCTGCGCGACGCGATCGCAGTGCGGGGCTCGGCGACGCTGGAGATCGATCTGCGGCCCGACGTCCCACGGGCGCAGCTGACCGCGCGTCTTTCCAAGCCGCGCGGCGGGCAGTCGCTGTCGAGCTGGCTGCGCAAGGCCGCCCACCTGTCGCCGGTCGAGATCGCGCTGCTGCGCGAGGCGCACGGCGTGGCCTTGCCCGTCGCGCCCGACGCCCTGGCGGCGGCGATCAAGGCCGCGCCGATCATCCTGACCGGGACGCAGGGCCTGGACCGGGCGATCTCCAGCGCCGGCGGACTGTCGTTCGACGCCCTGGACGGTCTGGCGCTGAAGGCCGCGCCCGGCGTCTTCGTGGCCGGCGAGATGCTGGACTGGGAGGCCCCGACCGGCGGCTTCCTGCTGCAGGCCTGCTTCGCCACCGGCGTGGCGGCGGCGCGGTCGGTGATCGGGCGGTTGAAAGCGGCTTAGTCCGGCGATGTCGCGCCGGCCGGTCCGGTCGTCCCAAAAAAATCGAAGACCATTGTTATTTGAATTGTGTTATGACCCCGCCATCTGGGTCGGAGGGGACCATGACCACTATTTCTGAAGCGCCCGCCGTCGGCGGTGTGCGTCCGGACGTGTTGTCCGGCGACCGTACGGCTTTCATCGACCGCTGGATCTACGTGTTCACCGCGGCCAGTTTCATCGTGATCGTGTTTCTGGGCTTCATCCCGGACTCCCTGGGCAAGATGGCCGCGGTCCAGGCCGGACAGCGGCCGCCGTTTCCGCCGGTGCTGCACGTCCACGCGGCGCTGATGGGGAGCTACATGCTGGTGCTGCTCACCCAGACCTGGCTGGTGGCGACCGGCCGGGTCGCGCAGCATCGCGTCCTCGGATCGATCGGCGCGGTGCTCGCAGCGGCGCTGGTGATGGCCGGGTTCGTCCTCGTTCCGACTATGTACCACCAGGTCTACGCCGGAGCGCAGGCCGCGCCGCCGCCAGCCAAGGCCC
Source organism: Caulobacter sp. (assembly GCA_017744495.1). Lineage (GTDB taxonomy): Bacteria > Pseudomonadota > Alphaproteobacteria > Caulobacterales > Caulobacteraceae > Caulobacter. The sequence continues at coordinate 7,530 of JAGIBE010000062.1, read as the reverse complement.
AGATGGCGCAAGTGGTCGGGATCGTCGAGAACATCATGCTGCTGCAGCTCCGCATCGGGTTCCTGTTCGCGATCCTGGTGTTCCTGGGCGTCGCGGCGCGTCAGAAGGATCCCGGCTTCCACAAGCGCATGATGATCCTGTCGATCGCGGCGGCCCTGCCGGCCGCCTTCGACCGTATCACCTGGATCCCGACCACGCTGCCGGGCGGGCCCCTGTCGTCCGACCTCTATGTCCTGCTGGCGATCGCGCCGATGTTCCTATGGGACCTCTTCCGCAACCGTCGGGTCCACCGCGCCTATTGGGTCTGGCTGGCGGTCGCCGCGCCGTTCACGATCGCCGTCCACACCCTCTGGGGCACGCCGTTCTGGCACGCGACGGCCAAGCGCCTGATGGGCGTCTGACGAGGCCGGGCGGCTACTTCATCGACGCCCGGATCTTCGCCGCCATGGCCTCGATGGCCTTGGGATCGCCCTTCTCGTTTTCGACGAACATAAGCGGCTTGCCGGCCACGCGCGGGATCACGTGGATATGCAGGTGCGGCACGCTTTGGCCGACGCCGTTGTTCTGGACGATCGTGAAGCCCTCGACACCCAGGCCGTCGATCTGCGCCTGGCCCACCTTGGCGGCCACGGCCATGATCCGCGACAGGTCCTGGGGCGAAATCTCCAGGATGTTACGGGCCTTGGAGGTCTTGGAGATCACCAGCACGTGGCCCGGCTCGGCCGGAGCGTAATCCATGAAGGCCAGCACTTGCTCGTCCTCATAGACCTTGGGCACGACGATCTCGCCGCGCAGAATCTTGGCGAACGGATTGCTCTCGTCATAGGGCGCCTTCAGTGGGATCTGCGGCGTGCCGGGCTTGGCTGAGGCCGGATCGAACTGGCCCAGCCACCGGATCACCTCGCCCTCCAGGGCGATGCGGCTGTCCGAGAAGCTGTGATCGGTGTCCATGTAGGTTTCGGTCAACGCCTTGGCCTGGGCCTGTCGGGCGGCGGCGGCCAGTTCGCGGGTCGTCGGCGCGCCGGCGTGTTCGGCCCCAATCAGCAGCAGCGGGCGGTCGGCGATGCGGGCGCTCAACGCCTCGAGATCCAGCTTGGCCGCGTCGGTCTCGATCTCCTTGACCAAGAGTTCGGGGCTGGTCCCGGCCAGGGGGACGGTGTCGGGGCGCATGCCCTCGATGGCGGCCTTGCGCGCGGCGGGGCTGGTGATCCCGGCCTTCTCCTTGCCGATGTCCCAGGCGTCGATCAGCACCGTCCCGGCCACGCGGGGATTTGCGGCCGCGGCGTCGGCGGCCATGAAGCCGCCCATGCTGTGGCCGACCACGACGATGCGCTTGGGATCGATGTGGTACTTGGCGACATTGGCCGGATCGAGCAGGAAGGCCACCGCCGCCTCGCCGTCGGCGCGGGCGCCTGCGAAGCTGAACTTGCCCGGGCTGCCCCATGAGCCCCGGTAGTTAATCCGCATCACGTTCCAGCCGGCCCGGCGGACGGCCTGCATCAGGTCGATATTTGTCTCGTTGCCGGGGAAGCCGTGCAGCACCAGCATGGTCGGGTGCGGCTGGCCGCCCGAGGCCAGGTACAGGATCGCGTTGACCGCCACGCCGCCGGTCGGGACCGTGAACGCGGCCATGTCGGCCGGATGGGCCGCGTCGCGCGGCGGGTCGGCGACGACCGCCTTGGGGATCGGCGGGGCCTTGGGTTCGGCGAAGGTCGGGGCGGCCAGGCCGATCAGCATCAGGGCCGCGAGGCCGGCGGCGAACGTGCGGTGCATGAGCGGGTCCCCGAATGTCGATCTTGCCTTTATCGACGAAATTCGAGGCTGCGCCAGGGTTTCCCGCCGCCGGGATGGGAAAGGGGGCGCACCTTGCTAGGCGCTTGGCGTCCTGTCCTTCGCCTTCAGGGCCATGACGGCGGTCCCCGCTACAAGCCCCAGGCCCGTCCCCAGAGAGACGCCGACCGGCAGGTTGTTCGTGAGGACGCCGAATACGGCGCCGAGCGCCGCGCCAAACATCAGGCCCAAACCCATGGACATCGTCGTCTCGCCTCCAGGCTTGCCTCTAGAGTAACATGAGGCGAGGCTTGGGCGCAGGCCTTTCGAGGCCTGAAAGGCGCCGTCGGTCCGACGGGTGTTGAATTCCCGCCCCAAACCGTCTATACGCCGCGCCTTCTCCGTCGGACTCCGGTTCGGCGGTGATCCTGTTTGAGAACTGCGGGGCGTGGGGTCACCAACGCCGTAACCGAGGAAGAGCCCTTCCTCGCCGTCGGGAGACAGGGATAGAGACGCCGACGCTCTCCTGACCCGCGACTTCAGTCCGGGACAGATACGCGGCCGACTTTCCTTGGAACAGGCTGATGCAACTCGCGTGCGGGAGCGATCCCGCCTGTGACACGCATTTGGCTGCCGGAATGGTCCGGCCGCTGTTATTGAGTAGGAGACCGCAATGGACCGCGCTCAAAAGCAGGAATCGATTGAATCGCTGAAAGGCGTGTTCAACGATGCCGGCGCTGTCGTCGTGACCCACTACATGGGTCTGACCGTTGCGGAAATGACCGACCTTCGTCTTCGCCTCCGCAAGGAAGGCGCCGCGATCAAGGTTGTGAAGAACACCCTGGCCCTCAAGGCTCTGGACGGCAAGCTCGGTGACAAGGGCGACACGCTCTTCACCGGTCCGGTCGCCATCGCCTACGGCCCGGACGCCGTCACCGCCGCGAAGGTCGCGGTGCAGTTCGCCAAAGAAAACGACAAGCTCAAGATTGTCGGTGGCGTTCTGGACCAGACCAACGTGCTGGACGAAGCCGGCGTGCGTGCTCTGGCGACCC
>JAGIBE010000062.1:0-4667 GCA_017744495.1 Caulobacter sp. | reverse complement strand
GCGGCGACAAGAAGATCAACGTGATCAAGGAAGTCCGCGGCGTTCGTCCGGACCTGGGCCTGAAGGAAGCCAAGGACCTGGTCGAAGGCGCTCCGCAGAACGTCGTTGAAAACGTCTCGAAGCAAGTCGCCGAAGAAGTCGCCAAGAAGCTGACCGAAGCCGGCGCCAAGGTCCAAGTGAAGTAATTCACTTCCTCGCGTCCCATCCTTCAGGGGTTGGGCGCGGGGGACCTGCCGGCGTCAGGTCTCTGACGCACAAGACGACGGCCCCGGAGGGAAATCTCCGGGGCCGTTTTCGTTGGCCTCTCGTCCCTGCGTCATCCTGGCACGCTCATTGCTAAGCCTCTGGTCGAGTGCGCGGCAGTGGAGACGACCATGGCGATCTCGGGGATTTCGGGCGGCGGTTATTCGAACTGGAGCCCGCTGGCGGCGATGTCGGCCACCAAGGCGTCCACCACGGCTCTGGAAGGCGCCAGCGACCTGGACAAGGTCCGCGACAAGGGCCTGGTGGCCTTCGCCAAGGAAGCCAAGAAGGACGCCTGGGAGGAAAAGCTCAAGGCGTGGAAGGCCGAGGCGATGAAGAACGCCGGCCTGACCGAGGAAAGCCTGGCGGCCATGTCGCCCGACCAGCGCACCCAGGCGCTCCAGCAGATCGACGAGGCCGTGAAAGCCAAGATCAAGGAAGCCATGGACGGGGCCAAGGCCCAGGCCAAGAACGGCCTGGCCGTTCCCAACTTCGTGGACATGAGCGTCTGACATAAAGCGGCAACCTTTGCCGCATGATCGGCGTTATCTGCCCATGCTGAAGCTCGCCGGAATCCTGCTTGTCCTGATGATCGTGTTCGGGATCCTCGGCTTCGTCGTCGACGTGGCCGGCGGCCTGGCCAAGATCACGTTCTTCGTCTGTTTGATCGCCTTCGCGATCTCGCTGGTCGGCAAGGCGATCAACCGAGGCTAGGCTCATTAGTAATATCAATCTTGTTGACGTCGTCCCCGCGCGCCTCTAGCGATTGCCGCCAATAGATAGCGGTAACATAGGGGGAAGCGATGGATCGGCCGAACACGGGCGCGTGGCGCTGGGCGGCGGGACTGGCCTCGGGTCTGGCTCTGAGCTTCACCGCCGGCCTGACGGCGACGAGCGCGATCGCCGCGCCGACCGCGGTCATGGACCGCAACGGCTCGTACGTCTCGGTCGAGACCTACGCCCCCAACATCGTCCGGGTGACGATCAGCCAGGACAAGGACCTGGCCGCCGCCGCGCCGGGCTATGGCTTCGTGGCCGACAGCGACGACAAGGGCTGGCGTCACGACCAGAAGGCCGGGGCCGACATCTTCACCTCCGGCGCCCTGTCGCTGGAGGTCGTGGCCCAGCCCTGGCCCGGCGCGCCCTCGCAGATGGAGCGCTATTTCGCCCCGGCCCTGCCGCCGGTCTCGGTCAAGGTACGCAAAGCTGACGGCTCGGACCTTGTGGCGATGAACGGCTGGGAGCTCTCGCCCCACGTCGTCAACGGCGAGAAGACCTACCAAGCCGGCGCCAGCTTCTCGACCAGCCCGGACGAGCACTTCTACGGCCTGGGCCAGAACCAGGAAGGCATCCTGGACCTGCGCGGCCGGACCATCGACTGCAAGCACTTCTACGACGCCCCGCACGGCGAGACCGTCTGCGTGCCGTTCATGGTGTCCAGCAAGGGCTACGGCATCCTGTGGGACAACCCGTCCGACACCCACGTCTATCCGGCCGTCAACGGCCGCACCCTGTGGCAGTCGCAGGTCGGCGAGCGGGTGTCGTTCTTCGTGATCACCGGCAGCTATGACGAAATCTACGCCGGCTATCGCAAGCTGACCGGGGTGACGCCGCTGCCGCCCAAGGCCGCGTTCGGCTTCATCCAGTCCAAGGCCCGCTACGAGACACAGGCCCAGATCCTGAGCGCCGCCAAGGGCTATCGCGATCGAGGCTATCCGCTCGACGTCATGGTGCTGGACTGGTTCCATTGGACCCGCATGGGTCAGCTGGACATCGACCCGACCTACTTCCCCGACCCAGCGGCGATGAACAAGGAGCTGCACGACAACGGCGTCTCCAGCATCATCAGCGTCTGGCCGCGCTTCGAGAAGGAAGGTCGCTACTTCAATTATCTGGCCGACAAGGGCTGGTTCCTGAAGGACAAGGACGGCAAGGTCGTCGACGGCCTGGCGTTCCGCAGCGACCGGGCCGGGGCCTTGATCGACAGCACCAATCCCCAGGCCCGGGAGTGGTTCTGGGGCAAGATCCGTGACAATATCGCCTCCAAGGGCTTCGACTGGTTCTGGCTGGACGAGACCGAGCCGGATCTCGTGCCGGACGGCTATTTCTATTCCATCGGCTCGGGCGACCGCTATCACAACGTCTTCCCGCTGCTGCACACCCAAGGTGTGGCCGAGGGTTCGCGCCGCGACCGGCCCGACAAGCGCAACCTGATCCTGGCTCGCGCGGCCTATATCGGTTCGCAGCGCTACGGCGGGCTGTTCTGGTCGTCCGACATCCAGCCGACCTGGGACGCTCTCAAGCGCCAGGTCCCCACGGGCCTGAACTTCACCGCCTCGGGCCTAGCCTATTGGGGCAACGACATCGGCGGCTGGCAGTGGCTGCCCCAGACCACCACGGCGACCAAGGCGCCGCTGCTGGACCCGTCCGACGCCCGCGCCGTGGTCGGCCAGAACAACGACTATCCCGAGCTGCTGGCGCGCTGGTTCCAGTACGGAACCTTCACCCCGACCCTCCGCGTGCACGGCTCGCGCAAGGAGGTCGAGATCTGGCAGTACGGCAAGGGCGCCGAGGCCGTGATGGCCAAGTACTTGAAGCTCCGCTACGCCCTGATGCCGTACCTGTACTCCATGGGTCATACGACCTACGAGACCGGCGCGCCGTTCATGCGCGGCCTGTTCATGGACTTCCCGAACGATCCTAAGGTCGTGAACCTGGGCGACCAGTACATGTTCGGTCCGGCCTTCCTGGTGGCCCCGATCACCGATCAGGGCGTGGAAGACCGTGACGTCTACCTGCCGGCCGGCGCCGACTGGTACGACTACTGGACGGGCAAGAAGTTCACCGGTGGCCAGGCGATCAGCGTCCATGCGCCGATCGACACCATCCCGCTGTTCGTCCGCGCCGGCTCGATCATCCCGATGGGCGCGCCGATCCAGAGCACGGCCACGCCGCAGGCGATCAACGCGGTGAAGGTCTATCCGGGCCGCGACGCCGACTTCACGCTCTATGACGACGACGGCGTGACCAACGCCTACGAGAAGGGCGTCGGCAAGACGGTGAAGCTGCACTGGGACGACAAGGCTGGCAAGCTGACGGCGACGGGCGACAAGGCCCTGTCCGCCCAGGCGCTGGCGGCGTTTCAGGTGATCCGCTAACGAGATGGGGCAGAGAAGCGGCGCGGTTCCACCCGCGCCGCATTCTTTTGTGGATAATCCCCCTTTCCATCCCCGGCGGGTTGTCCTATATCCGCCCGTTCACGAAGACATTTCGGCGGAACGCGCACGCGCGTGTCCGCATGTTACGCCCCGAGGCGCGGTCTGCCGCCCTCCGATCAGCGCGAAGGGGCGCCCGTCAGGCTTCCGATCCCGGTCGCCCGACAGGGGAATTCCAGCGACCGGCGCTCATCCAAGCGGTGAGCGGCGAGGGTGGTCGCTAGGTACATTCGAATTCACGCGCGGAGTCCGTCCGCGCCCAGGGAAAAAACATGGCGCAATCCTTCACCGGCAAGAAGCGGATCCGGAAGTCTTTCGGCCGCATCCCCGAAGCTGTGCAGATGCCGAACCTCATCGAGGTTCAGCGCTCCTCCTACGAGCAGTTCCTTCAGCGCGAGGTCCGTCCGGGCCAGCGCCGCGACGAAGGGATCGAGGCGGTGTTCAAGTCGGTGTTCCCGATCAAGGACTTCAACGAGCGCGCGGTGCTCGAATACGTCTCGTACGAATTCGAAGAGCCCAAGTACGACGTTGAAGAGTGCATCCAGCGCGACATGACCTTCGCCGCGCCGCTGAAGGTCAAGCTGCGCCTGATCGTGTTCGAAACGGAAGAAGAAACCGGCGCCCGCTCGGTCAAGGACATCAAGGAGCAGGACGTCTACATGGGCGACATCCCGCTAAGGACATCGTCTACGTCCGTATCGACCGTCGCCGTAAGCTGCCGGCCACGACCTTCCTCTATGCCCTGGGCATGGACGGCGAAGAGATCCTGACCACGTTCTACGACGTCGTCCCGTTCGAGAAGCGCGCCGGTGGCTGGGCCACCCCGTACAAGCCCGAGCGCTGGCGCGGCGTGAAGCCGGAGTTCCCGCTGGTCGACGCCGACACGGGCGAGGAAGTTGCTCCGGCCGGCACCAAGATCACGGCTCGCCAGGCCAAGAAGCTCGCCGATAATGGTCTGAAGACCCTGCTGCTGGCGCCGGAAGCCCTGACGGGCCGCTACCTGGCCCGTGACGCCGTCAACTTCGAGAACGGCGAGATCTACGCCGAAGCCGGCGACGAGCTGGACGTCACCTCGATCCAGGCCCTGGCCGAGCAAGGCTTCACCACCATCGACGTGCTGGACATCGACCACGTCACGGTCGGCGCCTACATGCGCAACACCCTGCGCGTGGACAAGAACGCCGTCCGTGAAGACGCGCTGTTCGACAT
>JAGIBE010000061.1 GCA_017744495.1 Caulobacter sp. | reverse complement strand
TTCTCCGACAGGAAGCCGTAGCCCGGGTGGATCGCCTGGGCGCCGGTGATCTCGGCGGCCGCGATGATCGACGGGATGTTCAGGTACGACTTGGCGGCCGAGGCCGGGCCGATGCAGACGCTCTCGTCGGCCAGGCGCACCCACATGGAGTTGGCGTCGGCCTCGGAGTGCACGGCCACGGTGGCGATGCCCATTTCCTTGCAGGCGCGGTGAACCCGAAGCGCGATCTCGCCTCGGTTCGCGATGAGGATCTTGTCAAACATGCCGATTACTCGACGACGACGAGCGGCTCGCCGAATTCGACCGGCTGGGCGTCCGCCACCAGGATCTCGACGATCTTGCCGGCCTTCGGGGCCGAGATCGGGTTCATGGTCTTCATGGCTTCGACGATCAGCAGGGTCTGACCGGCCGTCACGGTGTCGCCCACCTTGATGAAGGCGTCGGCGCCGGGCTGGGGCGACAGATAGACGGTGCCGACCATCGGCGACTTCACGACCTCGCCGGCGGGGGCGGCCTTGGCCGGGGCGGCGGCTTCAGCGGCGGGCGCGGCGGCGACGGCCGGAGCGGGCGCGTAGGCGGGCGCGGCGGCCGGGGCTTGGACATAGGCGGCGGGCGCGGCGGCGACGGTCAGTTCGCGGGCGACGCGGATCTTTAGGCCGGCGTGCTCGACTTCGATTTCCGACAGGCCGGTGTCCTTCAGGATGTCGGCCAGCTTGCGGACCAGGCGGGCGTCGATCGACGGGGTCTCGACCGGATCGGCGGGGGCCTTGGGATTGGACATGGAAGCTTACCTTGCTGTCTTCTGAAGCCGGGGGCGCCGGCTAGTTCGCGCCGATCAGGCCGGCTGCGGCCTCGATCGCCAATTCATAGCTCGCCGCGCCGAAACCGGAGACCAGTCCGGTCGCCGCGAGCGAAACGAAGGTGTGACGGCGGAAATCCTCACGCGCCGCCGGATTGGACAGGTGACACTCGATGACCGGGATGTTCAAGGTCTTCAGAGCGTCGAGCAGGGCGATCGACGTGTGGCCGTAGCCCGCCGGATTGATCACCAACGCGCAAGCCTCCGTCCGGGCCTCCTGGACCCAGTCGATCAGCACGCCTTCGTGATTGCTCTGCCGGAAGATGACGGAAAGTCCCCGAGCGGCCGCCCGCGCCTCGCAGCGCGTGCGGACATCGTCGAGGGTGTCCTTGCCGTAGATCTCGGGCTCGCGCGTTCCCAACAGGTTGAGATTGGGCCCGCTCAGCACATGGATGGGTTTTGCCATTCGGCTCCGCCGTCGATTCCGGGAGGTCTTGTATAGCCGGTTCCCCCGCGTCACAAGCAGGGCTCGCTTCGGAGGTGACATTGAAGCTTTTACTGAACGGCGAAGAACGTGACATCGCCGATATCGTCAGCATCGCGGACCTGGTCGCGACCCTGGGCCTGGACGCCCGCAAGGTGGCCGTCGAGCGCAACCTCGAGATCGCCCCGCGCTCGACCTACCGCGATACGATCCTGACTGACGGCGATCGGATCGAGATCGTGACCTTTATCGGCGGCGGTTAAGAGGTCCTCCGGGGTTTGAAACCCCGGGCTCGCGAGCGTACATGCAGGCCATGAACGCGCACGTCTCTCCCGAATCCGCCGTCCCCGCCGATGAGGCGCAGGACACCTGGACCGTCGCCGGCCGCACCTTCCGCTCGCGGCTGATCGTCGGCACCGGCAAGTACAAGGACTACGCCACCAACGCCGCGGCGGCGAAGGCGGCGGGCGCCGAGATCGTCACCGTGGCCGTGCGCCGCGTGAACCTGACCGATCCGACCCAGCCGCTGCTGGTCGACTACGTCAAACCCACCGAATTCACGTTTCTCCCCAACACGGCGGGCTGTTTCACCGGCGAAGACGCCGTGCGTACCCTGCGCCTGGCCCGCGAGGCCGGCGGCTGGGACCTGGTGAAGCTGGAAGTGCTCAGCGATCCCAAGACCCTCTATCCGGACATGGAAGAGACCCTGCGCTCGCTGAAGCTGCTGGTCGCCGAGGGCTTCCAGGTGATGGTCTATTGCTCGGACGACCCGGTCTACGCCAAGAAGCTGGAAGAGGCTGGCGCGGTGGCGATCATGCCGCTGGGCGCGCCGATCGGCTCGGGCCTGGGTATCCAGAACCGCGTGAACCTGCGGATCATCGTCGAGAACGCCAAGGTCCCGGTGCTGGTCGACGCCGGCGTCGGCACGGCCTCGGACGCGGCGATCGGCATGGAGCTGGGCTGCGACGCCATCCTGATGAACACCGCCATCGCCGAGGCCAAGGACCCGGTCCGTATGGCCCGGGCCATGAAACACGCGGTGATCGCCGGCCGCGAGGCCTACCTCGCGGGCCGGATGCAGAAGCGCCTCTACGCCGATCCCAGCTCGCCCCTCGCTGGTTTGATTTGACCGGGCTTGATCTAGCCTAGACCTTCTTGGCCTTGCCCGCCCGGGCCTGGTCGATGGCCAGGTTCAGGGCGTGCATGTCGGCGCCCGGGATCATCGTGTCGCCCACGAAGAAGGCGGGCGTGCCCTCGATCGCCAGGGCCTCGGCCAGGGCGTGGGTGTCGGCCAGGTGCTGGGTGACGGCGTCGGATTCGCCGACCGCGCGGGCCTTGTTCAGGTCGATGCCCATCTCCTGGGCGATGCGCATGACGGCGCCGGCGTCGAGGCTCTTCTCGGCCATCAGGCGTTTGTGCAGGGCCAGCGTCTTTCCCTGGTCCTTGGCGCCCAGGACCAGGCGCGCGGCGACCTCGGAGTCATGGCCGAAGATCACGAAGTCCTTGAACACGAAGCGCACGTCGGGGTTCTTCTGGATCAGGTCGACGATCTGTGGCGCGGCCAGCTTGCAGTAGCCGCAGCGGTAGTCGAAGAACTCCACGACCGTGATCGAGCCGTTCGGATTGGCCACGAAGTCGCGCGGGTCTCGCTCCAGCGCCTGGCGGTACTTGTTGATGGCGCCCTTGGCCGAGCTGGCTTTCTCCGCCGCTTGCTTGGCCTGCAGCTTATTGCTCATCTCGACCAGCACCTCGGGGTGCTCGATCAGATAGGCGTGGACCTTCTCGCCGAAGGCCTTGTCGGCGTTGGCCTGTCCGCAGCCGATCAGGGAGAGGGCGGCGATGGACGCGGCGGCGATCGCCAGCGGGCGGAAGGTCTTGAGCATGGAGTTCTCTGAAAGGGGGCCTAGCGGCGCAGGCCCGAGGTGACGGCGCCTTCCTTGGCCAGGTCCTTGAGATCCTGGTTGGAAGGGTTCGAGGTCAGGACGATGTCGGTGGCGCGACGCCATTCGACGCTGTCCTTCTTGAGCAGTTCGCGGGCCCGCATGGCGAAGACCCGGGCCTCCTGAGTGGCGCCCAGGTTGAAGTACTGCTCGGCGGTGGCCAGGCGCGCCTTGCCGTCCTCGCCACGCTTGTCATAGGCCTGGGCCAGCAGGCGCCAGGCGACGGCGTTGTCGCCTTCGTCCAGCAGCGCGCGCTTCAGTTCGCCGATGCCTTCCTCGACCTTCTTGGGATCGTCCTGGCCGATCAGGGTCTGGCCCAGGTTGACGCGCAGCAGGGCCGCGTCGGGCTTGAGGGCCACCGAGCGGCGCTGGGGCTCCTCGGCCTCCTTGACGCGGTTGAACTCGAACAGGATCTGGCCCTTGAGCTCCCAGAGATACGGGTTGTCCGGGTTCTCGGCCAGCAGGCCGTCGAGAATCTTCAAGGCCCGATCGGGCTCCTTCAGCTGGTAATAGGCGATGGCGCGGGCGTATCGGGCCGGGAAGGCGCGGTCGTTTTCCTTGTACTTCACGATCGCCACGCCGGGATTGATGAAGCCCTCCAGCTTGGCCTTCATGATCTCGTGTTCGGCCAGCGAGGCCGGGTCGTCGACGGTGTTGTAGTGCGGCAGCTTCTCGACGCGGCTGCGCAGGGCGTCGATCCGGTCGCCAGACAAGGGGTGGCTACGGAAATAGGCGTAGCGCCGCGACTGGTCGAAGACCTCCTGGTAGCGGAAGTTGTCGAAGAACTCGACGAGGCCACGGCCGGACTGGCCGGTGGCCTCCAGGAAGCCGGCGCCGGCCTGGTCGGCGCGCGATTCCTGGTCACGGCTGTAGCCCAGGGCGCCCAGTTGGCCAAAGTAACTGGCGTTGCCCAGCAACACGGCGCCGGCGTCCGGAGCCCCGGCCAAGGCGGCCAGGACGCCCAGGCCCATGGTCAGGATCATCGGCTTGAGGCCGGCCCGCATCATCTCGCCCGAACGCAGCGGGTGCGCCCCGGCCAAGTGCCCGGTTTCGTGGGCGATGACGCCCTTCAGCTGGTTGGGCGTCTCGGTCTGCAGGATCAGGCCGGTGTTCAGGCCCATCATCAGGCCCTGGGTGGCGAAGGCGTTCAGCTCCTTGTCGCCGACCAGCAGGATGCGGACCGTCTTGGGGTCCAGCCCCGCCGCCGCGTAGATCGGGTCGGCATCGCGGTGGAGAATCTCTTCGATCTCGGTGTCGCGGATCAGCGAGACGCCGTCCTGCGCCTGGGCCGGCGCGGCGGGGGCCAGGATGGCCGCCAGCAAGGCCAGCGCGGACAGCGCCGATCCGGCCTTCCTGGTCACACTTTCGGAAGCCGCCCTTATCCGGGAGGTCATCGAAACTCTCCTGATCGCGCCCCCGCGCTCAAGCCGGCAGTCTAACGCGGTTCTCCTCGACCTGGGAACATCGGTCGAACAAGCTTCCAGCGGATATAGGGCTGAAGCTCGGCGGAACCAGGGCGCCGCCGAGCTTCATCCAAAGGGCCTAGCCCCGACGCCACCAACCGCGCTTGGGCTTCTCGGGCGGGGTCGAGATTTCGGCCGGATCGGGCTCGACCACGGCCGGTTCCGGCTCCGCCGCGGCGACCGCGACGGGTTCCGGCTGGGCCACGGGCTCGGGCGCCGTTTCGACCACGGCCGGAGCCGCGACCTCGACATCGGCCGCGACCAGCGGCGCTTCCTCGACCGTCTCGACGACGCCCTCGACGACCGGGGCTTCGGCCGGAGCCTCGGCGGTGTCGGCCTTGCGGCCGCGACCGCGCGGACGACGCGCCTTCTTGGGCGCTTCTTCCTGCGGCGGCAGCTCCACCCAGACGTCGGCCGGCGGGCCTTCGATCACGGGCGGGGGCAGGGGCGCGGCTTCCAGCTCGGCGACGTCGACGCGCGAAGCCGGAGCGCGTTCGGCGCGCGGGGCGTCCGAAGCCTCGGTCCGCTCGCCGCGATCACGACCACGTCCACGACGACCGCCGCGTTCGCCACGCTCGCTCCGTTCGGCGCGCTCGGGACGTTCGGCGCGTTCCGCCACCGGGGCTTCGGCGCGTTCCGGACGTTCAGCGCGCTCGGGACGCGCGCCACGGCCGTCCAGCTCGGCCGGATCGTGCCAGACGAAGGCGTTCTCGCCGAACGGCACCCGCGGACGGGTCCAGGCGAAGACGTCGGCCGGACGATCGCCGTCCTCGCGACCGCCGCGACGGCCGCCACGGCGTCCGCGACGGCGACGGCGGCGGCGCGATTCCTCGTCGTCGCCGTCCAGGTCGCCCTCGGCGCGGTCGCCGCCTTCGGCGTCGTCCTCGTCGTCACCGGCCGCTTCGGCCTGACCTTCTTCACGATCGTCGCGACGACCGCCGCGACGGCGGCGCTTGCGGCCGCGACGACCGCTGGAGTCTTCGTCCGAAGCTTCGGTGCGCGCCGGACGGGCGGCGCGGGGCGCGTCATCGTCTTCGCTCTCGTCATCGTCCTCGGCGACGATCTCTTCGTCTTCCTCGTCCTCGAACGCCTCGTCGTCATAGTCGGGCTCGGGTTCGATCGGCGCGAAGATCTGCGGGGCAGGGCGCTCGCCCAGCTCCGTACGGTCGATGTCGTGCTCGGCC
>JAGIBE010000060.1 GCA_017744495.1 Caulobacter sp. | reverse complement strand
ATCACGTACTTGATCGTGACGAACAGGGTCAGGGTCCACAGCACCAGCGACACCACCCCCAGCACGGCGTGCTCGGTGGCGGTGGTGGAGCGCGAATGGGCCAGGGCCTCGCGCATGGCGTACAGCGGGCTGGTCCCGATATCGCCGAACACGACGCCCACGGCGCCGAGCGCGAGCGCAAGGAAACCGTGACCTTTCAGGTCATGGCCGGCTTGCGGAGGGACATCACACACCGTGGTGTTGGGGGCGGCGCTGTCGGCAGCGGGAGCGCCAGAGGCTTCGGAAGCCATTCAATCCCTCCGGGGTCGCCCTCGCAAAAGGCGGTGCGGAGCCCCATATCGATCAAGCGGGGCGCGATACACCCAAACCTCCTCGGGTTCAATCGCCACCTCACGCTGGATAACAACGATAGTTTTTGGTTGAACGCACGAGCGACGCCCTTAGGGTCCTCCCACGGAAAAATGTCAGACAGTCAGAAATTTCCCGTCGCCGCGCACGCCCTGGCCTATCTGGCGCACAAGAACGCCTTTTCGGCCGATCGCGCCGTGGCCAGCGCCGAGCTCGCCGCCTCGGTCCCGACCAACCCGGTCGTGGTGCGTCGCGTGACGGCCATGCTGGGTAAGGCGGGGCTGATCGGCGCGCGCGCCGGCGCCAACGGCGGCGCCTGGCTGCTGAAGGCGCCCGAGACCATCACCCTGGACGTCGTCCTGCGGGCCGTGAACGGCTGCGCGCACCTCGGCGTCGCGCCCAAGGGCGTGAAGGGCTGCCCGGTCGGCGAGAAGATCCCCGACGCCGTGCGCGGCGCGATGATCGCCGCCGACACCGCCGTGGCCGAGCGCCTGTCGACGATCTCGGTGGCCGACCTGCTGAACGGCGCGGCGACCGAGGCGGCGGCTTAGCGCGACGCGGCGTTTCATGCCCTTGATCCTGATCCCGTTCGGCGTCTTCTTCGCCTGCTGCTGCGCGCAGTTCTTCTTGTGGCGCGTCCGCCGGGCCATGGTCGAGCGTCATCCGGACGTTTGGAGAGAAATTTCGGGCAAGGCCTGGTTCATCGACAAGGCCGTCTCCCGCTTCGCTTGGAAACGCCGGGACAAGGGATTGAATGACCCGGACCTGACCCGAAAGGTTAAGGAACTCAAGATTTTCGGCGTCGTCACGTTTTCGGCGTGGCTGGTCTATGCGGTAATGCTGGTCACAGGTCTAGGCCTGCCCTGAACTACTCCGCCGCCGCCAGCCGCAGACGCTCACGCCGGACGTCCAGCGCCGCGACCGCCCAGATCAGGAAGCCGCCCAGGGCCAGGGCCGCGCCGACATAGCCGGTCGAGGTCCAGCCCCAGCCGGCCGCGATGGCCAGGCCACCCAGCCAGGGGCCCAGGGCGTTGGCGAAGTTGAAGGCCGAGTGGTTCAGCGCCGCCGCCAGGGTCTGGGCGTCGCCGGCCACGTCCATCAGCCGGGTCTGCAGCACCGCGCCCAGCCCGCCGCCGCAGCCGATCAGGAAGACGACCGGAATCAGGGTCCACAGGCTGCCCGTCGCGACCGGATAGAGGGCCAGGGCGCCGGCGCTCCACAGCAGCACCCCGGCGATGGCCGGCATCTGGGCGCGGTCGGCGGCCCAGGCGCAGACCAGGGTCCCCACGGTCATGCCCGCGCCGAACACCCCCAACACCAGCGGCAGGGCCGCCGCGGCATGGGTGACGTGGTCTATGGTCGAGGCCAGGTAGGTGTAGACGCAGAACATGCCGCCGAAGCCGATCGCCCCGATGCCCAGGGTCAGCCACACCCGGCCCTTGGCCAGGGCGCCCAGCTCGCGCAAGGGACTGGCGTCGGGATGGGCCGCGTCGCGCGGCGCGAACAGATAGACGGCCGTGGCGGTCAGGGCGGCCAGGACGGCGACGATCACGAAGCCCCAGCGCCAGCCGATCCATTGGCCGACCACATTGGCCATCGGCACCCCGACAATGGTCGCCACGGTCAGGCCGATCATCACCATGGCCACCGACTGTGCCCGCCGCTCCGGCGGCGAGACGCTGGCGGCGACCAGGGCCGCGACGCCGAAATAGGCCCCGTGCGGCAGGCCGCTGAAGAAGCGGAACGCCATCATCCAGCCGAAGCTGGGCGACAGGGCGCTCAGCAGGTTGCCGACCGCGAACACCGCCATCAGGGCCACCAGGATGATCCGGCGCGGCAGGCGCGCGGCCAGCACGGCGATGACCGGAGCCCCGACCACCACGCCCAGCGCATAGGCGCTGATCGCGTGACCCGCCGTCGGAGCGTCGACACCCAGGCCGGCGGCGAAGTCGGGCAGCAGGCTCATCGAGGCGAACTCGGTGGTGCCGATCGCGAACCCGCCCAGGGCCAGGGCCGCCAGCACCACGCCGGGGGCATGCACCTTCACCTGCGCGACGTCGTCGGGAACGGGAGCCGTGGTCATTGATCGCCGCCTTCGCAGTGCCGCACGCCGCGAAGACGCACGCGGCCGCGCCGGACAGGCGCGCCGTGGGTTCAAGGATGTTTTTCTGGTTCCCTGCTACATAAGGGAATGACAACGTTGTCACAAGAGGCGCGACCATATTCCGTCGTTCACCGAAGGCCGCCTCACCGGCGCTGACTCCCCTCTCAGAAAAACTGCATCAAACTCTGTTGCCGATCCTCTAGAAACCGCAACCAGCGACCATATGTAATCGTCACGGTTTCAGTTTTTTCTGAACCGAACGGATTTCGAGGGCCCATCCCAATGACCAAGGTCGCCATCGTCTACCATTCCGGCTACGGCCACACCGCCGTCCTGGCCGACAAGATCGCCGAAGGCGTCCGCGACGCCGGCCAGACCCCGGTGCTGCTGAAAATCGACAACGCCGCCCAGGACTTCGCCCCGGTGATCGAGCAGATCACGGAGGCCGACGCCGTGGTGTTCGGCGCGCCCACCTACATGGGCGACGTGTCGGGCGTGTTCAAAGTGTTCGCCGACGCCACCGCCGGCGCCTTCTTCACCGGCGCCTGGAAGGACAAGCTGGCCGCGGGCTTCACCAACTCGCACAGCTTCTCGGGCGATAAGGGCCACGCCCTGGAGAGCCTGACCATCCTGGCCGCCCAGCACGGCATGAACTGGGTGAACCTGGGCCTGGCCCCTCCCGGGGTGACCGCCGCCGAACGCGGTCCTGACACGATCAACCGCGTCGGCTCGTTCATCGGCCTGGCCGCCCAGTCGGACAACGCCTCGCCCGAGATCAGCCCGCCGGCCGGCGACCGCGAGACCGCCCGCCTGTTCGGCGTCCGCATCGCGCAAGCCGCCGTCCGATGGTCGCGCGGCGCCCAGCCGGCGCTGAGCGAAGCGGCCTAAGCACACGACCCGTCCTTCCTGATCCCCCAGCCCGAAGGGCGGGCCTGCGGCGCTCCGGCGCCGCCCGAGGGGACGCCAGAGCCCGGGCGTCCCCTCCTCCCTCGCGAAGCGGGGGGAGGTGGCGCGGCGCGGATACGCGCCGCGACGGAGGGGGCCAACGCAGACCCAGCTCCCCAAACTTGAACCAAATCACGGGCCGTGCTCGACTCCGGCGAAGTTTCGCTCTCGCCTGGACCCGCCCGCATGGCTCGCCGTCTCGCCCTGATCACCGGCGCCTCCGCCGGCATCGGGGCCGCCTTCGCCCGCATCTACGCCAGCCACGGCTATGACGTGGCCCTGACCGCGCGGCGGCTGGACCGGCTGGAGGCTCTGGCCGCCGAGATCCGCCTGCGGTTCGGCGTCGAGGCCTATCCGGTCGCCGCCGACCTGGCCCAGCCAGACGCCGTCGACCAGGTGCTGGCGGCGATCGAGGCCGAGGGCAGGGTCGTCGACGCCCTGGTCAACAACGCCGGCTACGGCCTGCCGGGGACCTATGCCAGCACCAGCTGGGCCGATCAGAGCGCCTTCCTGCAGGTGCTGCTGGTCTCGGTCTGCGGCCTGACTCACAAGGTGCTGCCGGGCATGGTCGAGCGCGGCTTCGGCCGCATCGTCAACGTCGCCTCCCTGGCGGGCCTGGCCCCCGGCGCGGCGGGCCATACCCTCTACGCGGCGACCAAGAGCTTTCTCGTGAAGTTCTCCCAGAGCCTGCACCTGGAGAACCAGGCGACCGGCGTGCACGTGTCCGCCCTTTGCCCCGGCTTCACCTATTCGGAATTTCATGACGTCAACGGCACCCGCGCCCAGGTCAGCCAGAGCCTGCCGACCTGGCTTTGGCTGGGCGCCGACGAGGTGGCCGCCGCCGGCTACGAGGCCGCCGAAGCCAACCGCGCCGTCTGCGTGCCGGGCTCGCCGAACAAGGCCATCGCGGTCATCGCCAAGCTGGTCCCCGACGACTGGGCCCTGGCCCTGATGGCCAGCCAGGGCTCGCGGTTCCGGAAGGTCTAGCCGCCGCTACCTGTGATCCGCGTACGGCGCCTTGGCGTCCGAGCGGATCAGGCCGCGGGTGGCGTCGCCGACGCCGATCAGCACGAACTGCACCGCCAGGGCGCAGAGGATCAGGCCCAGCACCCGGACCACGATGCTCATGCCGATCCGACCCAGCACCTTGCTGATGATCGGGGCGGCCCAGAACACCGCCACCAGCACCGCCGACACCGCCACGATCACCCCGACCCCGGCGGCCATCCCCGCCAAGCCCAGCGGCCGAGCCTCGCTGGCGTAGATGATGACGGTCGAGATCGCGCCGGGCCCGATCAGCAGGGGCATGGCGAACGGCACGATCAGCCGCTCGAACCGCTGCTTGGCGTAGACCCGGGCCGACTGACCCTCCACGCCCTCGGCCGCGTCGGCGAACATGGTGGTGAAGTCGTCGCGGACCATGTCCAGGCCCAGGATGAACAGGATGATGCCGCCGGCGATGCGGAAGGCCGGCATGGAGATGCCGAAGAACTCCAGGAGGGAAACGCCCGTGAAGAAGAAGAAGATCAGGAACGCCGCGACGAACAGGCCGATATAGACCGCCACCATCCGGCGGCCGGCGGCGGCCGCGCCCAGGGTCGCGGCGGCGAACAGCGGCACGTTGCCGATCGGGTCGATCAGGGCGAACAGGGCGACGAAGAAGTTGACGGCGAGCTCGGCCTGGCTCATTCGGGGGACTTAGCCTTCAATTCGCGCGGAGACGCACCCTTCTTAGGGTGATGCGACGTCGCGCGCCAACCCCAAGGGTTTGAACATGACCGCCGATCCGCGCCTGATCCTGCCGCTCGACCTGCCCACCACCGCGCAGGCCCGCCAGATGGTCGAGACCCTGGGCGACGCGGTCTCGTTCTACAAGATCGGCCTGGAACTGCTGGCCACCGACGGCATGGCCCTGGCCCGCGCGTTGAAGGGCGAGGGCAAACAAATCTTCCTGGACTGGAAGCTGCACGACATCGGCGCGACCGTGGAGCGCTCGGCCCGAGTGCTGGCCGGGGCCGGCTGCGACCTGCTGACCGTCCACGCCGAGCCGCAGGTGATGCAGGCGGCCGTCAAGGCCAAGGCCGGCTCGGACCTGAAGATCCTGGCCGTCACCGTGCTGACCAGCCTGACCGACGCCGACCTGATCGAGATGGGCTACGCCTTCTCGGCGCGGGACCTGGTGGCCCGGCGCATCCGCCAAGCGGTGGACTGCGGCGTCGACGGCATCGTCTCGTCGCCGCAGGAAGCCGCCCTGGCCCGCGAGATCGCCGGCCCCGACTTCCTGGTGGTGACGCCGGGCGTGCGGCCCTTCTGGTCGGCCAAGAACGACCAGGCCCGCGCCGCCACCCCGGCGGACGCCTTGAAGGCCGGCGCCAGCCACCTGGTCTGCGGCCGTCCGATCACCGCGGCCAACGACCCGCGCGAAGCGGCGCTGAAGGTGGCGGCGGAGATGGCGGGGATTTAGATCACCGGGTTGGCATGGCGCGGACATGGCTTCTCGACCTCGGGCTTTCGCGGCGAGTGTGTGGGGAGGCGTGGAGCGGACCGGGCTTCGCCCGGAGACCGTGATGGTGTGTTGTGCGTTTCGGCTT
>JAGIBE010000059.1 GCA_017744495.1 Caulobacter sp. | reverse complement strand
GGATCGAGGCAGGCGGGCTCATTGTCGAGCAAGCCGAGATAGCCGCCGCCGAAGCTCTCGGTCACCACGACCCACATGCGTTCGGTGTCGATGCTGTAGGAGCCGTCCTCTTCCTCGACTTGGATCAAGAAGATCAGCTTCACGCCGTGTCCGAGGCGGAGGGCCTCACGATCCTTCCGGTCCGGGATCCAGAAGGTTTCGGGCGTGTCCGCGTTGCGCTGCTCCCCCGACTCCAGTGTCCATCCGTGGATGTCCAGGGAGGGATGGGCGTGGGCCTCAATCCTCGTCGTCATGATCGCGTTCGGCGCCGCGGGCCGGGTCGGTGACGAAGCGGGGCAGGGCGCCCGAGCGCTGCGGACGGCCGATGATGTTCCCGAGGTCGGCCAAGTCCACGAAGTTGTCCGCCTGGCGGCGCAGGTCGTCGCTGGTCATCGGCGGCTGGCTCTTCATCGTGGAGACCACCGTGACCCGGCGGCCCTTGCGCTGCACGGCCTCGACCAGGGCGCGGAAGTCGCCGTCGCCCGAGAACAGCACCAGGTGATCGACGGTCTGAGCCATCTCCAGCATGTCGACGGCGATCTCGATGTCCATGTCGCCGCGCCAGCGCTTGCGACCCTGGCTGTCGGTGAACTCGCGGGCCGGCTTGGTCACCAGGGTGAAGCCGTTGTAGTCCAGCCAGTCGACCAGCGGCCGGATCGGGGAATACTCCTCGTTCTCGGCGATGGCGGTGTAGTAATAGGCGCGCACCAGCAGGCCGCGCTTACGGAACTCGTCCAGCAGCTTGCGGTAGTCGATGTCGAAGCCCAGGGCCTTGGCCGCGGAGAAGAAATTGGCCCCGTCGATGAACAGCGCCAGGCGCTCGGTCGGGTAGAAGGTCACGTGATCGGAATTCCTTGAAAAATCAGTACGATCAAAATGAACTGGACCAGGCGGTGGTCGTCGCCCTGGGCTGCAGCCTGCCCGGATCATACCCGAGTCGTGAAAGCTTGCTCGAAGCGGCCGTCGAGGCTCTGGCGGGCGAGGGGCTGGTCGTGGCCGTCCGCTCGGGGTGGTGGACCTCGGCCGCCTGGCCCGACCCGTCCGCGCCGGCCTATCTGAACGGCGTCGTGTTGGTCGAGACGGTCCTTTCGGCGGAGGAGGTTCTGGCGGCCCTGCACCGCATCGAGGCCCGCTTCGGCCGGGTCCGCGCCGAGGCCAACGCGCCCCGCACCCTGGACCTGGACCTGATCGCCCACGGCCGTACGGTGTTGGACGGATTGGCGGTCGTGCCCCATCCCCGGGCGCACGATCGGCTGTTCGTGATGGGACCTCTGGGGGAGATCGCGCCGGATTGGCGTCATCCGGTCAGCGGACGCACGGCGGCGGACCTGGCGGCGACGGCGACCGTAGGCGCCGACGCCACGCCGCTCACGGACATTGCCAAACTTTAATTCGCGCCCCGGCGAAGGCGGTTCGATAGTCCGCGCCAAATCGTGCTGCGCGCCTTCGCGCCCGCGCCCCCTGGGGACCATCCTTCATGACCTTCACCCGTACGCTGCTCGCCTGCGCCGCCGTCGGCGCCTTGCTGTCCGCCGCCCCGGCCTTCGCGGCCGACCTTCAGAGCGGGGTCGACAAGTCGGCCTTCGACACCTCGGTCAAGCCGGGCGACGAGTTCTGGACCTACGCCAACGGCGCGGCGATCAAGGCCAATCCGATCCCGCCGGACCGCAGCAGCTACGGCGTCGGCGCCATCCTGGTCGAGAAGACCGCCAAGCGCACCGTCGACCTGATCCAGGACGCGGCCAAGGCCGGTGGCTCGGCCGACGCCAAGAAGGTGGGCGACTACTACGCCAGCTACATGGACGAGGCGGCCGTCGAGAAGGCGGGCCTGGCGCCGATGCAGGCGGGCCTGGCGCGGATCGCGGCCATCAAGTCCCGCACGGACCTGGCCAAGGTGTTGGGCGGCAACATCCGCGCCGACGTCGACGCCCTGAACGCCACCGACTTCTACACCGACAACGTCCTGGGCCTGTGGGCCTCGCCGGCCTTCGACGACACCAGCAAGTACGCGCCGTTCCTGCTGCAGGGCGGCCTGGGCATGCCCGACCGCGAGTACTACCTGTCCGACAAGGACGCGATGAAGACGGTGCGGGCCAAGTACCAGGCCCATATCGCCAAGGTCCTGACCCTGGGCGGCGTCGCCGAGGCCGAGGCCAAGGCCGCCAGGATCATGGCGCTGGAGACCAAGCTGGCCCAGGCCTCGGGCAGCCGCGCCGACAGCGCCGACGTCCAGAAGGCCAACAACAGCTGGACCCAGGCCGACTTCGCGACCAAGGCCCCGGGGCTGGACTGGAAGACCTTCTTCGCCTCTGCCGGCCTGGGCGACCAGCCGCGCTTCATCGTCTGGCATCCAACCATGGTCGTGGGCCTGGGCAAGGCGGCCGCCGACGAGAGCATCGACACCTGGAAGGACTACCTGACCTTCCACTACCTGGACCACTATTCGAACCTGCTGCCCAAGGCCTTCGTCGACGAACGCTTCGCCTTCTACGGCCAAGCTCTGCAGGGCACGCCGCAGTTGGCGGCCCGCTGGAAGCGCGGCGTCAATTCGACCAACGCCGTGCTCGGCGAGGTGGTCGGCAAGCTCTATGTCGAGAAGTATTTCCCGGCCCAGTCCAAGGCCGAGGTCTCGACGATGGTCGACAACATCAAGGCCTCGTTCGTGCGGCGCATCGACGGCCTGGACTGGATGGACCCGGCGACCAAGGCCGAGGCCCGCCGCAAGGTCGAGGTGCTGAAGGTCGGCGTCGGCTATCCCGACAAGTGGCGCGACTATTCGGCCCTGGAGATCGTCCGCGGCGACCCGGTCGGCAATGTCCAGCGCTCGGAAAAGTTCGAGACCGCCTACTGGATCGGCGAGCTGGGTAAACCGGTCGATCGCGGCCAGTGGGTGATGACGCCCCAGACCGTCAACGCCGTGAACCTGCCGATGCTGAACGGCCTGAACTTCCCGGCCGCCATCCTGCAGTCGCCGTATTTCGACGCCGCTTTCGACCCGGCGGCCAACTACGGCGGCACCGGCGCCACGATCGGCCACGAGGTCAGCCACAGCTTCGACGACCAGGGCGCGCAGTTCGACTCGCAGGGCCGCCTGCGCAACTGGTGGACGGCCAGCGACTACGACCACTTCCAGAAGGCCGGCGCGGCCCTGGCCGACCAGTTCGACGGCTACAAGCCGTTCCCCGACCTGGCCGTGAACGGCAAGCAGACCCTCAGCGAGAATATCGCCGACGTCGCCGGCCTGGCCGCCGCCCTGGACGCCTACCACGCCTCGCTGGGCGGCAAGCCGGCCCCGGTGATCGACGGCCTGACCGGCGACCAGCGGTTCTTCCTGGCCTTCGCCCAGTCCTGGCGCGGCTATGACCGTCCCGAGGCCTTGCGCCAGCAGCTGGTCACCGACGGCCACGCCCCCGACCAGTACCGCGCCGACACCGTCCGCAACCTCGACGCCTGGTACGACGCCTTCGGCATCAAGCCGGGCGACGCCCTCTACCTGCCGCCAGAAAAGCGCGTGAAGGTCTGGTAGGAGAGGCCGCCTCGGTCCCGGGCTTAGCGCCCGGGACGCCTTGCTTGCCCGAGAACCGCCGATGGCCGCCGTCCAGGTCGACCCCGCCCACGTCCACGAGTTCGTCGACGCCGACGCCTTCTATGATTGGC
Organism: Caulobacter sp.; assembly: GCA_017744495.1. Classification (GTDB taxonomy): domain Bacteria; phylum Pseudomonadota; class Alphaproteobacteria; order Caulobacterales; family Caulobacteraceae; genus Caulobacter. The sequence continues at coordinate 2,406 of JAGIBE010000059.1, read as the reverse complement.
TCTCGCGCCGTCACGACAAGCAGGCCGAGGTCTGGATCAAGATCCACAAGGTCGGGTCAGGCCTGCCGTCGATCACACCCAAGCAGGCGATCGACGTCGTGCTGTGCTGGGGATGGATCGACGGGGTGAAGAAGAGCTTCGACGAGAAGAGCTTCCTCCAGCGCTACACCCCGCGCGGCAGGAAGAGCATCTGGAGCCAGATCAACGTCGACAACATCGCCCGCCTGGTCGACGAGGGCCGGATGACGCCGCATGGCCTGAGCCAGGTCGAGGCGGCCAAGGCCGACGGCCGCTGGGACCGCGCCTACGCCGCCGGCAAGAACATGAAGATCCCGGACGACCTCCAGGCCGCGATCGACGCGAACCCGGCGGCCCAGGCGATGCTGGCCAAGCTGTCGGCCCAGAACCGCTTCGCTCTGGCCTTCCGCACCCACAACATGAAGACCGAGGCTGGGCGGAAGAAGAAGATCGAGACCTTCGTCGCCATGCTGGAGCGCGGCGAGACCCCCTATCCGCAGAAGAACCTGTAGGGCGGGGCGGTCCCGCGCCGTTCCGCTGGACTTCTTCAATCGAACACGGCATAAGCGCCCCCTCGCGAAAGCAGGGACTCCGGCGATGCGGCGTTGTGTAACGCCGCCCAAGACCCTATTTTGCGATAACCAAGGCTCACAGCCCGAGGAATTCATGGCCCGCGTCACCGTCGAAGATTGCGTCGAGAAGGTTCCGAACCGCTTCGCTCTGGTCCTGCTGTCCGCCCACCGGGCGCGCGGCATCTCGGCCGGCGCCGCGCTGCTGGTCGATCGCGACAACGACAAGAACCCCGTCGTCGCCCTTCGTGAGATCGCCGACGACGTGGTCGATCACGAAGGCCTCAAGGAACAGCTGATCACCACGCTGCAACGCGTCGATGAGCACACCGAAGCCGAGGAAGAGGCCGAAACCCTCGCCCTGCTGGCCGATCCCACCCACATGCAGATGAGCGAACTGGAACTGGTCCGCGCCCTGCAAAGCGACCGCGACGGCGGTCAGGAGGAGCGGTACTGAGCCCCGACGGCGCAGACCCTCTGACCCTCGAAGCGGCGCTCGCCGCCGCTCCGTCCGAACGCGCGCCCGATGCATCATCGGGCGCGTCGTCGTCTGTGGCTCCGGCCAACGATCCGGCCCCGACCCCCAAGCCTAGACAAAAGTTCCTCCGCCAGTACGAGCTGATCGAGCGCGTCCACGCCTACGATCCCACCGCCGACGAGGCCCTGCTGAACCGCGCCTATGTCTACGCCATGCGCATGCACGGCTCGCAGACCCGGGCCAGCGGCGATCCCTACTACGCCCACCCGATCGAGGTGGCCGGCATCCTGACCGAGTACAGGCTGGACACCGCGACCATCGTCACGGCCCTGCTGCACGACGTGATCGAAGACACCCCGGTCACCAAGGAAGAGATCGCCAAGCTGTTCGGCGACGAGATCGGCGAGCTGGTCGAGGGCGTCACCAAGCTGTCGAAGCTGGAGCTGCAGGCCGAGCACGCGCGTCAGGCCGAGAACCTGCGTAAGTTCATTCTGGCCATCTCCAAGGACGTCCGCGTCCTGCTGGTCAAGCTGGCCGACCGTCTGCACAACATGCGGACGCTGCATTTCATCAAGAGCCAGGCCAAGCGCGAGCGCATCGCCCGCGAGACGCGCGACATCTACGCGCCCCTGGCTCGCAACATCGGCTGCCACCGCATCTGCACCGAGCTGGAGGAGCTGTCGTTCGAGCACACCAATCCGGTGGCCCGCAACGCGATCATCCGGCGCTTAGACACCCTACGCGCCGAGCAGGGCGGGGCGGTGGCCCTCGTCAGCCAGGAAATCGCTGCCCGCCTGGAGTCGGCCGGCCTGCCCGCCCGGGTCTTCGGCCGCGAGAAGTCGCCGTATTCGATCTGGCGCAAGCTGCAGCGCAAGTCGATCGGCTTCTCCCAGATGTCCGACATCTACGCCTTCCGCGTGATCGTCGACAGCGAGGAGGACTGCTATCGGGCCCTGGGCGTGGTGCATCGCGCCTGGTCCAGCGTGCCCGACCGCTTCAAGGACTTCATCTCGACCCCCAAGCGCAACAACTACCGCTCCCTGCACACCACGGTGGTGGGGCCGCGCGGCATGCGCATCGAGATGCAGATCCGCACCGAGGCCATGGACCGGGTCGCCGAGGACGGCGTGGCGGCCCACTTCCGCTACAAGGACGCCTCGTACGGCCTGGACCTGGAAGGCATGGAGGCCGCCGGCGGCCGCGATCCGCTGGCCAACCTGCGCCAGCTGGTCCAGGTGCTGGAGCACGGCGGCGACGCCGAGGAGCTGGTCGAGCACGCCAAGCTCGAGATGTTCCTGGACCAGGTGTTCGTGTTCACCCCCAAGGGCAAGCTGGTCAGCC
>JAGIBE010000058.1 GCA_017744495.1 Caulobacter sp. | reverse complement strand
CTTCCGCGGCTCGACTGGTTACGGCCAGAAGTTCGTGGCCGCCGGCTACGGCGAATGGGGCGCCAAGATGCAGACGGACCTGTCCGACGGCGTGGCCTATCTGGCGGCCCAGGGGATCGTCGACCCCAAGCGGGTCTGCATTATGGGCTCGAGCTACGGCGGCTACGCGGCCCTGGCCGGCGTGACGCTGCAGAAGGGTGTCTATCGCTGCTCGGTGGCGGTCTCGGCCGTCAGCGACGTGGGTCGTCTGATGCGCGACGACGTGCTCAAGTACGGCGATCGCAGCACCATGGTGCGGGACGAAAAACGCCTGTTCGGGGTCGAGTCCCTTTCCGACCCGAAGCTGGACGCCCGTTCGCCAGATGAACACGCCGCGGACGCGGACGCGCCGATCCTGCTGATCCACGGCAAGGACGACACCGTCGTGCCATTCGCCCACGCCACGGCCATGGCCTCGGCGCTGAAGAAGGCCGGCAAGCCCTACGAGTTCGTGGTGCTGGACGGCGAGGACCACTGGATGTCGAGCAGCGCCACGCGCCTGCAGAAACTGACGGCGGCGATCGCCTTCATCGAAAAGCACAATCCGCCGAACTAGCGGATCGTCACGGCGCACGAGAGGCGGAGACGGCGCTTGCCTTCTCCGCCCCTTTCCCGTACTAACCCCGCCTTTCCGGAACCGCCTGGCCAGTTTGGCATGCCATGGCGGTTCGTCATGCTATCCAGAGGACGGGGCCGTTAAACGCTCCGACGCGAAATGCCTAAGTTGAAGACGAAGTCGGGCGCTAAGAAGCGCTTCAAGATCACCGCCACGGGCAAGCTCAAAGCCGGCGTCGCCGGCAAGCGCCACCGTCTGATCGGCCACAACGGCAAGTACATCCGCCAAAACCGCGGAACGAAGGTGATGAGCGAGGCTGACGCCAAGACCATCCGTTCGTACCTGCCCTACGGCCTTTAAGAGGAGCGCTGACACATGGCTCGCGTTAAACGTGGCGTCGTTGCTCACGCCAAGCACAAGAAGGTTCTTGAACAGGCCAAGGGTTTCTACGGCCGCCGCAAGAACACCATCCGCACGGCCAAGGCCGCGGTCGACAAGGCCGGCCAGTACGCCTATCGCGACCGCAAGGTGCGCAAGCGCGCCTTCCGCTCGCTGTGGATCCAACGCATCAACGCCGGCGCTCGCGTCGAGGGCTTCACCTACTCTCAGTTTATCCACGGCCTGGACGTGGCGGGTATCGTGATCGACCGTAAGGTCCTCTCGGACATCGCGGGCAACGACCCGGTCGCGTTCAAGGCCATCGCCGACAAGGTCCGCGCCGCCCTGGCCGCTTAAGGTCTATTTTCGGGTTTCGACCCGATTGCGATCTGTAAGAGCCCCCCGGTGCGAACCGGGGGGCTTTTTGCTGCGCGCTCCCCTACTCCCCGTCCCACGAATGCTCTAGACGGAACCCCGTCATGACCGATCTCACCACTCTTGAAGCCGATGTGCTGGCCCAGGTGGCCGCCGCCGGCGACCTCGCCGCCCTCGACGCCGTACGCGTTGCCGCCCTGGGCAAGACCGGCTCGATCTCGGGCCTCCTGAAGACCCTCGGGTCGATGAGCCCGGAAGAGCGCAAGGAGCGCGGCGCGGCCATCAACGTTCTGCGTGACCGCGTGCAGACGGCGCTGAACGACAAGAAGGCCGCGCTGGAAGCCGCCGCCCTCGACGCGCGTCTGGCCAGCGAGACGCTGGACCTGACCCTTCCCGCCCCGCACCGCCGCCGCGGCAGCGTCCATCCGACCATGCAGACCATGGACGAGATGATCGCCATCTTCGCTGAGATGGGCTTCGCCGTGGCTGAAGGTCCGGACATCGAGGACGACTTCCACAACTTCACGGCCCTGAACTTCCCGCCCAAGCACCCGGCGCGGGAAATGCACGACACCTTCTTCTTCAACACGAAAGAAGATGGCGAGCGGATGCTGCTGCGCACCCACACCAGCCCCGTGCAGGTGCGGACGATGGTGTCGCAGAAGCCGCCGATCCGGATCATCGCCCCGGGCCGCACCTATCGCGTGGACAACGACGCCACCCACACGCCGGTTTTCCACCAGGTCGAGGGCCTGGTGATCGACAAGGGCATCCACATGGGCCACCTGAAGTGGACCCTGGAGACCTTCCTGGCGCGGTTCTTCGAGACCGACGTGGTGACCACCCAGTTCCGCCCGCACCACTTCCCGTTCACCGAGCCCTCGGCCGAGATGGACGTGCAGTGCGACCGCTCGGGCGGCGAGATCAAGATCGGCCAGGGCACGTCGTGGCTCGAGATCCTGGGCTGCGGCATGGTCCATCCGAACGTGCTGCGCGCCTGCGGCATCGATCCGGACGAATACCAGGGCTTCGCCTTCGGCATGGGCGTCGACCGGCTGGGGATGCTGAAATACGGCATGCCCGACCTGCGCGACATGTGGGCGTCCGACAGCCGCTGGCTGTCGCACTACGGCTTCAGCGCCTTCGCCGCGCCGAACGCCGCCTCGGGACTGAGCTGATGATCCAGAGCTTCCAACCAGGCGGCCGCCCCGGCCGCATCCCCACCGACGCCCTGGCCAAGGTGTTCGAGGACGTCGACATCTCGCTGTTCGACCTGGCCCGCGCCAATCTCAAGGCGGGCCGTCGGGTCATCGCCGGTCGTACGTTCCGCAATTGCCGGATCGAAGGCCCCGCCGTGATGCTCGTGCAGGGCGACACCCAGTTCGACTCCACCAATTTCGGTCCGCACGGCGACAACGTCCACAACCTCATCCTGCGCCCGGTCGGTCCGACCGGCGTGGTCGGCACCATACCCGTGCACAATTGCACCTTCATCGGCTGCGAGTTCTTCAGCGTCGGCTTCACCGGCCCGGAGTCCTTCGTGCAGCAACTGATGGCCCTTGGAACCAAGTAGATGAAGTTCACCCTTTCCTGGCTCAAGGATCACCTCGACACCGAGGCGTCCGCCACCGACGTCGTCGCCGCCATGACCATGGCCGGCCTCGAGGTCGAACACGTCACCGATCCGGCGTCGAAACTGGCCGCCTTCACCGTGGCCAAGATCGTCGAGGCCGTGCAGCACCCCAACGCCGATCGCCTGCGCGTCTGCCAAGTCGACACCGTCGACGGCCGCAAGGAGATCGTCTGCGGCGCGCCCAACGCCCGTCCGGGCCTGACCACCGTCTACGCCCCCATCGGCGCCTATGTGCCCGGCCTGGGCGTGACCCTGGTCGAGAAGCCGGTGCGCGGCGTCGTGTCCAACGGCATGCTGTGCTCGGGCTCCGAGCTGGAGGCCGACGACGGTTCCGAGGGCATCCTGGAACTGTCGAACGACCTGGCCGTCGGGACCCCGGCCGCCACGGCGCTCGGCCTGGAAGCCGTCATCGACTTCGAGGTCACCCCCAACCGTCCCGACTGGCTGGGCGTGGCCGGCATCGCCCGCGACCTGGCCGCCGCCGGCGTCGGCAAGCTGAACGACCTGTCGATCGCGCCCGTACCGGGGACCTTCCCCTGCCCGATCAGCATCAAGGTCGACGGCGAGGCCTGCCCGGTGTTCGCCGGCCGCCTGATCAAGGGCGTCAAGAACGGCCCCTCGCCCAAGTGGCTGCAGGACCGGCTGAAGGCCATCGGCCTTAGGCCCATCAACGCCCTAGTCGATGTCACCAACCTGATCAGCTACGACCGCGCGCGCCCGCTGCACGTCTATGACGTCGCCAAGCTGGTGGGGACGACGATCGAGGCGCGGCTGGGCCGCGGCAAGGCCGAGGTCACGCCGGGCGACCAGCCCTCGCCCGCCGAGCATCACGACGAGCAACTGATCGCCCTGGACGGCAAGACCTACGACATCACGCCCGAGATGTGCGTGATCGCCGACGCCGACGGCAATCGCCCGATCGGTCTGGGCGGCGTGATGGGCGGCGAGAGCACCGGCTGCTCGGACGACACCATCGACGTCTTCATCGAGAGCGCCTGGTTCGAGCCGATCCGCATCGCCCAGACGGGCCGCGCCACCGGCATCGCCAGCGACGCCCAGTACCGCTTCGCCCGCACGGTCGACACCGGTTCGGTCGTGCCCGGCCTGGAGCTGGCCACCAAGCTGATCCTGGAGCTGTGCGGCGGCCAGCCGTCGGACATCGTCGTCGCCGGCGAGGCCCCGGCCCCGCCCGGCCCGATCCTGTTCGACCCGGCCTATGTCGGCCAGCTGTCGGGCCTGGAGATCGCCCCAGAGCGGTCCTTGAAGATCCTGACGGATCTGGGCTTCACGATCGAGCCGCCCAAGGACGTCTCGGCGACCGCCTTCGCCGTCAGCGCCGAGAGCGTGGTGTGCGTGACCCCGCCGACCTTCCGCCGCGACGTGGAAGGCAAGGCCGACCTGGTGGAAGAGGTCGCCCGCATCGCCGGCTACGGCGAGCTGCCCTCGACGGCCCTGCCCGAGGTTCCGCGCGCCGTCGGCGGCGTGCTGACCGCCAAGCAGGCCCGCGCCCGCACGGCCCGCCGAGCCCTGGCGGCCGCCGGCTACGCCGAGGCCCTGACCTACAGCTTCACCAGCCGCAAGACGGCGGAGCTGTTCGGCGGCGGTCAGGACGAACTGGTGCTGGCCAATCCGATCGCCTCGGAGCTGGACTGCATGCGCCCGTCGCTGCTGCCGAACCTGATCGACGCGGCGGGCCGCAACGCCCGCCAGGGCTTCCCGGACGTCGCCCTGTTCGAGATCGGCCCGGTGTTCTTCGGCGACCGTCCGCAGGACCAGAAGACCGCCATCGCCGCCATCCTGGCTCCCCACGCCCCGCGCGGCTGGGACAAGGCCAAGGCGGAAGACGTCTTCACCGTGAAGGGCGCCCTGCTGGCCCTGCTGGAGGAGATCGGCGCGCCGGTCGCCTCGCTGCAGACCGCGCAAGGCTCGGCCTCGCCCTGGTGGCACCCGGGCCGCTCGGCGCGTCTGCAACTGGGACCCAAGGCGGTGCTGGCCGAGTTCGGCGAGATCCACCCGGCGGTGCTGAAGGCGCTGGACGTGGCCGGCCCCGTCTACGGCTTCGAGATCACCCTGGAAGCCGTGCCCGAGCCGAAGAAGAAGGCCATCAAGTCGCGTCCGGCGTTCTCGCCCTCGCCCCTGATGCCCCTGACCCGCGACTTCGCCTTCGTGGCCGACAAGGCCAAGGCGGCGGGCGACCTGGTTAAGGCCGCGGCCGGCGCCGACAAGGCGTTGATCGACGCCGTGCGGGTGTTCGACGTCTACGAGGGCCCCGGCGTGCCGGACGGCTCCAAGTCGGTCGCCCTCGAGGTGGTGGTCCAGCCGCGTGACAAGACCCTGACCGAAGCCGAGATCGAAGCCCTTTCGGCCAAGATCGTCGCGGCGGTCGAGAAGGCGGGTGGGAAGCTTAGAGGCTGATCGCCCGCGTGATCTAGGCCCTCCCCCTGTGGGGGAGGCGATCGCGAAACGATCGGTGGGGGGAGTGGCTAGCTCAATCTACTCCCCTCCCCGTCGCCTTCGGCGACACCCCTCCCACAGGGAGGGGGACTTTGAAGGCAGACCCTGCACAATCCTTGCGCACGCCCATGCGCGCCACACTGCGACGCGGCAAGACCTTGCGCCGCCCCCACGCCCACGCTAACTGTATCTCTGCACACGGAGTCTCGCCGCCATCATGCTGTCGCATCTGGCCATGAACGTTCTGATCGCCACCGGCCTCACCGCCGGCGTCGCGATCTCGTGCGCGCGCGCCATTATGATGCAGGCCAAGATTAAAACCGTTCGTGTGCGAACGGGGCAGCACAGGCGCGCGGTCGACTAGACGAAGACCACCAAGCCGAAAGATCGCAAGATCCGCAAAGCCCCGCTTCCCACAAGGAGCGGGGTTTTTGCTGTGCGGTCATCGGTCCCCCTTCAAACCCAAAGGACCTTGAACCCCATGAGCTACCTGCCTTCCCCACCCGCCTTCCACTCCGACCACGAAGGCGTCACCGTCCACCAGCTGCTGCTGGCCGCCCAGGACGCGCCCTCGGCGCTGGAAGCCGTCCGCCAGGGCCTGGCCGACAGCGGCGCCGAGCTGTGCGGCCTGACCATGAAGCCGGTCGGCCAGATCGTCGAAGGCTCCCTGC
>JAGIBE010000057.1 GCA_017744495.1 Caulobacter sp. | reverse complement strand
TCCCCCTTGTGGGGAGGGTGTCGGCGAAGCCGACGGGTGGGGGATCGGTGCAGGGCGTCGGCCGGGTCTGTCCTGCTGAGTCAGTAGGCCCCACCCGACCCTGGCGCCGCCAGGGCCACCCTCCCCACGAGGGGGAGGGACTAGCAGGAGCTCCCCATGACCCAGCCCCGCTCCAAACGCCGACGCCCCAAAGGCTCAAGCGCCCGATGCGCCGCTACATCCGGGCGAAGTTCAAGGCCGGTCTCGTCCTAGCGGCAATCGCCCAGATCGCGGAGATTCGCCGGAAACATCCTGGCCGCGAACACAGCGCGGTCACCTGACTGCCCGCCTGGATCCGCCAGATGGCGCTGGACGGGACGCCGCTGCCGGAGCCCGAGATGTGGGCCTTCTACTGGGCGGGTCGGGGCCAATACGGGAAGACGACCAGTCCTTACGCCTAGACGAACTTCGTCCCTTTGTCGGCCGGAGCGGGGGGCATGCCCTACTCCCCCCGCTTCAGTCGCTCACGATACGCCCCCGAGCTGGCCATATAGCCTTCGGCGTCGCCGTACGCCTGGTAGGTCCGATAGCGCTCGTGGCTGCCCTTGACCTTCAGGGCGTGCTTGATCGGGCACCAGTACTGCTCGGTGCGGGCGGTGATCTCGCGGGCGTAGGCGATGACGCCGTTGCCGTAGCCGCAGAACACGCAGTTGAGCTTCTGCACCGGGTTCAGATAGCCGAGGCGATGGCGGTCGATGACCACGTATTCGGAGCGCTTGACCCGGGCGATCCCCCAAGCCGTGAAGCAGCCCAGCTGGTAGAGGCTGATGCTGAGATCGAGGATGAACAGCGGCAGGGCCATGCCGTAGATCAGCGGCATGGTCAGCAGGGTCGGCCAGGGCGTGCGGGCCAGGCCCACGGTCTTGCGATGAGCCTTCTGGCGGCGCAGGGCGTCGGCCTTGAAGCAGGGCTTGCCGTTCTCGATCGTGAACCCGTCTTCGGCGGCCCGGGCGGCGTCGCGCCGGGCGAAGGCGGCCTCGATCTCGGCCTCCACCGAGCGGAGGCGGTCGATCAGCTGGTCGAGGGTTTCTTCGGACATGGCGGGAGCATGGCCCGAGTCGCTTGATCTAGGCCCTCCCCCTGTGGGGGAGGTGGCCGAAGGCCGGAGGGGGGAGTGGTCGGATGACGGCCACGCCCTGCGACCTGCGATCCAAGGACTCCCCCCACGATCGCCGCGCGATCGCCTCCCCCACGGGGGGAGGGACGGCCCAGCTCTTGCTCCTCCCAAACAACAACGCTCCATTTCGAGACAAAAGCCTCGCCCATGTTCGCCAAGAAGAAAGACGCCCCGCCCCTCGCCCTCGAACCGCTGGCCCAGACGGCTCCGGCCCCGGTCGCGCCGCCGCCGGCCCAGCCCGCCCCGCCGCCGCGTCCCAAGCCCGCCTCGATGCTGGCCCCGGGCCTGGCCATCAAGGGCGACGTGATGGGCGACGGCGAGGTGCACCTGGACTGCGTGGTCCAGGGCGACATCCGGGTCGGCAAGCTGGTGCTGGGCCCCAACGCCCGGGTCGAGGGCGCGCTGTACGCCCAGGTCATCGAGATCCACGGGCGCGTGACCGGCCAGGTCTCGGCCAAGCAGGTGCGCCTTTATGGGACGGCCGTGGTGGACGGCGACATCACCCACGAACAGCTGGCCATGGAGAGCGGCGCCCAGTTCCAGGGCCGCAGCCTGAAGTTCCAGCGCCAGGCTCCGCCGCCGAGCGCGGCCTCGAACACGGTCCCGAACACGGCCCAGGCCGCTCCGACTCCGGCTCCCGGCGTCCAGTCGCCGGCCATGGCCGTCTATCCGGGCTGATCGCGCGTTCAGGTCTAAAGCGGCGCGGTAAAGGCATGGCGCCTTTGCCGCCGGCCGCGACCGCGCTAGGATTTGCCATGCGTCGATTGGTTCCGACTCCGCGTCCCCTCGCCCCGGCCCTGCTGGGCTTCGCAGCCCTGGCGGTGCTGAGCGCGGCCGCCGGCTGCTCGCGGACGGACGACCGGGCCGGCAGCCCTGCGGCGGGCGCCGCGCCCGCCCAGCCGAACGGCCAGGACGCCGCTCCGGTCGCGGGCGGTCCCACCACCCTCAAGCCCGGCCTCTGGAAGACCGTCACCAAGACCCCCGCCGGTCCCCAGGAGTCGACCCAGTGCGTGGGCGACGGCTTCGACCCCGGCGCCGAGGCGGCGCGCAAGGTCTCGCCCTGCGGCAGCCCCCGGATGACCCGCACCGCCGACGGCTTCCAGCTGGACCTGGCCTGCGAGAAGAACCACATCGACTACGTCCTGACCGGCACGGTGAAAGGCGACTTCGTCACCACCGCCCAGTCCGACCTGACGCTGACGGCCTCGGCCTTCGGACGCCGCCAGACGCTGCGCCTGGAAGCGTCCAGCACCTACCAGGGCCCCTGTCCGGCGGGCGCCAAGACGGTGGGCGGCGCGACCGCCCCATAACGGTCGAAACGGGCGCTGGACTCCCCCTCGGCGCGAAGCTGTGGCGTTGAGGACACTTAACCCGCCCGATCGCACGGATCGGGTGAAACCCGGGGAACGGTCAGGCTCGAACCCGCCTTGTATACTCGAGGCCGGCGCCGCGTTCGGACGCCGCCCGAGGAGCCAAGACGTCCATGAACGGTCCGCTTTTGACCGTGGTCCCCGATCCGGCCGAGCCGGTCGAACTCTACAATCTGAGCCGGGGTCCGGAGACCACGACCCAGCGCGTCCAGCGCCTGCAGCACGAGGCCCGGCTGCTGGCTCGCGAGCAGATCGAGGCCCTGGGCCGCGATCTCGACGACCTGGCCGCCCGGGCCCACGAGATCGCCGAGGGCGGGGACGCCTATGCGGTCGGGGTGCGGGAAATGGCCTCGCGCCTGGCCGCCGACCTGCCCCAGAAGGCGCAAGGCCTGCGCGCCATCCTGAACCGTTCGCACAAGGACTGAGCGCTCCGGAGGATCACGGCGGGAGGCGAAGGCGGACTGGTCAAACCGTCACATCGGCGCGCTACATGGCGGCCATGACCTTGCTGACCCGACGCGCCCTCACCACGCATGTTTTGGCCACAGCCGCCCTCGCGGGAACCCTGGCTCCCGGCGTGAGCTTCGCCCGCGCCCAGAAGAAGCCGATCGTCATCGCCCACAGGGGCGCCTCGGGCCTGCGGCCGGAGCACACCGCGCTCTCATACAACCTGGCCATCGACCAGGGCTGCGACTTCATCGAGCCCGACCTGGTGCCGACCAAGGACGGCCATCTGATCGCCCGCCACGAGAACGAGATCGGCGGCACGACGGACGTCGGCGCGCGTCCCGAATTCGCCGACCGCAAGGCCACCAAGACGATCGACGGCCAACAGATCACCGGCTGGTTCACCGAGGACTTCACCCTGGCCGAGATCAAGACCCTGCGGGCCCGCGAGCGGCTGCCGCAGCTGCGTCCGGCCAACGCCAAGTACGACGGCCAGGCCCAGCTGCTGACCTTCGACGAGGTGGTGGCCATCGCCAAGACGGGCAGCCAGCGCACGGGCCGGACGATCGGCGTCTATCCCGAGATGAAGCACCCCAGCTACTTCGCTAGGATCGGTCTGCCGATCGAGGATCGACTGGTGGCGCTCCTGAAGAAGAACGAGCTGGACTCGGCCACGGCGCCGGTGTTCGTCCAGTGCTTCGAGGTCACGCCGCTGAAGACCATCCGCGCCAAGACCAAGGCGCGGCTGGTGCTGTTAACCGCCGGCGAGGGCGGCCCGGCCGACCTGCCCAACGTCACCTATTCCCAGCTGACCAGCGCGGCGGGCCTGAAGGAGGTCGCGCTCTACGCCGACGGCCTGGGACCCGAGAAGACCCAGGTCGTGCCGCAGGACGCCGACAAGCTGCTGCCGGCCACCTCGCTGGTGAAGGACGCCCACGCCGCCGGCCTGGTGGTCCACCCCTGGACCGTGCGGGCCGAGAACTATTTCCTGCCCGCCTCGCTGCGCCGGGGCGACGCGGCGGCGGCCGACTACCTGGCCCAGCCAGGCGACGTGGCCGCGGTGTTCAAGGCTCTGTACGCCGCCGGCGTCGACGGCCTGTTCAGCGATTTCCCGGGCCTGGCGGTGGCGGCGCGCGGCTAGGCCGCTTGCGCCCGACGGAGGGGCGGTGCAGCTTGCCCGCCTCCTTCGTTCCGAGACGCTTCCGATGATCCTCCGCTTCGCCGCCGCGACCGCCGCCCTGGCCCTGCTGGCCACGCCCGCCCTCGCGGCTCCTTCGGAAGGCGCCAAGCTGGACGTCCTCGCCAAGGACTTCGTACGCCTGACCCTGGAGGCCGGCGAGCGAGAGCCGGGCTATGTCGACGCCTATTACGGCCCCGCCGACTGGGCGACCGCCGCCAAGGCCAAGCCGCGTGAGGTTCCCGCCCTGCGCGCCGAGGCGGACCGCCTGGCCGCCGCGCTGAAGGCCGTCAACGGCAAGGCGCTGAGCCCCGACGAGGTCCGCCGCAAGGCGTTCCTGGCCGGTCAGATCAAGGCGGCCCAGACGCGCCTCGCTATGCTGGCCGGCGTCAAATTCAGCTTCCAGGACGAAGCCGAGGGCCTGTTCGGCGTGCGCCCGCCGATCAAGCCGCTCAGCGCCTACGACCCGATCCTGGCCAAGATCGACAAGCTGGTCCCCGGCGAAGGTGACCTGGCGACCCGGGTCAGCGCCTTCCAGGCCCGCTACACCATCCCCAACGACCGGCTGGAGCCGGTGATGAAGGCCGCGATCGCCGAGTGCAAGGCGCGGACGGAAGCCCACATCGCCCTGCCGAAGGGCGAGCGCTTCGACCTCTCGTTCGTCACCAAGAAGCCGTGGAGCGGCTACAACTGGTACAAGGGCGACGCCCACAGCCTGATCGAGGTCAACACCGACCTGCCCACCCCGATCAGCCGCGCCGTCGACCTGGGCTGCCACGAGGGCTATCCCGGCCACCACGTGCTAAACGCCCTGCTGGAAGAGAAGCTGACCAAGGGCAAGGGCTGGGTCGAGTTCAGCGTCTATCCGCTGTTCTCACCGCAGTCGTTGATCGCCGAGGGCAGCGCCAATTACGGGATCAAGCTGGCCTTCCCGGGCGAGGAGAAGCTGGCCTTCGAGCGTAAGACGCTCTACCCGCTGGCCGGTCTCGACCCGGCCACGGCGGCGACCTACGACGCCCTGACCGGCGCCATGGCCGACCTGGCCAGCGTCCAGAACACCATCGCCGACCTCTACCTGTCCGGGAAGCTGGACAAGGCGGCCGCCGTCGACGCCCTGGCCAAGTACGCCCTGAGCTCGCGGGCCAAGGCCGAGAAGTCGCTGAGCTTCATCGAGACCTACCGGAGCTATGTGATCAACTACAACCTCGGCCAGGACATGGTCCGCGCCCATGTCGAACGCGCCGGCCCGTCGCAGGACGCGCGCTGGCGGCGGATGGAGGCCGTGATCTCGCAGCCGACCACGCCTGCGGATTTGACGAAGTAGACGACGAGGGGGACGCACACTCGCCCTCAAGACCCTGCCAAACAGGCGAGGTCTTGCCGCGAGTGTGTCCCCATCTTCACCCCCAAGGGCTGAGGATGCGCCCCTCGTCAGCACTCAACTGGCCCTCGACCGCCGCCGCATAGGCTTCCGCCATAGCGTCCGGCCCGCGTCCCTCCACCACCTTCAGCCAACGCGGCGCGTCGGCGACGAACGGCGCCCAGGCGGCGTCGTGGCGTTCGTCGAGGCCGCCCGGGCCCCAGTCGGTCGCGCGCTTGCGGATGCGATCGGGGGCGAAGAAGAACGTCGGCTTGGGCCCAGGCAGGACGCCCCCGCCGCGCTCGCCTTCCCAATGGGTGCCACCCACAAGGCACGAATAGGCCAAGGCGTCGCCGAACCGCTCGTGCACAGCCCGCAGCAAGCCCGCGTCGCCGGCGAAGTCGACCAGCACCACCGGTTCCTCGATCGGCGCGGTCGCCAGGTCGTCATAGACCACCACCTGATCGTAGAAGCCCAGCCGCTCGACGAAGGCCTTGTTCCGCGCCGAGGTCAGGCCCGCGACCCTGGCTTTGCCGCGCTGCTTCAGCTGGAAGGCCAGGCTGATCGCCGTCTTGGCCGAGGCGCTGGTCAACACCACCGACCGCGCCCCGAACAGGTC
>JAGIBE010000056.1 GCA_017744495.1 Caulobacter sp. | reverse complement strand
CCTTCCTGCTGACCCCGTTCCTGCCGGGGTATCGGGTCTTCGATCCCGCCTTCGCCTATCTGTTCAATTCATATTACGAGGCCGTCGGGCCGCGTCAGCCCCGCCCCCAACGCGGTTTGATCACCCGTCCTTCCGCCGATGAGGTCGGGGCCTATCGTGCTCATGTGGACGCCGCCATGGTTCGCCTGCTGACCACGGCCCCGACGGCCGAGGTGATCGAGCGTCTGGACCTGGGATTGGCCCACGAAGAGCAGCATCAGGAGCTGATCCTGATGGATCTGCTGCACCTGTTCGCCCAGTCGCCCCTGCAGCCGGCCTATCGCGACGCGGCTCCGCCGGAAAGCCCCGTCGCCGGCGCCGCCCGCTACCTCCCCTTCGAGGGCGGGCTGGTCGAGATCGGCGCCGGCGAGCCCGGCTTCGCCTTCGACAACGAGCGGCCGCGCCACAAGGTCTATCTGGAGCCCTATCGCCTGGCTGACCGGCTCGTGACGAACGGCGAGTGGCTGGCCTTTATCGAGGACGGCGGCTACCGCCGGGCCGACCTGTGGCTGTCGGACGGCTGGGCCGCCGTCAACGAGCAGGGCTGGGACGCGCCGCTGTACTGGCGGCGGGAAGAAGACGGCGCCTGGTCGGTCATGACCCTGTCGGGCCGGCGTCCGGTCGATCCGCACGCGCCCGTCGGCCACGTCAGCTACTACGAGGCCGCCGCCTTCGCCGCCTGGTGCGGTCGCCGCCTGCCCACCGAGGCCGAATGGGAGGCCGCCGTCACGGCGCCGGAAGGACAGGGACTGCGCCAGACGTCCGACGGGGCCTGGCAATGGACCGTCAGCCCCTATGTCGCCTATCCCGGATTCAAGCCCGGCGCCGGGGCCTTGGGCGAGTACAACGGCAAGTTCATGATCAACCAGATGGTTCTGCGCGGCGGGGCAGCCGAAAGCCCGCCGGGCCATACGCGGCCGTCGTACCGCAACTTCTTCCATCCGGCCCAGCGCTGGGCGTTCACCGGCGTCCGCCTGGCCGACGACGCCAGCGCCTCGGACCGCGAGACGATCCAGGCCTCGACCTTCCTCGACGACGCCCTGTCGGGTCTGACGGCGGCGCGCAAAACACTGCCGGCCAAGTACTTCTACGACGCCGAGGGCTCGCGCCTGTTCGAGGCGATCTGCGAGCTACCGGAATACTATCCCACCCGCACCGAGACGGCGCTGCTCCGCCGCATCGCGCCCGAGATCGCCGCTCGGGTCATGGAGGGCGCGGCCCTGGTCGAATTCGGCAGCGGGGCCAGCACCAAGACCCGCCTGCTGATCGACGCCATGCCGCAATTGGGCGTCTACGTCCCGATCGACATCAGCGCCTCGGCCCTGGACGAAGCCAGCGAAGCCCTGCGTCGGGACTATCCCGGCCTGACGGTGGCCCCGCTGGTCGACGACTTCACCCGCGCGGTCAGGCTGCCGGCCGCGGCGCGGGGGCGACCGGTGACGGGCTTCTTCCCGGGCTCGACGATCGGCAACTTCGCGCCGCCCGAGGCCGAGGACTTCCTGCGCGGCGCGCACGAGTTGCTGGGCGACGGGGCGATGTTCGTGGTCGGGGTCGATATCGCCAAGAGCCCCGAGGTTCTGGTGCCCGCCTATGACGACGCCCAAGGCGTAACAGCGGCGTTCAACAAGAATGTGCTGGCGCGGATCAATTCAGAGCTGGGCGGGGATTTCGATCTCGACGCCTTCGACCATCGGGCGGTCTGGAACGCCGAGGAGAGCCGGATGGAGATGCATCTGGTCAGCCGCATCGACCAGACCGCCCACCTAGCGGGACAGGAGATCCGGTTCGAGGCCGGTGAGACGATCCACACGGAGAACTCGTACAAGTACGCCCCGGAGATGTTCGTGGAACTGGCCCGGCGCGCGGGCTGGAAGGTCGCGGCGCGCTGGATCAGCGACAGCCCGAGCTTCGGTGTCTTCGCCCTTGCCGGCTGAGGCGGGCGGATTCCAGGTCGCAAAGCGGCCGCGGCCCTAGCCCCGGGAAGGGCAAGGGCCGCGGTGCGCTCAGATCAGGCGTCGCGCCCGGACAGGCGTCCGCCGCCGCGCGACGAGGAGCCGCCCTTGCGGCCCGCATTGGCCGCCAGATCGCGGTCCTTGGCGAAGCTGCGCTTCTCACTGGGAACACTGGCCCCCCCTTTGCGCGCGATCTCGCGACGACGTTCGGGGTCCATGGCGGCGAAGCCTCGGCGGCCGCGGGGCCGTTCGGTGTCGAGGTCCATAGGTTGCTCCTAATCGGGACTGGTCACGGGGGGGAACGGCGCGGCGGAGCGGTCATAGGGCCGGTCGTCACCCGGCTGCACGGGCGGCTCACGCATCGGTTCTTCCATGGGCGTGTCGCCCGGGTCGTACTCGGGTTGCGTGGGCTCGGTCGGCGGCGGAGCATCGGGGTCGGTCATGGCGTTCTTCAGCGTGTTCCAGTGAAGTAACCGGTGAAGTCGCGTTCGGTTCACCCAACAGGCGAGACAAAATTGCAGAGTTTGGCGTTAAGGGTGCGACGGAGAGACAAAAGGCATGACGGAAGCTCGGTCGAAAAAACCTGAAAGCTCAACAATATCACGCCATTGGCGGCTGATGGCGGCCGCCGTGGCAGGTGTTTTCGGCTGGCTCGCCGCCCGTCACCTAAATGCTCCGGTCAGCACACATCTGTTGATCGGCTGGGATGTCTGCGCGCTGATCTACGTGACGACCACGTGGCATCTCTTCCTGACGGCTGACGAGGCCGAGGTGCGCCGGCGGGCGGCTCAGGAGGACGAAAAGCCCTCGCAGATCCTGCTGATCGTGCTGGCCGCGATCCTGTCCAGCCTGGTCGCGGTGGTCGCGGCCATGCTGCACGCGCGCTCGGCTGGACCTGACATCAAGGCCATCACCGCCGCCTGCGCGGGCGTAACCTTGGTGCTCTCCTGGGTGGTTCTGCACTCGGTGTTCACGCTGCACTACGCCCATCGCCATTTCGGGGACGGAACGGCCAAACCTGGCATCCTGTTCCCTGGCGAGCCGGCTAGATCCTATCTCGACTTCGTCTATCTGGCCTTCAGCATCGGGGCGACGTTCCAGGTGTCGGACAACAACATTCTGACCTCCAGACTGCGCAACCTCGTCACCGCCCAGGCGGTGTGCTCGTACTTCTACAACACCGCCGTCCTGGCTCTGGGGATCAATATCATCGCAGGGCTGGTCAGCTAGCGCCGGGGCGGCTTGCCGTCGGGACGCGAGCCTTCCATCCGGGCCTGGACGGGAGTCTTGGGCAGGTCGGCCAGATGCAGGCGGCCGTCGCCGTCGGTGTCGAGCAAGGCGAAGCGGGCCTTTGCCGCCTTGGTCGCCTCGGCGCGGGTGATGCGGCGATCGAAGTCGCCGTCGGACGCCATGACCGGCTCCGGCTCGGCCAGCAGGCTGTAGGGCGTGGCGCCTTGCAGCATGCCGCCCATGAGGCCCCCGCTCCGGCGACGGCCTCCGCCTGGAGGCCCGTCATCCTGGCCGGCGAAGCCGAGGCCGCCGGGGAAACCGCCGCCACCGCCGCGACCGCCACGATGTCCGCCGCCGCGTGGGCCGCCTTGTCCGCCGCGACCGCCGCCGTCCCCCTGGAAACCCTGTAGGATTTCAGGCGCGACCTGGGTCTCGTAGATCGAGACCTCGAAGCCGTCGATGACGCCGTTATGGTCGCCGTCGATCTTGTCGAAGAACCGCAGGGAGTCGGCCACGAACTCGTCACGCGTCAGGGCCCCGTCATGGTTGGTGTCCGCCTCGGCGAACCAGGCGGCGACCGGGTAGGGGGCGCTGGGCTCGGCGCGGAACGGCTCGCCCGCCGGGCTGATGAACAGGGCGCGGCGCGGCTGGCGCGGCGGTCCGCCGGGTTCGCCTTCCTCGGGCGGCCGAGGACGGGGAGCCTTGCCCCAGTCGCCGCGCGGACCGTCCTGTGGCGGCCCGGACGCGCAGGCCCCGAGGCACAGGGCGGCGAACATCAGGATGCAGGTGGCGCGGAGGCTGGTGAAGGTTTGCATGGCTTGATCAACGCCGCCCGCATGTCCTGCGTATGGCGCAGCTTTTGCGGGACCGAAACAAACCGCGGCCTTCCTTGTCGGCCGCGTATCCGGCCTAGAAGGGCAGCTCGACCCGCGCCCGTAGTCCGCCTTCGGGACGGTTGTGCAGGGTGACGTCGCCGCCATGGGCGCGGGCCACAGAGCGGACAACCGCCAGGCCCAGCCCGATCCCGCCGGTCTCGCGGTTTCGGGATGGCTCGCTGCGGAAGAACGGCTCGAACACTCGATCCAGTTCGGCCGGCGGGATGCCCGGTCCGTTGTCGTCAATCTCGATCACCGCCAGGCGGCCTTCGGCGCGGACTCGGCCTTGGACGGAGCCGCCGTATTTCAGGCCGTTCTCGATCAGGTTGGTCAGCAGGCGGCGCAGGGCGACCGGATCGCCGTCGATGATGATCTTCTCGCCCAGCTCCACCGACGCCTGGCCGCCGGTCTCGGCGGCCTCGTCGATGATGCTTTCCAGCAGCGAGGCCAGCTCCAGCTTGGTGCGCTCGGCCGGACGGGTGGTGTCGCGGACGAAGGCCATGGTGGCGGCGATCATCGCTTCCATCTGGTCGATGTCGGAGGCCAGCTTGGCGCGGACGTCTTCCGGCACGGCCTCGATGCGGAAGCGCAGGCGGGTCAGGGGCGTGCGCAGGTCATGGGCCACCGCGCCGATCATGGCCGTGCGGTCCTCGACATAGCGGCGCAGGCGCTCCTGCATCATGTTGAAGGCCTGGGCCGCGGCGATCACCTCGGACGAGCCGTGCAGGGCCAGGGGCGCGGCACGGGGGTCGCGGCCCAGCCGTTCGGCCGCGCCGGCGAAGGCGCTGATCGGGCCCGACAGTCGGCGGGCGAACAGCCAGGCCAGGGGCGAGACGGCCAGCACCGATAGGGCCAAAATCAGCAGGATGCGTTGCTGCCAGCTGTCGAAGCGGAAGGCGGGCTTGGGCTCGACCACCGTCCAGCGGCCGTCGTCCTGGTGCACGGCCACCTTGAAGTCGCCGACGATGAAGGGCTCGTCACGGGGGCCGTCGAAGCGGAAGACGCGCGCCGTTCCAGGAGGCCCGCCAGGACCCGCAGGGCCGTCGGGGCGGCCGAAGCCGTCCGGGCCGCCTGGACCCCCAGGCCCGCCGGGCCCTTCCGGTGGACGATGGCGGCCGTCCTTTGGCGGTAGGTCCTGGACGAAAGTGCGTTTCTGGGCGCGCACGAAGAAGCGCGGGCCGGTGTCGATATCCATCTCGATCCGGGCGGGGTCGACGCCGACCTCGCGGGCCAGGGCGTTCTTGAACTCGGCGCGGCGACGGTTGTCGACCAGGCCCCGGATCGGACCGGCGTTGCGACGCAGAACCAGCGCGCGTCCGTCGCGCGGTTGGACGGGAGCCGGCCCCTTCAGGGCCCGAGCGATCTCGCTCATCCGATAGATTTCGGGCGGCGGGGCGGGCAGGTTGAAGACCACGGCGATGGCGATCAGTTGGGCCGCCACCAGGGTCACGATGACCAGGCCCAGGGCCTGGACGAACAGCGGCGCGCTGCTCGGGCCCCTTACCCGCACGCGCTCGGTCATGGGGTGCGGGTCACCTTGGACGTGAACATATAGCCTTCGCTGCGGATCGTGCGGATCAACTCGCCGCCGCCGCCGTCGTCCAGCTTGCGGCGCAGTCGGCTGATCTGGACGTCGATAGCCCGATCGTAGGCGTCGCTCTCGCGGCCCCGGGCCAGGTCCAGCAACTGGTCGCGGGTCAGCACGCGCTGCGGGCGCTCGACGAAGGCGCGCAGCAGCGAGAACTCGCCGCTCGACAGGTTGACCACCACCGACTGCGGCGAGCGCAGTTCGCGGCGGACCAGGTCCAGCCGCCAGCCGGCGAACTCGCAGGCCGCGCCCATGCCGTCATCGACCGTGCGTGGCTCGTGGCGGCGGCGCAGCACGGCGCGGATGCGAGCCAGCAGCTCGCGCGGATTGCAGGGCTTGGGCAGGTAGTCGTCGGCGCCCAGCTCGAGTCCGACGATGCGGTCGGTCTCCTCGCCCATGGCTGACAACATGATGATGGCGGGACCATCGGCGGCCGAAAGGCGGCGGCAGATGGCCAGGCCGTCCTCGCCGGGCAGCATGATGTCTAGGACGATCAGGTCGACCGGGCCTCGGGCCAGGGCCTGCTCCATGGTTCGGGAGTCGGACGCGGTGTCGATGGTGTAGCCGTGGCGGCCCAGGAAGTCGGCCACGACGTCGCGGATGCCCGGATCATCGTCGACGATCAGGATCCGGGCGCCACGTGCCGGATCGGTGTTTTGGCCAAGTTGGGTTTGACCTGGCGTGGGGGCGGCGGCGCCGGCCGTCGCGGGATCTTGCGAACTTTCCATGATTTGCTCTTTCCACGCCCCCGTCA
>JAGIBE010000055.1:46723-57641 GCA_017744495.1 Caulobacter sp. | reverse complement strand
CAGCGAACGCGAACAGCACATGATCGAGGGACTCGCGCATGTTGCCGATCGCATCGTCGGCGGCGGCTCCGAGTTCCGTCGGCGGTGCTATGTTGACGGCATAGCTCAACAGCGCGCCGACGCCGTCGTGGTGAGTGACGCGGTACGTGATCGGATCGCGCGCGAAATAAGCGTCTTCCGCCTCGTCGAATTCCTGCAGGAATTTCTCCGCGCGTTTCAGACGAGCAGCGGCCGAGGCGAGGCCGGACTCAAGAGACTTCATCATCAGCTTAGCGCCTTTCCCACCCTGGGCATGGGTGCTCAGCCTTTGGTGGCTGTGGCTGCCCATGAAGTTCTTCATGGTTGTGTAGATTGCCACGGCGCAGCTTGAGAGGCTAGGCGGAGCCGCTGCCCCCGGCGACCATTCGCCACGCGCGAAACTGTCCCCTGTTAATTGTCCCTAACGGCCTGTTAACCATGACGGACGATGGTGCGAGTCATCGTAAGTTCCCCGCGTTGACCGCGTAGTTAGAGGCCACCCGATGAGCGGAGCCGAAGTTCTGGATATCGGCCGCGACGCGATCTGGCTGACGCTGCAGCTGTGCGCGCCGATCCTGATCGTCGGCCTGGTGGTCGGCGTGGCCATCGGCCTGTTTCAGGCCCTGACCCAGATCCAGGAAGCCACCCTGGTCTACGCGCCCAAGATCGTGGCGATCTTCGTCTCGCTGCTGCTGTTCCTGCCGCTGATGGGCGCGCTGATGTCCGGCTTCATGAGGCACATCGCCGCCAAGATCGCCGGGATGTAGGGGGCGGGGCTTGGACAGCTACGCCACAGTCCTGCAGGTCTATGCCGGCGGCCTGGTCTTCGCCCGGATCGGGGCGATGGTCATGCTGATGCCCGGCATCGGCGAGACCGTGGTGCCACAGCGCATCCGCCTGTCGTTCGCCGTGCTGATGGCCATGCTGATGGCGCCGATCGTCGGCAAGGGGATCGTCACGGTGCCCAGCAGCGTCGGCGCCATCGGCGGGGCGGTGCTGCACGAGGTGCTGATCGGCCTGATGATCGGCCTGATCCTGAAGATGTTCGTCAGCTCGCTGACCACGGCCGGCGAAGTGATCTCGATCCAGACCTCGCTGTCCTTCGCCCAGACCACCAACCCGGCCGGGGCGCCCAGCAGCACGGCCGTGGCTACCTTCCTGTCGATGCTAGGCCTGACCCTGATCATGGTCACCGACCTGCATCACCTGTTCATCGGGGCGATGGTCAAGTCGTACGACCTGTTCCCGTTCAACCGCGCCGTGCCCGTCGACGACGCCGCCACCCTGGCCGTGCGCACCTTGGCGGACTCGTTCAAGCTGGGCCTGCAACTGGCCGCGCCCGTCCTGGTGTTCTCGATCGTCTTCAACCTGGCGACCGGCCTGGTCGGCCGGGTGATGCCGTCGTTCCAGATCTTCTTCGTCACCTCGCCGCTCAGCGTGATCCTGGGCCTCTCCCTGCTGGGCCTCTCGCTCGGCGGCATCGCCATGGTGTGGACCGATCGCTATCGGGACCTCCTGTCGGTGTTCAACTAGGGAGGCGCGGGCGTGGCTGACGAACAGGACGACGCGTCAAAGACAGAAGAACCAACAGCCAAGAAGCTGTCGGACGCTCGCGCCAAGGGCGACGTCCCGAAATCCGCCGACATCGCGCAGCTGGCCTCGCTCTCGGGAGCGTTCGGCGTCGTGATCATCGCCGGCGGTTGGCTGACGCGCGGCATGGTCAACGACCTGACGCCCTTCCTGGCCCACGCCGGCACCATGGACGTCGAGGGCGGCATCCGCGCCATCGCCAAGATGGCGGTCATGGCCGCCTTGCCGTCGGTCGTCCTGGTAATGGTGGTCTCGGCCCTGCTGGGCGTGGTGGGCAACGTAGCGCAGACGGGCTTCCTGCTGTCGGCCGACAAGATCAAGCCCGACCTTCAGAAGCTGGACCTGATCAAGGGCTTTGGCCGCATCTTCGGGCCGGACGGCTTCGTGCAGTTCGCCAAGTCGGCCGTGAAGTTCCTGGTGACGGGCCTGATCGCCTACATGGTGGTCAAGCCGAACGCGGCCGAGATCCCCAACCTCGTCGGCATGGACATCGCGGCGATCATCCCGCTGTCGCTGAAGCTGTGCGTCAAGATGTTCTGGATGGTGCTGATCTTCCTGATCGCCACCGCCGGCTTCGACTGGTTCTGGCAGCGCCTGCGCTTCAACAAGCGCATGCGGATGAGCGTCCAGGACGTGAAGGATGAAATGAAGCAGTCCGAGGGCGATCCGCACGTCAAGGGCAAGCAGAAGCAGATCCGCATGCAGCGCTCGCGCCAGCGGATGATGGCCAACGTGCCCAAGGCGACGGTCGTCGTCATGAACCCGACCCACTACGCCGTGGCGCTGAAGTACGAGCAGGGCGAGACCGCGGCGCCGATCTGCGTGGCCAAGGGCGTCGACGACCTGGCCTTGAAGATCCGCGCCGTCGCCGAGGAGCACGGCGTCTACGTGCTGGAAGACCCGCCCCTGGCCCGCGCCCTCTACGCGGCCATGGACATCGACGAGCAAATCCCGGCCGAGCACTTCGAAGCCGTGGCCAAGGTCATCGGCTTCGTGATGACCAACAAACAGAACCGCAAGCGCGCCTGGGCGGACTAGTTCGGCTTCCCGGACGCCATCCCCAGCCGATAGGGCGGATCCGCCGCCGGGACATTCGCCGGTCGCGCTGTCGGCGGCAGCGCCGTGGCGCCCGCCAGGCCCCGACCGGTGACGTTACTAATCGACAGCTTCGGACCCTCGGCTACCGTCACCTCGACCTTGTCGAGCGTCACGTTCCGCATGTTGGCCAGGCTCATGCCCTTGGTCGCCGTGCCGGTGACGTCGCGCAGGGTGAAACCGTCCAGCGGCTTGTCGGGATGGATGTTGGTCGCCTGGACCAGCACCGGGACGTCGGTGACCTTGATCCGCTCGAAGGTGAAGTTCCGCGCCGTCGGCACGCCTTCCAGGCCGGGGACCGGGAAGGGGTCCTGCTTGCCGCTATCCAGCAAATTCAGGCGCAAGAAGCCGTCCTTGGCGCCTGAGACCTCCAGGTCGCGCATGACGATGTCCTCGATGAACGCCCCGCGCCCCGGCCGGCTCTTGATGTAGATGGCGAAGGTGTAGGCGGCTAGGCACTTGCAGCGCTCGACCAGCACCTTGCGGATGCCGCCCGAGGTCTCGCTGCCGATGCCGATACAGGCCCAGCGGTGGTCGCGGAAGGTGCAATCGCTGATCCGCACGTCCTCGGTTGGGCGGCCGATGACGGCGCCCTCCATGCCCCGGCCGGACTTCAGCGAGATGCAGTCGTCCACCGTGTCGAAGTCGCAGCGCTCGATCACCACCCGGCGGCAGGAGTCGACGTCGATCCCGTCGGCCCCGCCGTTGACGGTTACGCCCCGGAACAGCACGTCGTCGCAATAGACCGGATGGATCGACCACATGTCGTTCTGCTCGGTGTGGACGTCGGTGACCGACAGGCCCTGGACCTCGACGAACTCCAGCAGGGCCGGGTGGCGCAGGCCGCTGGCCTTGTCGACGCGACCCGGGCGCCTGGACCCCATGATGCGGCCCTTGCCGGCGATGGCGATATTGTTGGCGTCCTGCGCCCAGATCAGGCCGACATAGCCGGGCGTCCAGCGGCCCTCCCAGCGCACCTGGGTCACGGGATAGTCGGCCAGGTCCGGCGAGCCCTGCAGCGTCGCGCCTTCGGCGAGCAGCAGGGTGGTGTCCGAGCCCAGGCGCAGGGCGCCGGTCAGGTAGACGCCGGGCGAGATCGCCACCACGCCGCCGCCCAGCACGGCGCAGCGGTCCAACGCGGTCTGCAGGGCCACGGTATCCTTGGTCGTCCCGTCGCCCCTGGCGCCGAAGTCGCGCGGATCGAGGCGTAGGCCGGTCGCTTTGGCGGTCGGCTTGGCGGGGGACGAGGGCGCCGCCGCCGCGGTGGTCGCCAAGGCCGCGACCCCGAGACCGGCGGCCGAAAGCACGGCGCGCCGGCTGGGGGAGGGGACGCTTGCGTCGCGCACGGTCTTGTTCATGGCGGGTCTCCCGGGTTCGACGGCCGGGTTCGTGACACCGGTGTCTGTCCGGGAGTGTTGGGCGATCGGACCGGGCTGTAAATGCGCGCGGCAAAAAATGGGGCGCCGGTCCACGCCCCAATCGCCCGCCCTATCACGCCACGTAGCGGGCGATGACCATGCCCAGGATGGTGATCACCAGGAGGCCGCCGGCGATCCGCTGGCTGCGCGCGGGGTGGGCGCGGTCCAGGATCTGGACGACAAGGGCGGTGACGGCGGCGATCACGGCGACGCTCAGCACCTGCTCCTGCCGCCCGAAGGCCGCGCCGTGCAGCATGGCGGCTAGGGGAACACCGGTGAGAATGGCCACGCCCGCCGCACCGAGCTGCGGACGACGTAGGGCGTCGATCCCGCCCCCGCCCGTCCGGGCCAGCACGAAGGTCGACCCCGCCCAGAAGACGGCGGACAGCACGTGGAGCGACAGCAGCAGCATCAGGCCGATAGTCATGGCGATATCCTTTCGCGAACCGCCGTTCTGGCGGCGCGAAATCCATAGACATCGAATCGTTCGATGTCTATCTAATGAGTCATGAGCGCTTCGGGCCCGCCCTCCGCCCCGCCGATCGGCTTCGTCCTGTCCCAGGTCTCCAAGGCCGTGGCGCGGGCGTTCGACGACGCCATGACCGAGGCGGGCGGCTCGCTGTCGACCTGGCTGGTGCTGCGCTCGCTGATGCCGGGCGGCCGGCAGCCGCAGTCGGAACTGGCCCAGGCGGTGGGCGTACAGGGCCCGACCCTCACCCACCATCTGAATGGCCTGGAGCGCGAGGGCCTGATCACCCGCATCCGCGATGCGGCCGACCGCCGGGCCCACCAAGTGGCCCTGACGTCGGAGGGCCGGGCGCGGTTCCTGAAGTTGCGCCAGACGGCCGAGCGCTTCGACGCCCGCCTGCGCGGCGACCTGTCCGACCAGGAGGTCGACCTGCTGCGCGATCTGCTGCAGCGTCTGCGCGCCCACGTGACGGAAGAGCCGCCGCGACCATAATCCGGTCACGGAATCAGGAATCGATCACGGATCGCGCTCCACGAGCGCGTTAAGGGTATTCTATCCCGCGAATCGATGGGCTGGACGCCCGCAAGCCTGAAGAAGGATTTCGGTCGACCATGACCGAGACGCCCATGAAAGACTTTGGCGCAACAGACGCCGTCGGCGCCAAGCGCGGCCCGGACCTCCTGATCTGGGGCGCGGCCATCTTCCTCGTCCTGGCCGCCGCCTTCGCCGCCGCGCCCGCCCTGCGGGCCGGTCCCGCCACCCTGGCGGGCCTACTGCTGCTGGGCGGCGTCGCCGGCGTGGCGATCCTGGGCCTGGTGGCCATCCGCGCCTCGACCGCCGTGACCGATCCCGAGCCCGAGGGCGCCGAGGCCTTCGTCGACGCCCTGTCCGAGCCCGCGGCCCTGACCGCCGCCGACGGCCGCATTCTGGCCGCCAACGCCGCCTGGGCCCAGGTCGTGGGCGACGCCCGCCGCCTGCCCAAGGGCGCGGCCGGCGCCGGCCTGTTCGCCGCCCTCGTCAAGGCGCGGGACGGCCAACGTGCAGAAGGCTCACTGATCATCAACGGCCAGGAGCGCCGCGCCGAGGCCGTCCGTCTGCGCGGCGGTCGCCTGTTGGTCCGCCTGCCGGTCGTGGTCGAAAAGGAGGTCTTCGTCCCGACCGCCGCCCCGGCCCCTGTCATCACCCAATCCGCCCCGGCTCCGCGCACGCTTGACGCGTTCTCCGGCGCCTCGCCGTTCGGCGCGGCCCTGCTGGACGGGCTGGACCCGTTCAATTCGCGCATCCTGGAGGCCAATCCGGCCCTGTCGGCCCTGGCCGGCGCCGTGCCGGCCGGCACGATGTTCGGCGCCCTGATCGACCCGCCCTCGCGCGCCGAGGCCGAGACCCGCCTGGCCGAGGGCAAGGGCGGCCCGTTCGAGGTGCGCCTGGCCCGCGACCCGACCCGCATCGCTCATCTTTATCTCTACCGCGCCGAAGAGCGGCTGGTGGCTTATCTGATCGACGTGTCCGAGCAGAAGCAGATGGAGCTTCAACTCGCCCAAGCCCAGAAGATGCAGGCCATCGGTCAGTTGGCCGGCGGCGTGGCCCACGACTTCAACAACCTGCTGACCGCCATCCAGCTGCGCCTGGACGAGCTGCTGCACCGCCACCCCGTGGGCGACCCCTCGTACGAAGGCCTCAACGAGATTCGCCAGACGGGCGTGCGCGCCGCCGACCTGGTCCGCAAGCTGCTGGCCTTCAGCCGCAAGCAGACCGTCCAGCGCGAGGTGCTGGAGCTGGGCGAGCTGATCTCGGAATTCGAGGTCCTGCTGCGCCGCCTGTTGCGCGAGGACGTCAAGCTGATCACCGACTACGGCCGCGACCTGCCGCAGGTGCGGGCCGATAAGAGCCAGCTCGAGACCGCCGTCATGAACCTGGCCGTCAACGCCCGCGACGCGGTGCGGGCGGCCAAGGGCGGCGGCGTCGTGCGCATCCGCACGGCGCGCCTCACCCAGGACGAGGCCCAGAGCCTGGGCTTTCCGGGCGCCGAGGGCGACCAGGCCTTCATCGAGGTCAGCGACGACGGCCCCGGTATCCCGCCCGAGGTGATGGGCAAGATCTTCGACCCGTTCTTCACCACCAAGCCGGTGGGCGAGGGCACAGGCCTGGGCCTGGCCACCGTCTACGGCATTGTCAAGCAGAGCGACGGCTGGATCCACGTTCACAGCCGTCCGGGCGAGGGGGCGGCGTTCCGCATCTTCCTGCCCGTGCATGAGCCAACGCCCGAGCAGCAGGCCGCGGCGGCGACCGCCGCCGTCGCGCCTGAAGCGGCCAAGGCACGTCCGCCCCGTGACCTGTCGGGCGCCGGCCGCATCCTGTTCGTCGAGGATGAGGACGCCGTGCGCGGCGTCGCCGCCCGCCTGCTCCGCGCCCGAGGCTACGAAGTGCTGGAGGCCAGCGACGGCGAGGAGGCCCTGATCATCGCCGAGGAGAACGCCGGCACGATCGATCTCCTGATCAGCGACGTGATCATGCCTGGCATCGACGGCCCGACCCTGCTGAAGAAGGCCCGCGGCTATCTGGGCAACGCGCCGGTGATGTTCATCTCCGGCTACGCCGAGGCCGAGTTCAGCGACCTGCTGGAAGGCGAGGCGGGCGTGACCTTCCTGCCCAAGCCGATCGACATCAAGACCCTGGCCGAGCGGGTCAAGCAACAGCTGCAAGCGGCTTAGACACTCCTCCGCTGACGCATCTGCTTCGCGCTTCGCGCGTGGATGACACGAAATGCATCCTATGGTTATATCGCTCCCAAGCTGTGGCGCACGGTGGAGAAAGCCGACCCGCGCCCGCCAAGGGAGCGAACGACCATGCGGAACGAGGCGACGTCCTTTCAGGCGGCG
Organism: Caulobacter sp.; assembly: GCA_017744495.1. Lineage (GTDB taxonomy): Bacteria > Pseudomonadota > Alphaproteobacteria > Caulobacterales > Caulobacteraceae > Caulobacter. Next base: position 50,172 of record JAGIBE010000055.1, on the reverse strand, counting down.
GGCCAAGAGATCATCGCGCGGCTTAACGCCCGCTGGGACGTGCGCCTGGACGACCTGATCAATAATCCAGCACTGGACTTTGAGCAGCGGCGACAGCTGCTGACCTCCAAGATGGTGGAGTGCGCGCTCACCGAGATCGACGAATATCATCACGCCATGGGTCTGCCGATCGAGGACAGGGTCGACAGTCAGACGTTGATCGAACAGGCGATGTCCGCCCAGGGCGTCGAACTGGAGCCCAATCTCAGCTTTCTGGAGAGCCGGTTCCGTGAAATTCGCGAATACCGGGGAGACCGGGTCAAGGACTTCATCGTCACCCTGTCCAACCGTCTCGAGGTCATGTCGCAGGCCAAGAGCCCCGGCCAGCTGGCTTTGGAGATCCTGACCGCGGGCCTTTTCAGTGTCGGCACCTCGATGGCCGGCTTGACGATCGGCGCGCTGCGCGCTGGCCAGGTGTTGTCGGTGGCGCTGCGGATCGGCGTTACAAGCCTGGGGATCAAGACGGCCGTGGTGGTGGTGGTCATCGTGCTGGCGGCCTTCCTGCTCTACCTCTTTATGGAGAACCCCAAGAAAATCCTCGGTCTGGTGCTGAACGACACCGACGACGACCTGGTGGTGCGCGACTGGCGGCGCGGCGTCGATGGGGGGACGGGCGGGGAACTGTTCATGCAGCATGGCCATATGGCCAACTTCCCCGAAGATCACGCCACCGGCGACCTCAGTTCCCCCTTGGTGCAGATCCGCAAGCGGGCCTTCTTCGGGCCGAACGACCCGGACAACGTGGTCTTCGCCGGCTTCTACTTCGCCAATAAAAACTTCGGTCTGCGCGGCGCCGAGGGGGTCATGCTGTTCCAGCCCGGCGCTTCAAACAAGCGATACGCCCATATGTTCGCCTGTCCCTATGTCAACGATAACGGCACCAACATGCGCCCGGTGCACGGCGGGGCGGGCCAACTGCCAGGTCTCTATCGGGACATGTACAACACGCGGCGCGAGCGGGTGGACTTTGTCCACGATGGCGTTCGGATGACTTCGACGGTGAACCACCCGCGCGGCGGGGTGGTCGGGCTGATCGCGTCGTTCTCCAAGGTCTGAAGCCAAGGGCTTATCCGTCGCGCCGGCTCCGCGGCGGCCACTTGTCAACTCAATTACCGCGCGTGTTATGGATATATATGGTTGTATTTTCGTACGGTGCACGCATAGCTACGTGCGCCAGGCAGTCGGTCGCTACGCGGCGGCTGCGACGCCGGCAGCATCGGCTTAAGCCAGGGAGGCACGCGCCATGGAACTCGAAAACAGCACTCTTTCGTATCGCGAGGCTGGTCAGGAGACCGTCAACCGGCTCAACGCGCTGTGGGGCGTGAAGCTGGAGAACATTATCAACAACGAGGCCTTGTCCCTGGAAAAGCGGCGTCAGCTGCTGACCTCCAAGATGCTGGAAGCGGCCTATCTCCAGATCGACGAAGCCAACTTCCATCTCGGCATCGAGGAGGACCAGAATAAGCTGGAAAACCAGGCGCTGATCGCCAAGGCGGTCGCCGGCGACGTGGAGCTGGAGCCCAACATCAGCTTCACCGAGAAGAACTATCGGATTCTGCGCGATTATCAGGGCCAGAAGGTCAAGGACTTCATTCTGACCTTCACCAAGCGCTTCGAGTCGATGGCCAACGCCAAGACCCCCGGTCAATTGGCGATCGAGATCCTCGCCAGCAGCGCTATCAGCATCGGCACGGCCATGGCGAAGCTGACGATTCAGGCCTGGCGCGCCGGCGCCACCCTGCTGGCGGCGATCAAGAGCGGTGTGACGGGCGTCGGGATGAAGACGGCGATCGCCGTCATCGTGATTATCCTGGCGGCCTTGCTGCTGTACCTCTTCCTCGAGAACCCGAAGAAGATCCTGGGCCTTATCATCAACGATACCGATGACGACCTGGTGGTGAAGGATTGGCGCAAGGGCGTCGACGGCGGCTCGGGCGGCGACCTCCACCTGGAGCACGGCAAGATCGAGAACTTCCCCGAGGACCATGCGACCGGCGATCTGGATTCGCCGCTGGTTCAAATCCGTAAGCGGGCCTATTTCGCGCCCGACGACGAGGACAACGTCGTGTTCGCCGGATTCTATTTCGGCAACCGCGTCTTCGGCCTGCGTGGCGTGGAGGGGGTGATGGTGTTCAGCTCCAGCACCAATAGTCTCAAGTACGCCCACATGTTCGCCGTGCCCTACACCAATGACAACGGCACCAATATGAAGGCCTTCACCGGCCCGACGCCGAACCTGCCCACGCTTTATCGCGACCTCTATAACAGCCGCAAAACCCGCGTGGACATCACCGATCAGGGTGTGAGGATGACCTCGACGGTCAATGATCCGCGCGGCGGCGTGGTCGGTCTGATCGCGACCATCTCCAAGGTCTGATCTCACTGTCTTCGGACAGGCTCGACAGTTTGTCTCTGGTCCTCCCGCCCCTCTGGGCGGGAGGGCTGGCGCGAGCATCGTTAGGGGCGGATCTCGCCAAGGCTCAGCCCCGCTGCAGCAGCACCGTCGGCGCCTCGCGATAGGTGGTCCGCGCCACCTCAAGGAAGCCCATCTTATGGGCCAGTTTCAGGGAAGGGAGGTTGTCGGGGTCGATGATGCAGACCACCGGCGCGTCCCCCCACTGGTCCATGCCCCAGGACAGAGCGCCAGCGATGGCTTCGGTGGCGAAGCCCTTGCCGTGGGCCCAGCTGGCCAAGGCCCAGCCCATCTCCGGCACGCCGTCGATCGAGGGCTCGATCCCCCGGTGGAAGTCGGCGAAGCCCAGCTCGCCCACATAGCGGCCGGTCGCCGTCTCCCGCGCCGCCCAGTAGCCGTAGCCCAGCACCGCCCATAGCCCGCGCGCCCGCAGCAGCCGCTGCCAGCTCTCCTCGGGCGTCGAGGTGCGGCCGCCGATGAAGCGGGTGACCATCGGATCGCCCCACATGGCGGCGCTGTCCTGGAAGTCGGACGCCTCTGGAGGGCTGAGGGTCAGGCGGGCGGTGGTCAGGGTGGGGAGATCGGTCGGTGGAATCATCGGCTTTCCGGACGTTGGCGCGTCAGCCTATACCGGGTCGCGCCGCCCGCCACGGATACGAGCTCATGACCACGCCGCAAGACGCCATCGCCGCGCGCCGCAAGCTGACCAACAAGCTGATCGCCGGCAAGGACGCCCGCCGCCTGGCGCCGTTCTTCGCGCCGGACATCAAGGTGATCGTCGGCGACGGCTCGCTGATCCTGGGCGCGCGCGACGTGTTGGAGGCCTTCGCCGCCCAGTTCGCCGACCCGGCTTTCGTCGCCTATGTCCGCACCACCGACCGCATCGAACTGGACGCCACCGGCGATCGGGCCGCCGAGCACGGCGCCTGGGTGGGAACCACGCGCGGTGTTCCCGACACCCGCGGGACCTACCTCGCCACCTGGCGCAAGGTGACTG
>JAGIBE010000055.1:31008-46705 GCA_017744495.1 Caulobacter sp. | reverse complement strand
CCTCGGGGAAGTTCTCGATCTTGCCGTGCTCCAGGTGGAGGTCGCCCTGGCCCAAGCCGCCGCGCCGGGCTCCGGCGAGAGCGCCAAGCTCAACGCCCTGTTCGACGCCATCATGGCCAAGCAGCTGCGCCAGTCGCCCGAGACGGCCACGAGCCTCGGCCTCGACGTCGGCGAACTGGCTTGGACCAAGGCCCAGCTGGGCGACCGCTCGTGGGCCGCGATCGCCGCCGGCGTCGCCCAGACCAAGCAGCAGCTGGCCGACCTGCGCGCCATCGACCGCAAGGCCCTAAGCGGCATGGACGTGGTCAACTACGACACCGTCGAGTTCACCCTGGCGGTGCAGGACGAGGGCAATTCCAAGTTCACCTACGCCGGTGGCGGCTCGGGCGCGCCCTATGTGCTGAGCCAGCTGACCGGCTCGTACCAGTCCTATCCCGACTTCCTCGACACCCAGCATTCGATCGAGACCAAGGCCGACGCCGACGCCTATCTGTCGCGCATGGAGGCCTTCGCGCGGCTGATGGACCAGGAGTCCGAGATCGCCAAGCGCGACTACGCCGACGGCGTGATCCCGCCGGCCTTCATCATCGACAAGGCCCTGATCCAGATGAAGGCCTTCGCCGACACCCCCACCAACGAGGCGCCGCTGGTGCTGTCGGTGGCGCGCCGCACCAAGGCCAAGAACATCGAGGGCGACTGGGCCGGCGAGGCCAGCAAGATCTACGAGAACTCGGTCCTGCCGGCCCTGAAGCGCCAGATCGCCCTGCTGGAGAGCGTCCGTCCGAAAGCCACCCACGACGCCGGCGTCTGGCGTCTGAAAGACGGCGCCGACTACTACGCCGTGTCGCTGAAGAACTACACGACCGCCACCCTGACCCCCGACGAGATCCATCAGCTGGGCCTGGACCTGGTGAAGTCGATCAGCGCCGAGGCCGACAAGCTGTTCAAGAGCATCGGCATGACCAAGGGCACGGTCGGCGAGCGGATGGCCAAGCTGGGCGAGGACATCTACGAGAACACCGATCCGGCCAAGGAACAGCTGATCAAGGACCTGAACGCCAAGGCCCAATGGATCGAGAAGCAGCTGCCGGCGTATTTCGGTCAGCTGCCCAAGGCCCCGCTGGAGATCCGCCGGGTGCCCAAGGCCATCGAGGCCGGCGCCCCGGGCGGCTACTACAATTCGCCCTCGCTCGACGGCAAGCGCCCGGGCATCTACTGGATCAACCTGCGCGACACCAAGGAGCAGGCCAAGTACACCCTCACCACCCTGACGGTGCACGAGGGCGTCCCGGGCCACCACCTGCAGCTGTCGATCTCGAACGAGGCGCAAGGGCTGCCGCTGCTGCGCAAGACCATCGGCAACTCGGGCTACACCGAGGGCTGGGCGCTCTATTCCGAGCAGCTGGCTGTCGAGATGGGCATCTACAAGGACGACCCGCGCGGCCACATCGGCATGCTGCACGACGCCCTGTTCCGCGCCGTCCGCCTCGTGGTCGACAGCGGCATGCACTACAAGAAATGGAGCCGCGAGCAGGCCGTGAAGTACATGGCGGAGACCATGGGCGACGAGGAGAGCGGAACGATCACCGAGATCGAACGCTACGTCGTCTGGCCGGGCCAGGCCTGCAGTTACATGATCGGCAAGATCACCTGGCTGCGCGCCCGCGAGCGGGCCAAGAAGGCCCTGGGCAAGAAATTCGACATCAAGAAGTTCCACGACGCGGGCCTGCAGGCGGGCATGACCCCGCTGACCGTGCTGGACAAGGTGGTGGACGACTACATCGCCCGTACCAAGGCCGGGAAGTAGGGCGCTAGAACGTGTTTGGTTCTGATCGAACCAAACACGTTCTAGATCCTTTGTTTTGACGCGCTTTCTTCACGCGAACCGGTTTCCACTTCGCTCGAAAGCGCTCTAGCCCCAGCCCTCCGAAACCCCGGCCCGTCGCGCGGCCGGGGCGACGGGGGTCAGTTTCAGCGCCGGCTGCGGCTGGTCCGACGGCTTGCCGAACAGCCAGCCCTGGGCGAAGTCGACGCCGGCCTTGCGGACCACGTCCTCGACCTCGGCGGTCTCGACCATCTCGGCCACGGTGCGGATCTTCAGGTCGCGGCACAGCTCGACCAGCCGCCGGACCATGGCCCCGTCGCGGCCGTTGCCGGCCAGCTCGCGCACGTAGCGGCCGTCGATCTTGACGATGTCCAGGCTCAGCTCCTGCAGATAAGCGAACGACGAGGCGCCGGCCCCGAAGTCGTCCAGGCAGACCAACGAGCCCAAGCCGCGCAGGGCCTGGATGTGCTGGTTGGCGCGCGGCAGGTCGTCGATGGCGCAGGTCTCGGTGATCTCGAAGATCAGCCGTCCCTTGGCGATGTCGTTCCGGGTCAGCAGGCGGTCGATGTGGTCGACGAAGCCCTCGTTGACGATCGTGCGGCCCGAGACGTTGATCGCCAGCTTCAGCGCGGCCGTCCGGTCGGCGGCCAGGCGCTTGACCGCCTGCTCGGCGATGGCGTGGTCCAGCTCCTCGATCAGATCGAACTCCTCGGCCATGCGGATCAGCTGGAACGGGCTGCCGCCGTCCTCGAAGCGCACCAGGGCCTCGTGGTGATGGGCCGCGCCGGTCTTCAGGTCGACCACCGGCTGGTAGGCCAGGGTGAAGCGACGCTGGCTGACCGCCACGCCCAGAGCGCCGGCCCGCGTCAGGGTGCGCTTGACCGAGCGGTTCATCGCCTCGGACAGGCTGAGCGGCGGGGTGTCCTTCAGACCCTCGCGCAGGAAGTCGTCGAGGGCGTGACGCAAGGCCTTCAGGCCGCGGGACGGGGCGACGCCGCCGTCGACCGGGACCACGTGAGCCTCGGCCTGGACCGCCGTCGCGTGGCTCAGGCGCAGGGCCATGTCGTCGGGATGGTCGGTCTTGGCCCGCATCAGGGCGAAGCGGTCGGGCGACAGGCGGGTGGCCATGGCCCCGCCGTGCGACTCGGCCCGCACGGCGCCGGCCAGCTTCAGGTCCAGGGCGCGGGCCTCGGGCTGGGACAGCTGCTGGCGCACGGCGTCCAGCCCCAGGAAGTCGACCATGGCCAGCTCCAGCTCCAGGCCGGTGACGCGGGCCGCCTCGAACAGTCCGCGGGCGATGTCCTCGAAAGCCTCGCGGCCGCGCAGGCCCTCGGTGTCCAGCTGACCCGACGGGGCGGGGGCCGGGGTGGCTGACACCGAGATGCGGCCGCCGTTGTCGGGCAGGGCGCGCAGGACCAGGTTGACGTGACGCTCGCCGCCGCCGGCCATGCGAACGGTGATCGGACCGTGGCGCTGCCCGTCGTCGGTCGCGATCGTCGCCGCGTCGATCAGGGGCCGGTCGGTGACGGTGAACAGGTCGCGCCAGGCGCGGCCCATCAAGGTGCGCTCGTCCTGGCCCATGATCCGCTGGGCGGCGCCCAGCGCCAGGCTCACGCGGCCGTTCTCGACTTCCAGAAGCAGGTCGGCGCTGGCGAAGGCCAGGCCCAGGAGGCGGCGTGGATCGATCGACAAGGCTGGAGTCCCCCGAGGAGGAGGCAGCATCGGCGGGGCGTCGTTAAGGCGCGGTTGAGCCGGGGTCGATTTGGTCGCTTTCGCGTCGATCCGAGCGCGAGGAATTGTCGCATGCGGCGAATTCGAAACGACCGTTTCTGACGTATGCGGCCCGTAGAGTAAGAACATGTTGCGAACATGGAACAAACCATGTACGCGTTAATCATTCCACAGGCGGTTGGGCGCGGCGGTCGCGAACCTCCGATCCGGTTGTCGGAATCATGGAATAAGGGCGGACCAACAATGAGCAATCAGGCGGCTTTGAAACTCGTGGGCAAGGAAGACGGCGACAAGCAACGCGCCCTCGAGGCGGCTCTGGCCCAGATCGATCGCGCGTTCGGCAAGGGCTCGGTGATGAAGCTGGGCGAGAAGGGCAAGGTCGAGATCGAGTCGATCTCCACCGGCTCGCTCGGCCTCGACATCGCCCTGGGCATCGGCGGCCTGCCCAAGGGGCGGGTGATCGAGGTCTACGGTCCGGAAAGCTCGGGTAAGACCACCCTGGCCCTGCACGTGGTGGCCGAGTGCCAGAAGGCCGGCGGCACCGCCGCCTTCGTCGACGCCGAACACGCCCTGGATCCGGGCTACGCCCACAAGCTGGGCGTCAATCTCGACAACCTGTTGGTGGCCCAGCCCGACAACGGCGAACAGGCCCTGGAGATCACCGACACCCTGGTGCGCTCGGGGGCCGTCGATATCGTGGTCGTCGACTCCGTGGCGGCCCTGACTCCGAAGGCTGAAATCGAAGGCGAGATGGGCGACAGCCTGCCGGGCCTGCAAGCGCGCCTGATGAGCCAGGCCCTGCGCAAGCTGACGGCCTCGATCAATAAGGCGAACACCATCGTGATCTTCATCAACCAGATCCGCCACAAGATCGGGGTGATGTACGGCAGCCCGGAAACCACCACGGGCGGCAACGCCCTGAAATTCTACGCTTCCGTCCGCCTGGATATCCGCCGCACGGGTTCGATCAAGAACCGCGACGAGATCGTCGGCAACAACGTCCGGGTCAAGGTGGTCAAGAACAAGGTGGCTCCGCCGTTCCGCGAGGTCGAGTTCGACATCATGTACGGCGAGGGCATCTCCAAGCTGGGCGAGATCATCGACCTGGGCGTGAAGGGCGGCATCATCGACAAGGCCGGTTCCTGGTTCTCCTACAACAGCCAGCGCATCGGCCAGGGCCGCGACAACGTCCGCGAGTTCCTGAAGGCCAACAAGGACCTAGCTGCCGAGATCGAAGCGGCGGTCCGTAAGTCTTCGCAGAAGATCGAGGAAGAACTGCTGGTCGGTCCGTCGGCCGAGGACGACATCGACGAATAAGATTTCCGCCGGCGGCTCCCCCATGGGCCGCCGACCGGAAGCTTCGCGGCCGCCGCCCGCAGCGGGCGACCCCGCCTTATAGCCCGCCGCGCACACCGCCACGGCCGGCCGCGACCCGGGCGCCTGGACCCCATGCCAGGCGCCCGATTTCGTTATCCTCCCCCTCCGGGGGAGGTGGCGTCCCAGGGCGAGAGTCCGGGATGATGGAGGGGGTGCCGAGCCAGCCGCCGGGTAAAGTGGCCTCCGCCCCCTATGGGGGCGGACAGATCGCGAAGCGATCAGGTGGGGGCAAGCGGGTGCACCACTGAGTTCCTTCCCCACGGGGAGAGGGTGTCCGGTCCGTGCCCACGCGAACCAATCGGCTCCAGCTACGTCGAGTTGGTTTCCACAAATCTTGAAACCGCGCTATGCAGCGCCGACTTCCGGTTCGACCGGACACGCGTACGGAACATCCGAGACCCCTATGCCCAGCCTGAACGAGATCCGCAGCACCTTCCTGAACTATTTCGGCGCGGCCGATCACGCCATCACGCCCTCGGCGCCGCTGGTGCCGCAGAACGATCCGACGCTGCTGTTCGTCAACGCCGGCATGGTGCCGTTCAAGAACGTGTTCACCGGCGCCGAGACCCCGGCCCACCCGCGCGCGGTCAGTTCGCAGAAGTGCGTCCGCGCCGGCGGCAAGCACAACGACCTGGACAATGTCGGCTACACGGCCCGCCACCACACCTTCTTCGAGATGCTGGGCAACTTCTCGTTCGGCGACTACTTCAAGGAACAGGCGATCCATCACGCCTGGACCCTGCTGACCGGCGAGTTCAAGCTGGCCAAGGAAAAGCTGCTGGTCACGGTCTACCACACCGACGACGAAGCCGCCGGTCTCTGGAAGAGGATCGCCGGCCTGTCGGACGACCGCATCATCCGTATCGCCACCAACGACAATTTCTGGTCGATGGGCGACACCGGTCCCTGCGGTCCATGCTCGGAAATCTTCTACGACCACGGCCCCTCGATCCCCGGCGGCCCTCCCGGCAGCCCGGATGAGGACGGTGACCGCTTCATCGAGATCTGGAACCTGGTCTTCATGCAGTTCGAGCAGATGGCCGGCGGCGAGCGCGTGTCGCTGCCCAAGCCCTCGATCGACACCGGCATGGGTTTGGAGCGCGTCGCCGCGGTCCTGCAGGGCGTGCACGACAACTACGACATCGACCTGTTCAAGGCGCTGATCGCCGCCAGCGTCGCGCTGACAGGCGTCAAGGCCGAGGGCGACCAGGCCCCCTCGCATCGGGTGATCGCCGACCACCTGCGCTCGTCCTCGTTCCTGCTGGCCGACGGCGTGACTCCGTCGAACGAAGGCCGCGGCTACGTCCTGCGCCGGATCATGCGCCGCGCCATGCGCCACGCCTATCTGCTGGGCGCGCAGGAACCTCTGATGCACCGCCTGGCGCCGACCCTGGTGTCGGAGATGGGCCAGGCCTATCCGGAACTGCGCCGCGCCGAGGCCTCGATCGTCGAGACCCTGCGCCAGGAGGAGGAGCGCTTCCGCGTCACCCTGGGCCGCGGCATGGGACTCTTGGACGAAGCTACCGCCGGGTTGGACAAGGGCGGCGTGCTGGACGGCGAGACCGCCTTCAAGCTCTACGACACCTACGGCTTCCCGCTGGACCTGACCCAGGACGCCGTGCGCGCCAAGGGCCTGACGGTCGACACCGACGGCTTCGACATCGCCATGGACCGCCAGCGCCAGATGGCCCGCGCCAACTGGGCCGGCTCGGGCCAGCAGGGCGCCGCCGCCGCCTGGTTCCCGATCCGCGAAGCCAACGGCCCGACCAACTTCGTCGGCTACGAGACCACCGAGACCACCGGCACGGTGAAGGCTCTCGTCCTGGACGGCGCGCCGGTCGAGGCGGCGCAGGCCGGTCAGACCGTGGACGTCCTGCTGGACCGCACCAGCTTCTACGCCGAAAGCGGCGGCCAGGCCGGCGACACCGGCGTGATCGAGGCCAACGGCGTCGAAAGCCGCGTGATCGACACCCAGAAGCAGGCCGGCGACCTGCACGTCCAGCGCGTCGAACTGGCCGGCCCGCTGAAGGTCGGCGATCAGGTCGTGGCCTCGGTCGACGCCGCCAAGCGCACCACCACGCGCGCCAACCACTCGGCCGCCCACCTGGTGCACGCCGCCCTGCACCACGTGCTGGGCCCGCACGTCGCCCAGAAAGGGCAGATGGTCGACGGCGAGCGCATGCGCTTCGACTTCAGCCACGGCGGCCCGCTGACCGCCGACGAGATCGAGCGCATCGAGGCCGAGGTCAACGCGGTGATCCGCCAGAACGTCCCGGCCGAGACCAAGGAAATGGCGCCGCAGGAGGCCATCGAGGCCGGGGCCGTGGCCCTGTTCGGCGAGAAGTACGGCGACAGCGTCCGCGTGCTGACCCTGGGCAAGTCGCTCACGGATGAAGCCAAGGCCTATTCGGTCGAGCTGTGCGGCGGCACCCACGTGGCCCGCACCGGCGACATCGCCCTGTTCAAGATCGTCTCCGAGCAGGGCGTGGCCGCCGGCGTGCGCCGCATCGAGGCCCTGACCGGCGAGGCGGCCCGCCGCTTCCTGCTGGACCAGGCCGGCGTCGCCAAGGCCCTGGCCGACCAGTTCAAGACCCCGGTCGCCGAGGTCCTGGCGCGCGTCGACGCCCTGGTCGCCGAGCGCAAGACGCTGGAGAAGCAACTGGCCGAGGCCAAGAAGCAGCTGGCCCTGGGCGGCTCGGGCGGCGGCGCGACCGGTCCCGAGGACGTCAACGGCACCGCCCTGATCGCCCGCGTCCTGGACGGCGTCGGCGGCAAGGAACTGCGCGGCGTGGCCGAGGAGTTCAAGAAGCAGCTGACCTCGGGCGTCGTGGCCCTGGTCGGCACCACCGACGGCAAGGCCGCCGTCACCGTGGCCGTGACCGCCGACCTCGTCGGCAAGTTCAGCGCCGCCGACCTGGCCAAGGCCGCCGTGATCGCCATGGGCGGCCAGGGCGCTGGCGGCAAGCCCGACTTCGCCCAAGGCGGCGCACCGGACGCCTCCAAGGCCCAGGACGGGCTGGACGCCATCAAAGCCGCTCTGGCCGGCTAAGCCGAGCCGAGGCTCTCGACATAAGGACGGTTCGGCTTCCCGCCGGGCCGTCCTTTTTGTTTCGGGCGTCCTAGCGAAGGGTAGCTATCGGCTCGACAGGCGCCATACAGAATAGAGTGACTTCGAAAGGACTGCGACATGGCTTTGCTCGACGAACTCAAGGCTGACCAACTGGCGGCGCGCAAGTCGAACGACCGCCTGAAGGCTGACCTGCTCACCACCTTGATCGGCGAAGCGACGCAGATCACGACCGAGGAATTCAAGCGCGGCGTGACGGAAGTCACCGACGAGAAGGTTGTCGCAACCGTCGCGAAGTTCCTGAAGAACACGAAGCTGACGCTGGAGAACCTCGCGGCCGAACGCGCGCGTCTGATCGAGGCCGGCGGCGATGCGTCGAAGGTGGACGAGCGGGCCAAGGCGGCCGAAACCGAACTGGCGATCCTGTCCTCGTATGGTCCCAAGCAGATGACGGAAGCGGAACTGCGCGAGGTCATCAACGACTTTAGGGCCAAGAACCCCGACGCCAACGTCGGGGCGATCATGGCCCACCTGAAGGCCAACTTCGGCGGTCAGTATGACGGCAAGGCGGCCAGCGCATTGGCCAGGGGCTAGACGAGGGACACCCTCGTCGCCGAAGCGGCGTCATCACGCCTTAGCGCGCCGCCTTCGCCGCCGCATCCATCCGTTGCCGGGCCGCATCCGCTTCGCCGCCGAGCTGCTTGGAGAACGCCGTCTCGCGGTCGAGCAGCGCGCGATGGCGCTGCTGTTGCAGCGTCAGCGCCTCGTGCGCGAACGGGGTCTTCTCGCCGCGCCCCCATCGCGCCGAAAGATCATCGCTCATGCGCTTGCTTTCACCGTCCACCAGATCGCTGACGCACCGCGAGGCGCGAGCGATCTCGTCGGAGGTATGGACCATATTGTGGCTGGTCGCGTCGCTCGTGCGGGTCTCGTTGGTCGCCTGGCGATTCGCCTCGCGCACCATGTCGAGGGTCCGATCATAGTCGGCGCGGGTGGAGACGTTGACAAAGCCGCCGCCGCCGGCGTCGGAGACCGCCTTGAGCGCCGCCGCCGCCTCTGAGGGCAGTCCAAAGCCGATGATGTTCACCACCGCGCGCGTGTCGCCGCTGTTGATCCGCTGGGCGACGGCGACCGGATCGCCTCCGCAGGTCTCTTCGCCGTCGGAAACGACGTAGATGACCTGTTCGCCGGGCTTGGACACGGTGTCGAGCAGCGATTGCGCGCGCTCGAGCCCGCCGGCCAGCGGTGTCCAGCCGACGGCGCGAACTTGGTTCACCGCCGTGGTGAGCCCCGCCCGATCGGTCGACATCGGCGCGAGCACGTCGACGCCCCGGCAGGACTTCGCCTTGCCGGCCTCGCTGTTGTCGCCATGTTGGCCGAACACCAGCAGAGAGGCCTGCACGGTGGACGGCAGGCCGTCGATGAAGCCAAGCGCGGATTGACGCGCCAACTCCAACTTAGTCTGATCGCCGATCCGGCCGGCCATCGAGCCCGATCCGTCGATCGCGATGATCACGCGCGTCGGCGGAACGGTCGGGCCGATCGGGTTTCGACGCATCTCCAACGCCGCCTGCTCAAGCTCGACCTTTCCGAAGCACCGATCCGGATTTTCGGTGATGAAACTATCGACATAGGTGCGCGCGGCCGCATGGACGTCGGCGGGCATGGTGGCGGTCGCGGCCTGGGATTTCGAGGCGGCCGTATTCTTCTGGCCGCCGCAAGCGCAGAGCGCGAGCGTCAAGGCGAGCGGTGCGGCCGATCGGGCATGGCTGAAGCAAGACATGACGTTTCCCTAAGCCACGACGGTCACGGCGCTCGATGGAAGTCAGATGCGGAAAACGCTTTCCCGGCGGCTGGGTTCGGCGCTCGGACCCATGAACGCCGACGCGCGCTGTTCCCGGGAGCGGTGTCGTCAGCTCGCCGCGGCCCGCGCCGCCGCGCGATAGTCCCTGGGCGTCGCGCCGACCTCGTCGCGGAAGGCGCGGTTGAACGGGCCTAGGGAGGCAAAGCCGCAGGTGAAGGCGATCTCCAGGATCGAGCGCCGCTCGCCCGGATCGGCCAGCATCGCCTTGGATCGCGCGATCCGGTGGTGGTTGATCCAGCGGTTGAAGTTAGGGAAGCCCAGGGCCGCGCTGATGCACTGCGAGACACGGTGCTCGGGTTCGCCCAGCCTAGCGGCGACGTCGCCGATCTTGAGTTCGGGTCGGCTGTCGATGGCTTCCTCGGCCAGCAATCGTCGAAGACGCTCGGCCAGGCGCGCGTCGTCCTCGGTCGGGGCGCGGCGGGGCGTCGTTGCGGTCCTTGCGGGCAGAGGATGACGCGCCCGGAACCACACCGCGACCGTGACGGCCGCCAGGCCCAGGACCGCGCAGCCGCTCTTGACCAGGTCGTCCTGCCGCGCGTCGCCGACGGCGCGCAGCCCCAGGACCGAGACCGCCACCAGGGCGGCGTAGACCGTGACGAAGGCGAACCGGAACCGCTTCTCGGCGGCCGGCAGGTCGGGCGTGTAGCGATGGAAGGGCTCGACAAAGGTCAGCAGCAGGGCGGCCGAGCCGCTCAGGGCGTAGACGTTCTCGGCCACCCGTCCGACCAAGCTCTCGACCGGCGCCAGGACCGACATGGCTCCGCTGAGAGCCACCACTAGGCCGACGATGCGGGCCCAGAGGGCATCGCGCGCGGCGGGATCGAACAGGGCGCGGGTCACCAACCAGGCCCAGCCGCAGGCGCCGACGCCGATCAGGGAGAAGGCCGTCCCGACACCGCCTCCGGCCAGCCGTCCAACGATGTAACAGACGAACGACGCCGTCGCGATCGCCGCATGGGCCTGCAGCCGACCGCGCGGCCGCCAGGGGAGAAGGCCCTTTCCCACGGTTGCGATCGAAGCGGTGAACGTCGTCATGCGTGGAGCTTGCTCCCGGGCGTCCGGCCCTGTCCACCGGCGCGGGCGGGGCGGTGAAAATATCTCTCGCCGAATTCCAAATCGGCGAGACCGGGCGTCCGCGTCGCCCCCATCCCTGCCTTCGACCTCTGCTTCGAGGTCGCGCCAGGAGCCGCCATGTCGATCACATCCTCTTCACCGTTGCCGCGAAGCGCCGGAGCCGCTGGGGCGACCGCCCTGCGCTGGGCGGGCCGCCTGTGGTTCGCCGTCGCCGGCGTGGGCCAGGCGGCGTTCATCGCCTTCATCCTGGCGTTCTACGGCGTGCGTACCGCCACAGGAAACTTCGCCGGCTGGAACGACAAGCCGCTGATCGACGGCTACATCAAGGGCGATGGACCGGGAAACACCGTCTTCGCCGCTCACGTCCTGCTGGCCTCGGTGGTGACTCTGGGCGGTCTGATGCAACTCGTCCCCGTCCTGCGCCGCAAATGGCCCAGGCTGCATCGCTGGACCGGCCGGACCTATCTGAGCCTGGCCGTCTTCATGGCGCTGAGCGGCGTCTGGTTGGCGGTCGTTCGAGGAACTTATCTGTCGGTCGTCTCGGCCGTGGCCATCCTCATCAACGGCCTGCTGATCCTGGTGTTCGCGGGCCTGGCCTGGCGCCATGCGGTCAAGCGACGGTTCGACCGGCATCGGCTCTGGGCCCTGCGCACCTTCATGGTGGTCAGCGGCGTCTGGTTCCTGCGGGTGGGGATCATGGGCTGGATCGTCGTCAACCGGGGGCCGGTGGGCATGACCGATCGCATGTCCGGGCCGGTCGACATCGTCCTGACCTTCGGCAGCTATCTGATCCCGCTGGCGGTGCTGGAGCTTTACGGCGCGGCCGAGCGGAGCGCCGGCGGCCTCTCCAAGGCCCTGGTCGCGGCCCTGGTCGGGCTCGCTTCAGCCTTCACGGCGGCCGGCGTGTTCGGGACGATCGCCTTCATGTGGCTGCCCTATGTCTGAGGATCGCGCCCGATCACGACGTGGGTCGCCAGGTCCGTGGCGGCGGTGTCGATCACGCGGTAGCCGAGGGCGGGCAGGTCCAGGCCTTGGAACAAGGGCTCGCCCCGGCCCAGCAGGACCGGCGAGATGGCCACGTGCAGTTCGTCGATCAGCCGCGCCTGCAGGTACTGGCGGATGGTCGCGGCGCCGCCGCCGATCTTGACGTCGAGCTCGCCCGCCGCCTCGCGCGCCCGCTCCAGCGCGGCGTGGATGCCGTCCGTCACGAAATGGAAGGTGGTGCCGCCCTCCATGACGATCGGCTCGCGCGGGTGGTGGGTCAGGATGAAGGTCGGGGCGTGATAGGGCGGATCGTCGCCCCACCAGCCCTTCCAGCCGTCGTCCGGCCATTCGCCCCTCTGCGGGCCGAACATGTTGCGGCCCAGGATAAAGGCGCCGAAGCCGTCCATCGAGCGGTGGGCGAAGGCCTCGTCCACGCCTTCGGAACCGCCGCTCTGACCGAACATGGTCTTGAAGGTCTTGGTCGCGAAGGCCCAGCCGTGGAGCTCCATCCCACGCTTGCCCAGCGGGTTCTCGAGGCTCTGATCCGGGCCCGCCCCGAACCCGTCCACCGAAATGGAAAACGCCGCGGCCCTGACACGTCCCACCATGAGTTTCCTCCGTTGCTTGAGCCGTGTCGCCCGGCCAGGCCTGAGTTCGTGATCGGCAAGCACGAGCGCAAGATTGCCGGGCGATTTTGCGGCGGTCGCCGGCGCTATTTGAGCGGCAGGAACAGCTCGACGACCACTTCATGCACCGCCGCGTTGGGCGGGAACGAGAAATGCCGCTGGCAATAGATCGGGAAGTCGCGCGCCTCCTCGCCGCTGGCCGGCAGCCAGTCGCGGTAGAGGTAGAGGGCGGGCAGCTCCAGGTTATGGGTGTCGTGGAAGACCCGCAGCACCGCGCAGCGTCCGCCGGGGATCACGCCGGGCTTCATCACCGGGTCGTCGGGCGCGATCGGTCGGTCGGTTCCGATGCACAGGTCGGTGGCGTAGTCGTCGGGGTTCTCGGGCGTCCGCTCTGACCGGAAGACGTTGAAGGTCGCGTTCGTCTGCGGCGACATGCCGGCGGCTTTGCGCCACGCGATGAACGTCTCGATCGTTGCGCCGAGTTTGGCCCGGTCGCCGCGATGTTCCAGGACGGCCACCGGGGTCGGCGGAACGTCGCGGATCATCACGTCCGAGGGTTCGTAGGTGATCTGCATGAGCTTGCTCCTGGCTCTGTCCAAAGGCCCGAAGGCCGCAAGCCACGGCGCCCAGTCGGGCGATTTGCGGAACGACGAGGGCGACTGTCCGAACCGCCGCCGGAAGGCGCGCGCGAAGGCGTCCGGCGCGTCGTAGCCGGCCTCCAGCGCGATCTCCGTGACGCTGCGGGCGTCCTTGGCGGCCAACTGGTGCGAGGCGCGCTTCAGGCGGGCCAGCTGGACGTAGCGGTGCACCGACAGCCCGAAGGTCGCCATGAACTGCCGATGGAAATGGAACTTGGAGAAGGCGGCCACGCGGCTCATCGTCTCCAGGTCCAGATCGCCGTCCAGGTGCCGGTCCACATGGTCCAGCACCCGTTGCATCCGCGTGTTGTAGTTCTGAAGCGCCGCCTTCATCGTTCCTCCGTGACAGCGCCAGTTAGGCGATCACCGCCGGATCCTGCTCGACCGATCTTGCGGTTTGGGAGGCCTTTTACCGCCGGTCCTCCAGGATCATCGCCGCGCCTTTCTCGGCGATCATCACCGTAGGGGCGTTGGTGTTGCCCGAGGTGATGGCCGGCATCACCGAGGCGTCGACGACCCGCAGGCCCTGGAGGCCCCGCACCCGCAGACGCGCGTCGACCACGGCCCAGGCGTCGTTGGCCGGGCCCATGGCCGCCGTACCGACGGGGTGGAAGATCGTCGTGCCCAGGGCCTTGGCCGCCGCCAGCAGGTCCTCGTCCGTTTGGGCGTCCGGGCCCGGACGGAACTCCTGGGGTGCGAAGCGGGCCATGGCGGGCTGGTCGATGATCCGGCGGGCCCAGCGCAGCGAGGCGATGGCGACGTCGCGGTCTTCCCAAGTGGCCAGGTAGTTGGGATCGATCCGGGGCGGGTCGGCGAGGCTGGGGCCCGACAGGGCGACGCTGCCCCGGCTGGTCGGGCGCAGGTTGCAGACGCTGGCCGTGAAGGCGCCGAACCGGTGCAGACCGTCGCCCCACTTGTCCAGGCTCAGCGGCTGGAAGTGGAACTGCAGGTTCGGCGTGGCGCGGCTGGGGTCCGAGCGGCAGAACATCCCCAGCTGCGATGGGGCCATGGTCAGCGGGCCGGACCGTCGCAGGGCGTAGTCGACGCCCATGCCCACGCGCCGGACCAGGTTGGCGTAGTCGGTGTTGAGCGTGCGCACGCCGGTGACCTTGTAGACCGGCCGGATCTGCAGGTGGTCGTGCAGGTTGGCGCCGACGCCCGGCAGGTGGTGGCGCACGGCGACGCCCGCCTGGCGCAGCCGCTCGGCGTCGCCGACGCCCGAGCGCTGCAGGATCAGGGGTGAGCCGATCGCCCCGGCAGCCAGGATCAATTCGCCGGCCACCTGGGCGGTCAGGACCTGGCCGCCGCGCACCGCGCGCAGACCCGTCACCCGTCGCCCGTCGAGCTCGATGTGCTGGACCTCGACGCCGGTCTCCAGCCGCAGGTTGCCGCGCGCCAGCACCGGCTTGAGGAAGGCCGAGGCGGTGCTCCAGCGCCGGCCCGCCCGCTGGTTGACCTGGAAATAGGCCGAGCCGGTGTTGTCGCCGCCGTTGAAGTCGTCGATCGCCGGGACGCCGGCCTGTTCCCCGGCGCGGCGGATGGCGTCCAGGATGTCCCAGCGCACACGAGGATGCTCGACGCGGTACTCGCCGCCCGATCGATGGTGGTCGCCCACCGGCGCGATGTGGTCCTCGTGGCGCAGGAAGTAGGGCAAGACGTCGGTCCAGCTCCAGCCCACCAGGCCCTTCTGCCGCCAGCCGTCGTAGTCCTGAGCCTGGCCGCGCATGTAGATCATGGCGTTGATCGACGAGGAGCCGCCGATCACCTTGCCGCGCGGATAGGCGAGGGTGCGGCCGTCGAGGCCGGCCTGGGGGACGGTCTCCAGCCGCCAGTCGGCGCGGGGATGGCCGATGGCGTACAGATAGCCGACGGGGATGTGGAACCAGATCCAGTCGTCTCGGCCGCCGGCTTCCAGCAGCAGCACCTTGACCGAGGCATCGGCCGATAGGCGGTTGGCCAGCACGCAGCCCGCCGAACCGGCGCCGACCACCACGTAGTCGAACGTTCCCAGGTCGATCTCGCCCGCCATCCCCGAATCTCCGCCCCCGCGTCCGTAAGGACGCTAGGTTGGGATATCGCTGTACAGCCGATACGTCTCGTCCTGGATGGTGATCGACAGCTCAGAATGAGATCGCCGTCGCGCGAGCGGGCCGCCTGTTCGCACTGACCACGCCATCGGGCGGGCCGCAGGCCTTGGCGGTGTCGGGATGCCGTCTCCTGCGGCAGCTGCGCCAAAATAGTGAACGCCGGTCTGCGGCGCGCGGATTTCGTGATCACGAAGACTCGCCGTGCCGGTCCTTCGAGCGCACCCTTCGCTCGGGATTGTTCAACCGGGAGGGACGGGCATGAGCGAGGAAACCGCCGTCGGCGGCGTGGCCTACGAAAAGGTCGACGCCGCCTATTTCGACAAGCGGGGCCTCAAGCGCTACGCGGGCGTGTTCTCGCTGTGGGCGCTCGGTGTGGGGGCGGTGATCTCGGGCCAGTTCTCGGGCTGGAACCTGGGCATGGCGA
>JAGIBE010000055.1:0-30910 GCA_017744495.1 Caulobacter sp. | reverse complement strand
GGGGACCTTCGCCCTGGCCAAGTCGGGCGAGCCGATCCTTGAAGGCTTCCGCACGATCTACGGCGGCGGCCTCGCCAAGGTGCTGGCGGCGGTGGCCGTCGCGGGCCTGATCGCCAGCTTTCACGCCATCATCTTCGCTTATGGCCGGCAGATCTATTCGCTGTCGCGGGCGGGCTACTTCCCCCGCGCCCTGTCGGTGACCCACGGGGTGCGCAAGACGCCGGACGTGGCCCTGCTGACCGGCTCGGCCGCCGGCCTCCTGGTGATGCTGGCGGTCTGGTTCATCCTGGGCGCCGAGAAGGGTGCGGCGGTGATCGGCGGGACCCTGCTGAACATGGCGGTGTTCGGGGCCATGCTGTCCTATGTGGCCCAGGGCGTGTCGTTCATCCTGCTGCGCCGCAAGTTCCCGGACCTGGAGCGACCCTATAAGAGCCGGTTCGGCCTGACCGGCGCCGGCCTGACCGTGGTGATCTCGCTGGTGACGATCTTCTACCAGCTGAAGGACCCGATCTACCGCACCGGGGTAATCGGGGTGGCGATCTGGTTCGCGGTGGGCGTGGCCTATTTCGCCCTGTTCGGCCGCAAGAAGCTGGTGCTGTCGCCGGAGGAGGCCTTCGCGATCAGCGGCGGCAAGGCGGCCTACGAGACCCACTGATACAAGGGATTTGCGCCACTTCAGGGGACGGGCGAGGGGCAAGCTGTCCCCAGCTTGTCCCCTGAAACCGTTCACGATTTCGAATATCGATGTTCACCCAGTCGCTCTGACAGGCTATCGAAGGGGAAACAACGGCGAGGAACCTTATGACGTCGCGGTCCATGATCACCGTCCTGGCGGCGGCCCTCGTGCTTGGCGCGACCGCCGCGCCCGGCCTGGCCCAGGCTCCGGCCAACCTGACGGCGGCCCTGGCCGACCCGGCTCGGCCGGCCGCCGACACCGCCCGCGACGCGGCTCGCCATCCCGCCGAGATCCTGGCCCTGGCCAACATCAAGCCCGGCGCCAAGGTCGCCGATCTGATGATGGGCGGCGGCTATTTCACCCGCATCCTCTCGGCGGCGGTGGGGCCGACCGGCACGGTCTACGCCTACCAGCCGGACGAGTTCATCAAATTCAAGGCCAGCTACGGCGAGGACCAGAAGGCCGTCGCGGCCGCCTACAAGAACGTCACGCCGCTGAACAGCAGCCTGAGCGCATTAGACTTGCCCGACGGGCTGGACGCGGCGATCACCGTGCAGAACTACCACGACCTGCACCTCAAGCCGTTCCCGACGGACACGGCGGCCAAGCTCAACGCCGAGGTGTTCAAGTCGCTGAAGCCGGGCGGGGTGTTCTTGGTCGTCGACCACTACGCGGCCGACGGCTCCGGCCTTGACGCGCCCGACAAGCTGCATCGGATCGACATCGCGGCGGTGAAGTCCGAGGTCGAGGCGGCCGGCTTCAAGCTGGCGGGCCAAAGCGACGTGCTGCGCAATCCGGCCGACCCGCGCACCGCCAGCGTCTTCGATCCGTCGATCCGAGGCAAGACCGACCAGTTCGTCCTGAAGTTCGTGAAGCCTTAGGGGAGGGGGAGGGGGGACACGCGCTCGCCGCTAGCCGCGCCGGGAGAACAAGAGCGCCGTTCGCGAGTCGCGTGTCCCCAACCTTAGCCTTCTAGATCAGCCTCCGAACGACCGGCCCGAACCGCCGAACCCGCCGCGCGAAATCACCGAGCTGCGGCTCTGCACGCGGGTGGGCGCATGCATTTCCGGCGCGCTGAAGGTGTCGGTGCGCACGCGGGTGCGGCCGGTGACATAGTCGCGCGACAGCGGATAGCCCCCGCCGCCGTAATAGACGCCGTCGCGGTCGCGATACATCGGCGCGCCATAGTAGCGGCCGCCCATGTTGTTCAGCGCCTGGCCGACGATGAAGCCGGTCAGCAGCGGGGTGAAGAAGCTGCCGCCGTGATTGTCGTTGCGCGGCACGCACTGGTCGACGCCGTAGCGCTCCTCGCAGCTCTGCTGGTCGCCGAACTTCGGCGCGTTGGCGGCGCTGTCCTTCTGGGCCTGGGCGTAGGCGGCGTCGCATTGCTCGGCGGTCATGTCGCCAGAGCTCTTGCAGTCGGCCAGGTTGGCGTAGGTCTTGGCGTCGACCTCGCGCGAGGCGGCCGGCGGGTCGCCCCACTGGGTGGCCGTGCCGGGATCGTCGCACGCGCTGACCGAGATCGCCGTGCCGGCCATCAGCCCGGTCAGGGCCAGGCCGCTCGACCGCAGGCGGCGACGGGGAAGGGGAGAATGGTTATTCATGGCGCGCCTCAGGCCGTCATGCAGGCGGCGTTCAGCACGCCGACCACGAGGGAGATGCTCAGCAGATAGACGCCGGCGGCGATCTCGCCCTTCTCGATCCGGGCGGCGACGTCCTTCATCACCACCACGCGCACCAGGGTGAAGGCGGCGATCTGCAGCACGCCGGCCAGGGCCGCCCAGGCGCAGAACTCCAGCAGGCTGACGGTGTTGGAGAGGGCCGAGGCCAGCGGCAGCACATAGCCGACCAGCGCCCCGCCCAGGGCCAGGGCCGCGGCGACATTGCCCTCGCGGATCAGCTTGGCTTCGTTATAGGGCGTCACCCACTGGTAGACGATCTTGAAGATCACCGTGAACAGGCCCGCGGCGACGAAGGCCACCACGAAGGCCAGGGCGCTGGCGCCGAAATCGTGCAGAACCATCTGTCTTCCCCCTTTGGGCCCTAGGCCCGGAATTCCCCGACGCCCAGCGGGACGCCGATCATGATCTCGAACGAGACCTCAGTGCGGTCCTCGTTCTCCTGCTCGATGGCCAGCAACAACTCGCGGCCCTCGCCGGGCAGGTCTCGGCCGAACAGCATGCAGGTCTGGAAGATCCGCCGGTCCGGGATGCCGTCGCGATCGTCGTGGACATCTTCCCAGAAGGTGACCGGCTCCTGGCTCTCGGCCTCGTCGCCGAACCACAGGCGCTGGTACTCGGGCAGGCCGGGGCCGGTGAAGGTGCGGGCGCGCAGCCGGCGGCCCCAGGCGTCGCGGTCGGCGCGGCTGCCCGGATAGGCGCTGTCCCAGGGAACAAAGACGGTGATGTCGTTGACGCGCTGGCCCTCGCGGTCGTCGGACACGGCTTGGAACATCACGTCGTCGTCGGTGTAGAACCGATGCACGAAGCCGCCGTCCTTCAGGTCGACCAGGCCCTGGGCGGTGATTTCCAGGGTGTCGCGGTCCAGCGGAAAGCGCAGGTCGTCGCCCAGACGGCACCAGGCCAGGGTGTCCAGCCAGACGGTGCGGCCCAGGGTGACGTTGCGGATCGCCGGCAGGGCCGAGGCGGGCGCGGTGTCCTTGCGGCCGAAGAGCTTGCTGAACATGAACGATCCGGCTTGCGAAACTCGCGTCACATGTACGACGCCGATCCGCGTCACAAAAGGGGGCGCGGGATTACCAACTTGTCATGAGCGTGATCACGGCCCCGCTCTCGACGACTGGCGTTCGCCCGCCCATCTAGTATGAAACGCCTCAACAGAGGCCCACGAGAGGATCACGCCCCCATGAGCCAGACCGCCTGGACTGTCCGCACCCTGAAGACTGCGCTCGACGAAGCGCCAGGGCGGGGCGCCGACGAGCTGACGGTGCGGGTGCTGGAAGGCGCCGATCCGATCCTGCTGGTCACCATGCACTGGCAGGGCGACCTGGAGATCTATGTCAGCGTCAGCGACCAGCAGATCGCCGCCTCCACCCTGCTGTGGCCGGTCGACGAGCAGCAGGACCGCCACGCCTTCAACGAATTCCTGCTCAAGGCCCAGAAGCTGGTGCCGCTGTCGAACTTTGGCATCAGCACCGTGGGCGGGCGTGACTATTACGAACTGTTCGGCGAGATCTCGACCACCTCGCCGGTCGAGGAGATCCTGATCGAACTGCGCACCCTGGCCGAGAACGCCATAGA
Source organism: Caulobacter sp. (assembly GCA_017744495.1). Classification (GTDB taxonomy): domain Bacteria; phylum Pseudomonadota; class Alphaproteobacteria; order Caulobacterales; family Caulobacteraceae; genus Caulobacter. Next base: position 26,974 of record JAGIBE010000055.1, on the reverse strand, counting down.
CGCGGCCTCCGACCTGCGCGCCTCCTTCTCGTCCGCCGCCTAAGCCCTAAAGAGCCTCAAGAGAGACCACCCCCCATGTCCATCTGGAACAAGCTGTTCACCCTGGGCCGCGCGGGCGCGCACGAAGCCACCGCCGCCGTCGTCGACGCCAACGCCCTGCGCATCCTCGACCAGGAGATCCGCGACGCCGACGCCGCCCAGGGCAAGGCCCGCGACGACCTGGCCACCCTGGTCGCCCGCCGCCGCATTCTGGAGAAGGAGGTCGCCGGCTTCCGCGACCAGGTCGCCAAGTACGAGGGCTCGGCCCGCGCCGCCGTCCAGAAGGGCGACATGGACCTGGCCCGCCAGGTGGCCCAGCGCATCGCCGATCTCGAGCAGGACATCAGCCTGAAGGAGCCGCAGGTCGCCGACATGCGCGCGGCCGAGGACCAACTGCACCAAGCGATCACAGCCACCGACCGCCGCATCGAGACCCTGCGTCGCGAGGTCGAGGTCGTGAAGGTCAACGAGAGCGTCCAGAAGGCCCAGGCCGCCGTCACCGCGCGCGGCGCGGGCGCCGGCGCGGCCCTGGGCTCGGCCGCCGACAGCCTGGCCCGCATCAAGGAGCGCCAGGCGATACGCGGTGAGAAGATCAAGGCCGCCGGCGAGCTGGAAGACCGTCGCACGGGCGCCGACCTGGACGAGAAGCTGCGCTTGGCCGGCATCCTGCCCGGCCAGTCCAGCGCCGACGACGTCCTGGCCCGCTTGACCGCGCCGCCGCCCTTGGCGATCGAGCAGAAGAGCGGCGACAAGACCGAGTAGGATCTTGCGTCGTCTCAAACTGACTCCGCGACCCGACTGGCAAGCCAAGGCGGAAGCCGTCGGGTTCGTCTATCATCATACCGAGGGCCAGGCGTACTGGGACGAGAGCGTCGCCTACGCCTTCACCCTGGACCAGGTGGAGCAAGACCTGGAGCCGGCCGCGGCCGAGCTCCACGACCTGTGCCTGGACCTGGTCGACGAAGTCTCCGGCAGCCAGGAACTGATGGAGCGGCTGGCGATCCCGGCCGAGCATCGCGACTTCGTGGCCGGCTCCTGGCGGTCGAAGCAGCCCTCGCTCTATGGCCGGTTCGACTTCGGCTATGACGGCAAGTCCAAGCCCAAGCTCTACGAGTACAACGCCGACACCCCGACCAGCGTGTTCGAGGCGGCCACCTTCCAGTGGCTGTGGCTGGAGGAGCTGATCGCCAACGGGACGTTCCCGGCCAACGCCGACCAGTTCAACAGCCTGTTCGAGGCCCTGCGCGACCGTTTCAAGGTGCTGTTTCCGACCGGCGGCTTCGTCCACTTCGCCAGTGACGAGGAGGCCGTCGAGGACCGCCAGACCGTGCGCTTCCTCGAGGATCTGGCCCTGCAGTCGGGCGTCGAGCCCAAGTTCGTGGCCATGGACAATATCGGCCTGAACGAGGAGGGCCAGTTCGTCGACCTGGAAGGCTTCGTCCTGCAGGCGGCGTTCAAGCTCTATCCGTGGGAGTTCATGCTGCGCGAGCCCTACGCCGCCCACCTGGGGACCGCCCAGGTGCGTTGGATCGAGCCGCCTTGGAAAGCGATCCTGTCCAACAAGGGGGTCCTGCCGCTGCTGTGGGAGCGCCATAAGGGGCACCCCAACTTGCTGGAGGCCTATTTCGAAGGCGATCCGGCGGCCTCGGCCCTGGGCGGGCGGTTCGTGAGGAAGCCGCTCTTCTCTCGCGAGGGCGCCAATGTCGAGATTGTCGGCGGCGACGAGCCTGTCCTGGACCAGGGCTACGGCGAGGAGGGCGCGATCGTCCAGGCCTACCACCCGCCGCCGGAATTTGACGGCAAACGCCCTGTGGTGGGCGCCTGGATGGTCGGCAACGAACCAGCGGGCATCGGCATCCGCGAGGACGACAGCGTGGTCACCAAGAATCTGGCCCGGTTCGTGCCGCACGTGATCGAGGGGTAGGGCCGTTCCCTCGCCGCATCATGACCTCCGCCATCTTGCGTTGTGCGCCTCTTTCGGTTGTGGTTCCGGGGCGTCGACGTAGGGAGAGTGGCCATGCCTGATGATCCGACGGAACTCGATCCCATCGCCACGGTGGGCCAGCGACGCACAAGCACGACGGCTCCGTTTCCCCCGCGTCCCGCCGCCTCGCCGGAGCAGGAGCGGCGGCGCTGGGAATGGGACACCGACGCGGCGGCGGCCGAGGCCAAGCGGCAGTTCGAACACGCGGCTCAGGGACGCGGCGAACAGCTGGGACACCGCGAACAGTCGGCGGTCCTCTACAAATCCGGCGCCGGTGTCGCCGTCGGTCCTCTCGGAACAGGGGAGAGGGGGACGGGCTCGGCGCCCTACAACTTCACCGGCATCAATGTGAAGGACGTCGTCGGCATCATCCACAACCACCCGGGCGGAACGCTGATCCCGTCGGCGGCCGACTGGAATTCGGTCTATGATCGGCTGGGCGCCGACATCACGGCGGCGGGCGGGGACGGCTCCAAGTTGCTGATGTACATCATCGCCGCGACCTATCCGCCGGGCGGCCCCGCGCCGACTTGGGTCATCTATGTCTATGACCAGCGCAACCGCGCCGAGGCGGTGCACGGCCCCGAAGTCAATCCGGCGGGCCAGCCGTTTTGAAGCCTCTGGCCCTAGCCGGCGTTGTCGCGACGAGCGCCGCCCTGATCGGCGGTTCCGAGCCCGCCATCACGGAGTTCGAGCGGGAAGCGGCTCAGGCGCGCGTCGAGCGGTTCGAAGGCGTGGCCCCGACGGCCGGGTTCACCCGATCCGACAGCCTGACCGGCGCGTGGAGCGTGGTGTCCGTCTACGTCCAGGGTCCCAGGTCGCCGCGCGGCCGCTGGGTGGCCAGGCGGGTGGCCAGCGACACGGGATCGCCCGTCTGGACGGATGCCGCTACGTGTCCCGGCCTGGCGAGGAGCTTGGCGCGGCTGGAGCGCCTGTCGCCCCAACGGCTCGAAATCCTGGGCGTGTCGCCCCGCTCACGCCCACGCGCCTACGCCGCCGACGGCGCGGTCCAGACCGTCTGGACGTCCGGCGGCGCCCGGCCCGACGGCGCGCCGATCACTGTGGAATGGTCCGCCAATTCGGGCGACCTGGCCGCCTGGGGGCGGGCGACCGAAGAGGGCCTGGCGAAATGCTGGAAGCCGAAGCCCTAGGCTAGTCGGCGCCCGCGGCCGTTCTCACGCCCCCGCCGCGAAGGCGAAGACGTCCTCGGCGGGGATCAGGACCGTCAAGCCCTGCTGGTCCGAAGCCTGGACCAGGCCCAGCAGGCGGCCGGCGCTGTCGACGGCCGGGGCGCCGCTCATGCCGGGCGCGGCGTTCACGCGGACGATGACCCCGGCGTAGGAAGGTCCGCCGCCGCCGCCCAGGACGCCGGTCTCGGCCATGCGCCCGACCTCCAGCACCGGCGCGCTTTCATAGCCGTTCCGGGGATCGACCCAGACCACCATCACGCGCTCGCCGAACGCCGCGTCCGACGGCGTGCGGTCCAGCGGCGGCAAGTCCAGCTTCTCGCTGGTCCGCAGCAGGCCCAGGTCCAGGGCTTCGTCCCGCCGCACGACCCTGGCGGAGGTTATTGCGCCTTGCGCCATGGCGATGCGGAAGGTCGCGCCCTTGACGCCCGAGACGCCGCTCAGCACGTGGCCCGCCGTGACCACCAGCCCGTCGGCGTCGACCAGCAGGCCGTTCGCCATGCCGATGACTTGGCCCTTCTTGGTCACGGTCTCGACGGTGACGACCCGGCCGCTGAGATCGCGCAGGATGTCCTGCAGGGCCAGCACCGCGCGCTCGGCCTGAGCGGCCGGGGCGGTCGCGGCGATGGTGGTCAGGGCGCTGGTCGCGCCCGGCCCCTTGAAGGCCTCGGCCAGGTCGATGGCCACCTGCGACTTGCCCAGCGTCGAGATGGCGATCAGCGCCGCCTTGCGCCGCTGCTCGTCGGTCGAGGCCAGGTGCTCGATGAACTTCTCGACGGTCTGGGCTTCGGCGAACTGGATCTCGCGGTCCTTCCGCCCTTCCTCGGCCGTCTTGCGCGCTTCCTCGGCCGCGGTCTGGCGGCGGTTGTAGATGTTGGTGGCGTAGAAGCCGATGCCCGCCACCACGACGCCGGAGATCAGGCCCGAAAGCGCCGATAGCTTGTCCCAGACGTCCTTGTCGGGCTTGGCCAGCTTGGCCTTGATGGCGTCGATCTGGGCCTGGAGGGCTTCTGGCGTGGGTGGGGTCGCCAGGGCCGGAGCGGCCGACAGCAGCAGGCCCGCCGCTGCCAGGGCCGCGGCGCTGAGGCGTGGGGATGAGGCGCGTGTCTTGTCCAGGGATTCATCCTCCCGGCGACTGGCCTGGCGCCATGCTAGGACGTGCTTTCACCGAAATGCAATGCATGAGCGTGGCTGCCGAAAATCCGCGCCTCGCCTGTCGATCCGCCCGGGGCTGGTTCGTCGTCCCCAATAGCGACACAGTCCGGCGGCGACGGCGCCCCGGTTCGTCAGCGAGGAGACCCCGATGCGTTACATGTGCCTGATCCTCACCACGCCGCCCGGTCCGCCGGAGGCCACGCCCGAACTGGTCGAGGCGATGAACACCCTGGCCAACCGTGAAATCCAGGCGGGCCGGATGCTGGGCGGCGGCGGGTTGCTGCCGATCGACGCGGGAGCCCGCGTCACCCTGACCGCCGACGGCAAGTTCACCGTGCTGGACGGTCCGATGGTCGAGGCCAAGGAGGTGATCGGCGGCTACGCCATGTTCGAATTCGCCAGCAAGGAGGAGGCGGTCGCCTCGGCGGTCGAGTTCCTCCAGCTGCACAAGGACCACCAGCCGGGCTGGGCGGGGACGTGTGAAATCCGCCCGATGATCGAGCACTGACCTGACCGGCGCCGACGCCCATCGCGCCGTCCTCGCCGTCTGGCGGGTCGAGCACCCCAGGCTGATCACCAGCCTGGCGAGGATGCTGCGCGACGTGCCCCTGGCCGAGGAACTGACCCAGGACGCCCTGGTGGCCGCGCTCGAGACCTGGCCCACCAGCGGCGTGCCCGAACGCCCCGGCGCCTGGCTGATGGCCACGGCCAAGCGCCGGGCCCTGGACCGGCTGCGGCGCGGCCCCATGCTGGAGCGCAAGCATGGCATGGTGGCCAGCGACCTGGAGCAGCAGCAGCGGGCCATGCCCGATTTCGACTCCGCCCTGGATGACGACATCGGCGACGAGATGCTGCGGCTGGTCTTCACCGCCTGCCATCCGCTGCTGTCGCGTGAGGCGCGGGCAGCCCTGGCCCTGCGGATGGTCTGCGGCCTGACGACCGACGAGATCGCCCGCGCCTTTCTGCAGTCGGAGAGCGCAGTGGCCCAGCGTATCGTACGGGCCAAGCGGACCCTTTCGGAGTCCGGCCTGGCCTACGAGACCCCGCACGGACCGGAGCGGGCGGCGCGTCTCGCCTCGGTGCTGGAGGTGGTCTACCTGATCTTCAACGAGGGCTATACGGCGACGCGGGGCAAGGACTGGCAGCGGCCGCAACTGTGCAACGAGGCCCTGCGCCTGGGCCGCGTGCTGACCGCCGTGGCCCCGGACGAGCCCGAGGTGCACGGCCTGCTGGCCCTGATGGAGCTGAACGCCTCGCGCACGGCGGCCCGGACCGACGCGGCGGGCGAGCCGGTGCTGATGCTGGACCAGGACCGGAGCCTCTGGGACCTGATGCAGATCCGGCAGGGACTGCAGGCGCTGAAGCGGGCCCAGGACCTGGGCGGGGCGCGCGGCTTCTATGCCCTGCAGGCCGCGATCGTCGCCTGCCACGCCCAGGCCCCCAGGGCGGCCGACACCGACTGGCTGCGCATCGCCGCCCTCTATGCCGAGCTGACCGAGATCGCGCCGTCGCCGGTGGTCCAGCTGAATCGCGCCGTGGCCGTGGGCATGGCCCAGGGACCGGCGGCGGGGCTGGCGATCGTCGAGGCCCTGGCCGACGAGCCGGCCCTGAAGGCCTACCACCTGCTGCCCAGCGTGCGCGGCGACCTGCTGTTCAGGCTGGGCCGGTTGGACGAGGCGAGGGACGCGTTCGAGGCGGCGGCGGCCCTGGCGGGGAACGGTCGGGAGAAGGCGCTTCTGCTTAGGCGGGCGGAGGAGGCGGGAGGGGCCTGAACGCCCCAAACCCTTGCCCGGACCTCCGCTTTGCCTCACTGCTTGGCGGATGAGTCAGCCGGTCACGATCGAACTGGGCGAGGGGGGCGCGCACGACGCCCGGGCGCTGCGCCACGCTTTCGGATGTTTCACCACAGGGGTGACGGTGGTCACCACGGTCTGCGCGGATGGCCGCAAGGTGGGGCTGACGGCCAACTCCTTCACCTCGGTGTCGCTGGACCCGCCGCTGGCCCTGGTCTGCGTGGACCTCAACTCGCGCAGCCTGGCGACGCTGGACGAGGCGGGACGGTTCACGGTCAACGTGCTGCACGCCGACCAGCAGACCATGGCCCGCCAGTTCGTGCAGAAGGACGGTGACCGTTTCGCGGGCATCGAGACCGAGACCTGGAGCACGGGCGTCCCGATCCTGCCCGACTGCATGGCCAATTTCGAATGCGTGACCCATCAGGTCTTCGACGCCGGCGATCACCGGGTCTATGTCGGGCGGGTGGTGAAGCTGCGCTATGACCCGGACCATGAGCCGCTGGTCTATCTGCAGGGCCGGTTCCGCCGCGTGCACGTGGAGGAATAGGCGTCCCCATCACGATTTGTGGTGGGGAGAATTTGCGCGATACGGCCTGGTCTCAGGGTGCTAATGACGCGCAAAACAAAGATCTAGGGAGCGTATCATGCGAACCATCAGCCATTTCGTGAACGGACAGACCCTCGAAGGGACCTCTGGCCGGTTCGGCGATGTGTTCAATCCCAACACCGGCGAGATCCAGGGCCGCGTGGCCCTGGCCACCGACGCCGAGCTGGACGACGCCGTCCAGGCCGCCGCCGCCGCCCAGATCGGCTGGGCCGCGACCAATCCCCAGCGCCGCGCCCGGGTGATGTTCGAGTTCAAGCGCCTGATCGAGCGCGACATGAACGCCCTGGCCGAGATCCTGTCGTCCGAGCACGGCAAGGTGATCGCCGACTCCAAGGGCGACATCCAGCGCGGCCTCGAGGTGATCGAGTTCGCCTGCGGCATTCCCCACATCTTGAAGGGCGAATACACCGAAGGCGCGGGTCCCGGCATCGACGTCTATTCGATGCGCCAGCCGCTGGGCGTCTGCGCGGGCATCACCCCGTTCAACTTCCCGGCCATGATCCCGATGTGGATGTTCGGCATCAGCATCGCGGTGGGCAACAGCTTCATCCTCAAGCCGTCGGAGAAGGATCCGACCGTGCCGGTCAAGCTGGCCGAACTGATGATGGAGGCCGGCGCGCCCGCCGGTGTGCTGAACGTGGTGCATGGCGACAAGAGCGCGGTCGACGCCATCCTGACCCACCCGGACATCAAGGCCGTCAGCTTCGTCGGCTCGTCCGACATCGCCCACTATGTCTACCAGACCGGCACGGCGCACGGGAAACGCGTCCAGGCCATGGGCGGGGCCAAGAACCACGGCATCGTCCTGCCCGACGCCGACCTCGACCAGGTGGTCAAGGACCTGTCGGGCGCGGCCTTCGGCTCGGCCGGCGAGCGCTGCATGGCGCTGCCCGTCGTGGTTCCGGTCGGCAAGAAGACCGGTGACGAGCTGCGCGAGCGGATGGTCGCCGAGATCGAGACCCTGAAGGTGGGCGTTTCCACCGACGCGGCCGCTCACTACGGCCCCGTGGTCAGCGCCGCCCACCGCGCCAAGATCGCCGACTACATCAAGATCGGCGTCGAGGAAGGCGCCGAGCTGGTGGTCGACGGCCGCGACTTCGCCCTGCAGGGCTTCGAGAAGGGCTTCTTCATCGGCCCGTCGATGTTCGACGGCGTCAAGAAGGGCATGAAGACCTACCAGGAGGAGATCTTCGGCCCGGTGCTGCAGATCGTCCGCGCCGAAAGCTTCGAGGAAGCCCTCGCCCTGCCGTCCGAGCACCAGTACGGCAACGGCGTCGCCATCTTCACCCGCAACGGCCGGGCGGCGCGCGAGTTCGCCTCGCGGGTCAATGTCGGCATGGTCGGCATCAACGTGCCGATCCCGGTGCCGGTGGCCTACCACACCTTCGGCGGCTGGAAGCGCAGCGCGTTCGGCGACACCAACCAGCACGGCGTCGAGGGCGTGAAGTTCTACACCAAGGTCAAGACCATCACGGCCCGATGGCCGGAGGGCGAGGTCGAGGACAGCGCCTTCGTCATCCCAACGATGAAATAGAAAGAGGCGGGGCGATGCGGGTTATGGTTCGGGCCTTCGTCGCCCCCTTCCTGATGGGACTCGCCCTGACCGCCTCGGCCTTCGCCCAATCGCTGGACTCCGCCGAGATGGCCGCCGTCGGCCAGTACGGCGAGCGCGCCGCGCCGCTGACGGTGTTCGAACGCGATGGCGTCCTGCGGATCGACGGCCAGGGCCGCAAGGACGCCGCCCTGACGCCGCTGGGCCGCACCCGCTACGCGGTCGCCGGCGGCGGCGAGCTGGTGCTGGAACCGGCCGCCGTGCGCCTGGACGGGATGCGTCTGCCGCGTCACGACTTCGGGGCCGAGGTCGAGGCGGCGATCCGCGCCGCGGTGCGGGCCGACCCCGCCGCCCTGCGCGCCCGGGCCCTGGCCGCCAAGCCGCCCGTCGAGACCGCCGACCACCTGCCGGCCGACCCGGTGGACCTGTCGACCCTGGACCCGGCCATCCGCCTGGATATCCGCTACGCCGGTTCCGACAACTTCATGGGCCTGCCGCTCTACGAGCGCGCGGCGGCCTATATGCAGCGCCCCGCCGCCGAGGCCTTGGCGCGGGCGGCCAAGGCGCTGGAGGCCCAGGGCTACGGCCTGTTGATCCACGACGCCTACCGGCCCTGGTTCGTGACCTGGATGTTCTGGGAAGCGACCCCGCCAGAGGACCACATGTTCGTGGCCGATCCCGCCCAGGGCTCGCGCCACAACCGCGGCTGCGCCGTCGACCTGACCCTTTACGACCTGAAGACCGGCAAGCCAGTCGAGATGCCCAGCCGCTATGACGAGATGTCGGGCCGCTCCTATGCTGACTTCATCGGCGGAACCGCGAAGCAGCGGGCGCTGCGGGCGATCCTGCGCGAGGCCATGGTCGCCCAGGGCTTCGAGGTCTATCCCGAGGAGTGGTGGCACTTCGACTACAAGGACTGGCGCCGCTATGGCATCGGAACGAAGACGTTCACCGAGCTGGCGAAGGCGCCGTGAGCCCCGTCAGCTTCAGCGCGTCGGTGGTGGCCGCGCCGAACTGGGTGTTGTCGAACACGCACCACGTCTCCACGGCGCTCTCATCGACGATCCGCTCTGCCAGGGACTCCAGCCGCCCGTCGTCGTAGGACGATTTGTACATCGCAGGTGAACCGTGCAGGCGGCGATAGACGAGGCCGTTCCAGCCGCCCGGTTCGGCGGCGGCCGGGATGACGGCCGGATCGGCGGCGACGCGGGCGATTTCGAACCTCCGCAAGAGCGCGTCGGCCGGCGCCTCGAACCAGGTGGCGTGGCGCGGCTCCAGCACCGTCGCGGCCGGTGTCGCCTCGCGCCAGGCCGACAGGAACCGCTCGACCACGCTGGGATCGAACCTCAGGCTGGGCGGCAGCTGGATCAGCAGCGGGCCCAGCTTGCCGCCCAGTCCGCCGCATTCCTCAAGGAACCGCGCCAGAGGTTCGCCGCAGTCGACCAGACGGCGCTCGTGGGTGATCGTCCGGGGGGCCTTGACCGCGAACCGGAAGCCCGCGGGCGTCGACGCCGCCCAGCGCTCATAGGTCTTGCGCTGGTGGGGACGGTAGAAGGACGAGTTGATCTCGACGGCGTTGAAGACCGCCGCGTAGCGTTCCAGGCCCGATCCGTCGGCCGGGAAGATGTCGAGATCGCGCGGTGCGCTCCAGCCGGCCGTACCGATGCGGATGTTGTCAGGCATGCCAAGGGAGCGCGCGGAAGCGACGGTGGTTCAGGCCCTCGGTCGCCAGGCCAGGATGTCGGCGCTGCGTTCCACTCCGACCCGAGGGCAGGTGGCTTTCAAAGCGCACGCCCCGCAGCGCGGTGCGTGGTGGCTGCACAAAAGCTGGCCCAGGCCCTTCATCAGCCAGTGAAGTTCGTACAGGTCCTCGGCCGTCCAGCTGTCGGGGACCAGGTCCATCAGGGCGCGATAGGCGTGGGCGGTGTCGTAGCCGGCGGGGATCAAACCCAGCCGCCCGGCGACGCGGTGGACGTGGGTGTCGACCACCAGGGCCCGCATGTTGAGCGGGCTGAAGTTCAACACCGAGGCGGCGACCTTGACCCCCACGCCGGGCAGGCCCTGCAGCCACCAGCGGGCGCTGTCCAGCTCCAACTCGGCCAGGTGGTCCAGCGACAGCTTCCAGCCGCTGCGCACCTGGATCAGCCGCAGGGCGTGGGGCAGGTGGCGGGCCTTCTCCTCGGGGAAGGTGACGTCCTTGATCAACGCCTGGACCTCGGCGTCGGGCGTTTCGGCCAGCTCCTCCCAGGTGGCGAAGCGCTCCTTCAGGCGGTGGTAGACGGCCCAGGACACGGCGTCCTTGGTTCGGCCGCTGATTGACGACTTCACAAGCTGCGAGACCGGATCGAGCCGACGGGTCGGCCGTTGCGGCCCGAAGATCTTGATCAGCCCGTCGCGCATGGCCTCCAGCGGCGAGGTCGACAGGTCGAGGGACAGTTGCATGGCGATTCTCGCGACGGAACGTAACGAGAACATAGTGAACCTGAGGCGACTTGTCGAGTTATCCCCAGCCTGTTCAAGGAATGCGCGTCAGGACCATCGGCTTCGACGGCCCCACAGCACGGTGATCCGGCGGCGCAGACGGGTCAGGGCCACGCGCATCGGCGTGGGGGCCGGGCGGGGGGCGGGGCGTTCCTCGGCGGGCAGCTCGACCTTGGCGAAGCGGGCGATCAGGTCGCGCAGCTCCGGTTCCTGCACCGCCAGGGCGGCCTCGACCGGCGACATCCATTGCAGGGTGCGCTGACCCTTCTCGGGCCAGGTCGCATGCTCGCCGGTGACCTCCAGCGGATAGACGTCGACGGTCACAGGACGCGCGGCGCCGCTTTTGAGGCGTTTCAGATAGGGATACTCGCCGACGGGACGGGACTCGATGCGGCCGTCCAGGCCCGCTTCCTCATAGGCTTCCTGGGCGGCGGCCTGGGGATTGGACTTGCCTTTCATCGGCCAGCCCTTGGGGATCACCCAGCGGCGGGTTTCGCGGGAGGAGACCAGCAGGATCTGCAGGCCGGCGACGGCGTCGACACGCCAGGGCAGAGCGGCGACCTGGCGGCGCCGGGTCCCGGCCTTGCTCCCCTGCTTGCCCGACGTGTCGCTCACTTCATCCAGAACCCGAGATAGTAGAACGCCGCCGCCACCAGGCCGGCCGCGGGCAGGGTGACGATCCAGGCGGTCACGATGCTCTTGGCCACGCCCCAGCGGACGGCCGAAACCCGACGCGAGGCGCCGACGCCGACAATAGCGCCCGTGATCGTGTGAGTCGTCGAGACTGGAACGCCGAGATGCGTGAAGAAGAACAACGTAAGGGCGCCGCCGGTTTCAGCGCAGAAGCCCTGCATCGGCGTCAGACGGGTGATCTTGCTGCCCATGGTGTGGACGATGCGCCAGCCGCCGAACAGCGTGCCCAGGGCCATGGCGGTCTGGCACGAGATCACCACCCAGAACGGAATGTGTCCGGGCTGGTCGCTCATGCCGTGGGCGAACAGCAGGGCGGCGATGATGCCCATGGTCTTCTGGGCGTCGTTGCCGCCGTGGCCCAGCGAATAGGCGGCCGCCGAGACGAACTGCAGCTTGCGGAAGATCTTGTCGGCGAAGAACGGCGAGCTCTTCACGAAGGTCCAGGAGACCACGAGCACCAGCAGCAGCGCGAGGACGAAGCCCAGGGTGGGGGAGACGACGATGGCTGCGGCGGTCTTGCCCAGGCCCGCCCACTGCACCGCGCCCAAGCCGCCGACCTTGGCGACCGAGGCGCCCACCAGCCCGCCGATCAAGGCGTGCGAGCTGGACGAAGGGATGCCCGCCCACCAGGTGATCAGGTTCCAGCTGATCGCGCCCATCAGGGCCCCGAAAATCAGCCGGTCGGTGATCACGTGCGGATCGATGATCCCGGCCCCGACCATCTTGGCCACGCTGGTGCCGAACACCGCGAAGGCGATGAAGTTGAAGAAAGCGGCCCACAGCACCGCCCATTTCGCCGATAGCACGCGCGTCGAGACGATGGTGGCGATCGAGTTGGCCGCGTCGTGCAGGCCGTTCAGGAAGTCGAAGCCCAAGGCCACGACCACCAGGACGACCAGGATGAGGAAGGTCGGGTCCACTAGACCTGCTCGACCACGATGCCGCTGATGCGGTTGGCCACGTCCTCGAAGCGGTCGACCACCTTCTCCAGGTGGCTGTAGATGTCGACGCCGATGATGAACGTCATCGGGTCGCCGTTGCGGTGCGCCAGGAAGAGCGCCTTGCGGCCCTGGTCGTACATCTGGTCGGCCTGCTCTTCGATCTGACTCACGCGGACGGCCAGTTCGGTCAGGCGTTGGGCGTTCTTGCGCATGTCCGGCAGCAGGGCCACGGCTTCGACGGTCAGTTCGGCGGCCTTGACGATGATCTCGGCCATCTCGCGCATCTGAGGTTCGAAGGCCTTGACCTCGAACAGGCTGACGACCTTGGCGGTCTTGCGCATCTGGTCGATGGCGTCGTCCAGCGAGGTGGTCAGGTCCTGGATGTCGCTGCGGTCGAACGGCGTGATGAAGCTGCGGCGGATCGCGCCCATTACCTGGCGGGTGATCTCGTCGGCCTCTTCCTCGTGCTGGTAGACACGGGCGCTGGCGGCCTCGACGCCGTCGCCGCCTTCCATCAGGTCGCGGAGCGCCTTAGCGCCGGCCACCAGGGTGGCGGCGTGCTGCGCGAACAGGTCGAAGAAGCGGTCTTCCTTGGGCATCACGGCCCGGAACAAGCCCAGCATGGTCGCTTCATCCTCTGTTCGAAGCGTGGAGAGTGTTTTCGCGGAGGTCCTTGTACGGAAGAACGCCCGAAGCGGCGGAGCGGAACCACGGAAGCCGCCCGCGTTCAAGCCCTGCGTGACGGTTTTATGACAGCTTTATAACGGTCGCGGCCTCTGGTCGCGGCCCCGAGCCTTTGGCACTCTGCCGCCGCACCGGTTCGGGAGTAGCGGCATGCCCACAAGCTTGAAGGTCAACGGTCAGGTCCACACGGTGGACGCCGAACCTGATACGCCCCTGCTGTGGGTGTTGCGCGACGTCCTCGGCTTGGTCGGGACCAAGTACGGCTGCGGCGTGGCCCAGTGCGGGGCCTGCACCGTGCACATCGACGGCGTGGCCATGCGCTCGTGCGTCACCTCGCTGGCCCGAGTGGGCGCCAAGGCGGTGACCACGATCGAGGGGATCGGCGCCAATCCGGTCGGGGCCAAGGTGCAGGAGGCCTGGAAGGCCATCGACGTGCCCCAGTGCGGCTACTGCCAGGCCGGCCAGATCATGTCGGCCACGGCCCTGCTGGCCGCCGCGCCCAAGCCCACCGACGACGAGATCGACGCGGCCATGAACGGCAACCTCTGCCGCTGCGCCACCTACATCCGCATCCGCAAGGCCATCAAGGCGGCCTCGGGCCAGACTCCTTCAGACAAGATGGGGGCGTGAGCATGGACGCGATCCTCGAGAACCCCTCGCGCCGCCTGTTCCTGAAGACGGGCGCGGCGGCCGGCGGCGGGCTTCTGCTGTCGTTCAGCCTGCCGGGCCTGGTCCGCGCGGAAGGGGAGGTGGCGGCCAACCCGTTCAACGCCTTCGTCCGTATCGAGCGGAACGGCGTCGTCACCATCGCCGCCAAGCGGCCGGAGATCGGGCAGGGGATCAAGACCTCGATGCCGATGCTGATCGCCGAGGAACTGGACGTCGATTGGAAGACCGTCCGCATCGAGCAGTCTCCGATCGACGCCAAGGTGTTCGGCGAGCAGTCGGCCGGCGGCAGCACCTCCACCCCGGACGACTGGGAGCCGATGCGCCAGGTCGGCGCCGTGGGCCGCGCCCTGCTGATCCAGGCGGCCGCCCAGCGCTGGAACGTCCCGGCCGTGGGCCTGACCACCGAGCCGGGCTTCGTGGTCGACAAGGCCGGCAAGCGTCGGGCGTCTTACGGCGAGCTCGCCCAGGCGGCCGCCGGCCTGCCCGCGCGCGATCCCAAGACCCTGACGCTGAAGGACCCCAAGACTTACCGTATCATCGGCAAGGCCCAGCCGCAGTCCGACACCCCGGCCATCGTCACCGGCCAGCCGCTGTACGGCATCGACGTGCGCGTGCCGGGCATGCTGTACGCCACCTTCCTGAAGGCCCCGGTGTTCGCCGCCAAGGTGGCCAAGATCGACCTGGCGCCCGCAAAGGCGGTCAAGGGCGTGCGCCACGTCTTCGTGGTCGACGGCGGGAGCGAGCTTGAAGGCCTGCTGGGCGGCGTCGTGGTCGTCGCCGACACCTGGTGGCAGGCGCGCAAGGGCCGCAATGCGCTGGAGGTGACCTGGGCCGACCATCCGACCAGCGCCCAGAGCAGCGCCGGCTTCATCGCCAAGGCCGCCGAGCTGCACGGCCAGCCGCCGCACCGCAACCTCAAGACCGTCGGCGACGTCGACGCGGCCCTGAAAGGTGCGGCCAAGGTGGTCAAGGCCGACTACAGCTACCCGTTCAACGCCCACGCCACCCTGGAGCCGCAGAATTGCACGGCCAGCTTCAAGGACGGCAAGGTCGAGATTTGGGCCCCGGCCCAGAATCCCGAGGACGGTCGCGAGCTGGTCGCCAAGACCCTGGGCATCAAGCCCGAGGACATCACCATCCACTTCACCCGCAGCGGCGGCGGCTTCGGCCGGCGGCTGATGAACGACTTCATGGTCGAGGCGGCGTGGATCTCCAAGACGGTCGGCGCGCCGGTCAAGCTGCTGTGGACCCGCGAGGACGACATGCAGCACGACTTCTACCGTCCGGCCGGCTACCACCGGCTGACGGCGGGGCTGGACGCCCAGGGCGGGTTGACGGCCTGGCGCAACCACTTCGTGACCTTCGGCGAGGGCACGAAGTTCGCCCGCGCGGCCAATATCAGCGGCACGCAGTTCCCGTACGGCGCGGTCGAGAACTACGCCCAGGACGTCTCGGTCATGCCGCTGGGCGTGCCGACCGGCTGGCTGCGAGCCCCGGGCAACAACGCCTACGGCTTCGTCTATCAGGGCTTCATCGACGAAGTGGCCTATGCGGCCGGCGCGGATCCGGTGGAGTTCCGCCGCAAGCTGCTGGGCGCGCCGCGCCTGATCGGCGAGCCGGGCAAGGGCGACAGCTTCCACACCGGCCGCATGCGCGCCGTGCTCGACAAGGCCGCCGAGGCCTCGGGCTGGGGCCGCAAGACCGAAAAGGGCGTCGGCCTGGGCGTGGCCTGCCACTACAGCCACCGGGGCTATGTGGCGGTGGTCGTCGAGGTCGTCGTGAACGACGGCGCGCTGAAGGTCCGCAAGGCCTGGGCGGCGGTCGACGTGGGCAAGCAGATCGTCAATCCGAACGGCGCCGAGCAGCAGGTGCAGGGCTCGGTGCTGGATGGGATCGGCAGCGCCCTGGGACAGCAGATCACCATCGAGAACGGCGCCGTGGCCCAGAGCAATTTCGGCGACTTCCCGATGCTGCGCCTGGCCGACGCGCCGCACGTCGAGGTGCGCTTCGTCATCAGCGACAACCCGCCGACGGGCCTGGGCGAGCCGGCCTTGCCGCCGTCGCCGGCCGCCTTGGTCAACGCCATCTTCGCGGCCACGGGCAAGCGCATCCGGTCCTTGCCGATCGGCGACCAACTGGCGTGAGCAAAGCCTTGCGACACAACGTCCCAGCGACAGTGTTGAGGTTGGGTTCACCACGTCCGGCGGGACGACCTTAACCTTATTGCTCCACGGTGATCCTCGAAAAACGGGGACCATCGCGTCATGGGGCAGCACGTCGAAACCTTGGTGATCGGGGCCGGGCCCGCCGGCCTGACCGCCGCCTATGTCCTGGCCAAGGCGGGGCGCGAGGTCGCCGTGCTGGAGATGGATCCCCATGCGGTCGGTGGCTCCAGCCGTACGATCGAACATCACGGCTTCCGGATCGACCTCTCCGGCGGCGCCTACGCCTCGGCCTCCTCGCGGGTGCTGGACCTGTGGTCCGAACTGCTGCCGGACGGCTTCGTCGAGCGTCCGCGCGCGGCGCGCATCTATCATCGTGACCGGTTCTACGCCTATCCGCTGAAGAGCCTGGAGGCCCTGGCGCATCTGGGCCTGCGGGGCGGGGCGGCCGCCCTGGCCTCGTTCGGCCTGGCCAAGATCCGCCCGATCAAGAGCCCCAAGACCTTCGCCGACGAGATCCGCAACCGGGTCGGCGCGCGGCTGTCGGCGATGCTGTTCAGCCCCTTCTCCGAGAAGGTGTCGGGCTTGGTCGGCGAGCAGACGCCGGCCGGCGGCGCCAGGGTTCGCAAGCCGAGCGCCAGCCTGCGCTATCCCCGCGAGGGCGCCGGCGCGGTCTGGCGGGCTTGCGCGGACAAGATCGCGGCCCTCGGCGGCGAGGTGGCCCTGGGCCGCCGTGTCGAGACCCTGAAGTTCGACGCCGTCGCCAAGCTGTGGACCGTGACCGTCCTGCGCGAGGACGGCGCCCATGAGGTCCGCACCGCCGACCACGTGGTCTCGACCGCGCCGCTGCGCGAGCTGATGACCATGCTGAAGCCGACGCCGATCAGCCTGTTCCACGCCGGCGAGCTGATGTACCGCGACCAGATCACCGTCGCCCTGGTGGGCCGCACGCGCCACCCCCTGCGCGAGACCGCCATCGACGTCCACGACACCGACCTGCAGGTCGGCCGCGTGCAGAACTACCGCGCCTGGTCGCCGGCCATGGCGCCGGAAGGCGAGGCGGCCAGCTGTTTGGGGCTGGAATACTTCTGCTTCGAGGGCGACGGCCTGTGGACGGCCAGCGACGCCGACCTGGTGGCCTTGGCCTGGCGCGAGGCCGCGGTGATGGGACTGATGGACCCGACCGCCGTCCGCGACGCCCGCGTCATCCGCCAGCGCAAGGCCTTGCCGATCGAGGACGAGGACTGCGCCGAGCACCGCGCGATGATCCGTCTGGATCTGAAGATGCAGTTCCCCAGCCTGCACCTGGCGGGCCGCAACGGCCTGCACCGCGACGGCGAGCGCGACCACGCCACGCTCAGCGGCCTGCTGACGGCCGAGAACATCCTGGCGGGCGACACCGCCCACGACGTTTGGGCCGTCTCGAGCGTGCCAAGCCGCCAGGCCGCCTAAGAGGCCAGGCGCTTCCGTCCGGCGGCGTCGGTCGAGGGGCCGGCGACGCGCAGCGCCCGCGGCTCCCGCAGCGAACGCGCCGACCAGCACAGCAGGTGGGTGAAGGCATCGGCCAGGCCGATCACGGCGATCACCGTGACCAGGCCCGACATCAGCAGAATGGCGATCGTCGACATGTCGCTCTTCCCATTGGCGGGGATTTGTCGGAGTTTTTACCTCAACCGTCGAATCGGGAGATCGGTTCCCATAGAACGTCTCGACGGCAGCTTGGAGCGGGCCGTTTTCGCCCTCGACGCTTGACAACGTTGTCACCGTTGGGGTGGATGTCGCGTCCCGCAACGTCGGACAGGGGAGTAAACAAAATGGCAGGTATGGGTGCGGCGCAGGCTCCGACGACCGGGGCGGCGCCCAAGACGGGGGGAGGCGGCCTGATCCTGGCCGTCGTCTACGTCACGGCGCTGTTCTTCATCTGGGCGTTCGTCACCAATCTGATCGACCCGCTCGTGAAGAGCATGAAGGTCATCTACACGCTGACGGACTTCGAGACGCAGCTGAACCAGTTCGCGTTCTTCATCGCCTACGGGATCATGTCGATCCCCTCGGCGGCCTATCTGGCCAAGAACGGCTACGCCAAGTCGATCGTGCTGGGCCTGACCGGCATTGTCGCCGGCTGCCTAGTCGCCTGGTCTACCACCTTCTCGCACAACTTCATCACCGTGCTGCTGGGCCTGTTCATTGCGGCCTCGGGCATCACCCTGCTGCAGGTGGCGGCTAACCCGCTGATCTCGTCGATGGGCGACGCCAAGGGCTCGCACTTCCGCCTGAACCTGTCCCAGGCCTTCAACTCGATGGGCGCCTATGTCGGCGGCATCTTCGGCGCCAGCTTCCTGCTGAAGGGCCCGCTGTTCGAGAAGGACGTGGTGATCACCCAGGCGATGAAGGACACGGGCCTCGGCTTCGTGACCAACGTCTATCTGATGATCGCGGTGGTCCTGGCCATCTTCACGCTGGCCGTCTTTCTGGTGCGCAACACCATCACCCACCACGCGCCCAAGATGGCCGAGCACGCGGAGTCGCCGTTCAAGGCCCTGCAGTCCAAGTGGGCCAATCTGGGTTCGATCGGCATCTTCCTTTACGTCGGCGCCGAGGTCTGCGTGATCTCGGGGATGATCTTCTTCCTCGAGCAGAAGCAGATCATGAACCTGCCCTCGCAGGTGGCCGGCTTCGTCGGTCCGATCTTCATGCTGTTCGCCATGTTCGGCCGCTTCGGCGGTTCGGTGCTGCTGCGCTACGTCAAGGCCACGACCATGCTGGCCATCGTCGCCGCCTGCGCCGCGGCCCTGTGCGGCATCGTGATCGCCACGTACCACATGCCGGCCACCCCGCTGGGCGGCAGCGTCCACCTGCCGGGCGACTATGTCGCCCCGCTGACCATGGGCTTCATCCCGGGCGTCGCGGCGATCCTGATCGGCCTGTTCAACTCGATCATGTTCCCGACCATCTTCACGATCACCCTGGAGCGCTCGTCGGCCCCGGCCTCGGCGACCTCGGGCCTGATGTGCATGGCCATCTGCGGCGGCGGGTTCATTTCGATCCTGTACGGCGCCACGGTGGACGCCTTCATCCACCACTTCCCGGTGGGGGCGCGTTCTCTGGCCTTCATCGTGCCGCTGGTCTGCTATCTGTACGTCCTGTGGTTCTCGTTCGCCGCCAAGGGCGCGACCGTGCACCAGATCCAGGAAGACGCGGTCGCCGGCGGCCACTAACCGCCAAGTCCAGCTTCGAAGACGGGAAAGCCTGGGCGTCCGCGCCCGGGCTTTTTCGTTCTTCGGCTCTAGTTGAGAATTGTTCGCGAATACTTCGTCGGGAACTCGACATGTTGTAGAGCTTATCGTCTATCCAACCGTGGATTGGGGAACAGCTACGGTCGCCAAGTGTTTGTGATCCGCCGACCACGGCGTCCAAGCACTCAGGGAGAGACACCATGGCGACTACCGCCAAGAGCTCGTCGAGCAAGTCCAAGTCCGCCAAGCCCCGCCGCACGCGTCGCACGGGCCGTCGCGACCCGCTGGCCATCACGCTGCTGAAGAAGGACCACCGCGAGGTCGAAGGCTGGTTCGACGAGTACGAACAGCTGGAGGAAGAGTCGGAAAAGCTGGCGCTCTTCAACAAGATCGCCCTGGCCCTCAAGGTCCACACCCAGATCGAGGAAGAGATCCTCTATCCGGAGGAGCGCGGCGAGGTCGAGGACGACCTGCTGGACGAGGCCTATGTCGAGCACGACAGCGCCAAGAAGCTGATCGCCGAAATCGAGGGCATGCAGCCGGGCGATGAATTCTATGACGCCAAGGTCAAGGTGCTGGGCGAGTACATCAAGCACCACGTCAAGGAAGAAGAACAACCCGGCGGCCTTTTCGCCCAAGCCAAGAAGGGCGATGAGGACCTGGAGGCCATGGGCGAACGCCTTAAGGCCCGCAAGGAAGAGCTGATGGCCGAACTCGGCGGCAAGCAGCCCAACTGATGCCCGAGGCGCTGGACCCGATCCTGCCGCCGGACATCGACGACCTGACGCGGGCGGTCCTCCAGACCGCCTGCGATCGGGAGCTGACCCTGGCGACGGCGGAGAGCTGCACGGGCGGGCTTCTGGCCTCCCTGCTCACCGACGTGCCGGGGTGTTCGCACACCTTCGACCGAGGTTTCGTGGTCTACACCGACGAGGCCAAGATCGAGTTGCTGGACGTGCCGCCGTCCCTTCTGCCGCACGGCGGTTCCGTGTCCCAGCCGACCGCCATCGCCATGGCCGAGGGCGCGATCCGCCATTCCAAGGCCGATGTGGCGGTCTCGATCACCGGCTGGGCCGAGGAGGTCGGCGACCCGGAGCGCCCGGGCGGCCTGGTCCATTTCGCCTGCGCCCGTCGCGGCGGCTACACCCACCATCGCCAGGCCCGCTTTGGGAATATCGGACGCGGGCCGTTGCGGATCGAATGCCTGCGCGTGGCGCTGAAGATGCTGGCCCAGGCCGTCGAGGCCTGAGGGGTTTCGTTTTATGTTGGGCAAAAGAAAAGCGCCTCCGGCGAAGGCCGGAGGCGCTGTTCATTTCCGAATGGCTGGAGCGTTAGAGCGCTCGCCGGCCGGTGAACGCGTGATAGATCGCCAGGACGACGACCGCGCCGATCGTTGCGACCAGCAGGCTGTAGAGGTTCAGACCCGTTACGCCGGCCGAGCCGAACTGGTTGAAGAGGAACCCGCCCACCACGGCGCCGACGATCCCGAGCACCAGGTCCACCACCAGGCTGCCGCCGGTGCGGCTTACGAGCTTGCTGGCGATGAAGCCGGCCACGAGGCCGAGCACGATCCACGCAAGAATAGACATGTACGCCTCCTTGGCATCAAAGGGCGCACACGCTGCGCGCCGATGCGAAATAAAGGCGCACGTCAAGACTTCGTTCCGACACGGCTGCGTGTTCGGATGTGAAAACGTCGCGAAGACTTTCAGCCTGCTCGCGCGTTGCTTCCGATCGCCGTCAACGCGGCTTGCCGATCCGAGCCTGGACGGCGTCGACCAGCTTCTGCGCGGGAGCGCGCCCCAGCAGGATGAAGACGCCCGAGCCGATGACGGCGCCGATGAGGAAGGACAGGCTCATTGGGAATCCCTGGGTGCTGGAGAAGGCTGAGGCTGACCTCCTTCTAAGGGCGGCGCCCGGGCTTTGACCATGTGACACGCCGACGCCGGGCGCCGTCTTGCGGGATCCGGTCGATCCAGATGCATTGATCGCGCCTCCATGAATTCTGGTTGGGCGTTTCCACCTCGCGGCGCCAGAACCGAAGGCAAGATGGTCCGCGCGGTTTGATCCCGTCGGGCCTTGATACGTTTTGCTGGAGGACCCCGAGCGGGTCTTCGCGAGGTTCCAGATGATTCAGGCCCCCACTTCTCCCTCCCCGACGCCCAAGAAGGCTGGAGGCTTCATCGGCAGCTTCGGCGTCCAGGTGCTGGTCGCCATGGTCGTGGGCCTGGGGCTGGGCCTGCTGGCCCGCTCGCTGGGACCGGCCGAGGGCCAACCGGGCTACGGCCTGGCCGAGACCTTGCACCAGGTGGGCTCGATCTTCGTCCAGCTGCTGCGCGTGCTGGTGCCGCCGCTGGTGTTCACGGCCATCGTCGCCAGCATCGCCAATCTGCGCGAACTGCAGAACGCCGCGCGGCTGGTCTGGCGCACCCTGCTGTGGTTCGCCATCACCGCCCTGATCGCCGTGGCCATCGGCATCGCCCTGGGCCTGATCCTGCGTCCGGGCGAGCACGCCGTGGTCGACCTGGCCGCCGCCCACGCGCCGCGCACGACCGGCTCGTGGCTGGACTTCCTGACGGGCCTGGTCCCCTCCAACATCCTGGGCCTGCAGGCCTCGACCAAGATCGTCGACGGCGCGGCCACGACCACCGCCTCGTTCAACGTGCTGCAGATCCTGGTCCTGGCCCTTGTGGCCGGCGTCGCCGCGATCAAGGTCGGGCCGGCGGGCGAGGGCTTCCTGGCCTTCAACGCCTCGGCCCTGGCCGTGGTGCGCAAGGTGCTGTGGTGGGTGATCCGCCTGACGCCGATCGGCACGGTGGGCCTGCTGGGCAACGCCGTGGCCCAGTACGGCTGGACCACGCTCGGCCAGTTGGGCGCCTTCGCCGGCGCGATCTACATCGGTCTCGCCCTGGTGCTGTTCGTGGTCTACCCCACGATCCTGGTGCTGAACGGCCTGAACCCGCTGCGGTTCTTCGCCGGCGCTTGGCCGGCCATCCAGCTGGGCTTCGTCTCGCGCTCGTCGATCGGAACCTTGCCGGTGACCGAGAGCCTGACCGAGACCCGCCTGGGCGTGCCGCGCGCCTACGCCGCCTTCGCCGTGCCCCTGGGCGCGACCACCAAGATGGACGGCTGCGCGGCGATCTACCCGGCCGTGGCGGCGATCTTCATCGCCCAGTTCTACCACTTGCCGCTGCAACTGACCGACTACGGCCTGATCGTCTTCGTCTCGGTGCTGGGTTCGGCGGCGACGGCGGGGCTGACGGGGGCGGTGGTCATGCTGACCCTGACCCTGTCGACTCTGGGCCTGCCGCTGGAAGGCGTGGGCCTGCTGCTGGCCATCGACCCGATCCTCGACATGGGCCGCACCGCCGTGAACGTCGCCGGCCAGGCCCTGATCCCGACCATCGTCGCCAAGCGCGAGGGCATCCTGGACGAGGCCGTCTTCAACGCCCCGCCGCGCGAGGTGGGAACCGACGAGGCGGTGACCGCCTAGCGCTCCGCCGCGCCCGCGCCACCCACCACGACGACCGTCAGCGAGGCGGCCGGCAGGTCCAGCGCCTGGCCGGCGTCCGCCAGCGTCCAGCGCGCGGGCGGCAGGTCGCGCGAGGGATGTCCGTTCGGCCCGTCCGCCTTCCAGGCGTATTGCGCCGGCGAATACCGCACCAGCGACGCCTTGCCCGACGCGCTCCGCCAGCCGCGCGCCGTCTGGAAGCCCAGCCGCACGGCGTGGGCGACCTTGAGGTCGCGGTTGACCAGCATCAGCGCGAAGCGGCCGTCGGGCCGGCGCAAGGCGTAGGCGGTGACGAACGGCCGGCCCTTGGCGTCGGTCGCGGAGGTCGAGGCGGGCCAGACGGCGTGCCGGCCGCCGCCGGGCTGGGCCCAGTCCTGGGTCATCATCCGCGCGGCCCGGTAGGCGGGCATCGGCCATCTGGACGCGCCCTTTGCGTCGGCCTGCCACAGCATCATGTTGCCATAGCCTGCGCAGGCCAGGTGTTGGTTGATCGGCACATTGGGCGTGTAGCCGAACAGATAGGCCGCATCGCCGCCCAGGGTCAGGAATTGCCCGACGATGTCGGCGTTGAGCAGGGCGCTGGGCATCTCGACCATCGCCCGCCCGGAATAGGCCGAGAAGCCGTACTCGCTGATCACCCAGGGGATGCCCGTGGGGACCTCGTCGTCGGCGAAGCGTCGGAACAGCGCCTGGGTCAGCCCCGTCTGGTCCATCAGCTTGTCGCCGATGTCGCCGCAGATGTCGTCGAACGGATAGCGCTCGTACGAGAAGAAGCCGAGCTGGTCGATGGCGTGGCGGCCGCGCAGGTAGCGCATCAGTCGCCGCGTCCAGGAGTGATCGGGATCAGGGTCCAGCCAGGTGTCGGCGATCCCGCTCTGCAGGCTGGGGCCGCCGAAAGTCAGGTTGGGATCTATCCGGTGCAGGGCCGCGGCGAACTCCAGATAGAGCGCGCCATAGCTCTCGGCGTCGACATACTGGCCGTCAGGCTCCTCGCCCAGTTCCACCTGGGTGACCGGATAGCCGCGCCGGTGCAGATAGCGGATCAAGGCGGCGGCGTTCTCGGGCGTGTCGTACAGCACCCCGATCGGGACCATCATAGGTCGGCCGCTCGTCAGGCCGCTGGCGAACACGCGGTCCAGGCCCGGCTGCTCCAGGTCGAGGTCGCGATCGACAGCGCGGTGCCAGGGATCGGTGGACGAGACCTGGGCGTAGGTCTGGGCGCGGCCGTCCTTGGCGTGGCGCACCAGGTCGACGAAGCGGCCTTGAGCGTCGATCGAGCCGACGCTCAGCTCGCGAATGGCGAAGCCCAGACGGTCGCGGATGTCGGTCGAGCCGGCCGGCGCGGTCTGCGATGACCAGGTCATCAGCACACGGACGAACTGGGTCTCGACCGGCCGGTCGAAGGTCAGCAGGGCTTCGCCACCCTGGCCCTTGGTCACCGCGCCGCCCGGAAAGTCGATCCAGCGGCCGACCGGGTCGTACTCGTCGACGCCGACCCAGTGCTGCACCTGGTAGGCGACGGCGTAGGGCTCGCCCCAGGCGATCTTCGCCGCGCCGACGGTCCGCCGCGCGCCGAGGTCCAGCTTGGCCCATTCCGCCTGGGCCGGGGCGTGGGTGTAGCGCGGGTCGAGATAGGGATTGGACTTCCAGAAGGTGGCCGGATCGCCGTCGTCCAGCCGTGACCAGCCCTGATTGTTGGCGTTGTCGACGCTGTCGCCGCGTCGGGGCAGGGCGTAGCCGTGGCTGAGCAGGATCGGCTTGGTCGCGCGGTCGCTGGAGGTCCAGTAGCCCTGGCGGCGGGCTGGGTCGCTCCAGGTCCCCGCCTCGTTCCAGTGCCAGGCCTCGATGCCCAGTTCGGTGCGCAGGCGGTAGGTGATCGGCTCCAGGCCGGCCTGGCGCATGCGCGCGATGTTGTGGGGCGTGAAGACGGGCGCGACCTCGGCGCGACCCATGCCGTCGACGCCTGCGCCCAGCGCCGCGCCGGGATCGACGAGGTTGGCGGGTTCGGCCGAGGTCAGGTCGACGGTGACCTTGTCGACAGTCACCGGCGCGCCGCCCGTCGTGGCGATGGCGGCGAGCAGCAGGAGAACGGACGGACGACGCATGAGGGCGGGGTGGGCCAAGCCGCCCACGCCGTCAAGCGGCTAGCGCTTAGCCGTCGGCGGCGCGACGTTGGCCGACACGCGCCAGACGGTATTTCCGACGTCGTCCGCCACGAGCAAGGCGCCGAACTTGTCGACCGCCACGCCTACCGGGCGACCCAGAGCCTGGCCCTTGGGGTCGAGGAAGCCGGTCAGGAACGGCTCGGCCGGGCCCGAGGGCACGCCGTTCGCGAACGGCACGAAGGCCACACGGTAGCCGTTGATCGGCTTGCGGTTCCACGAGCCGTGCTGGCCGATGAAGGCCCCGCCTTTGTAGCGCGTCGGGAAGGCGTCAGCGTTGTAGAAGGTCAGGCCCAGCGAGGCGGTGTGGGCGCCCAGGGCGTAGTCCGGCTTGATCGCCCTGGCGACGAGGTCCGGCCGCTGGGGCTTCACCCGCGTGTCCACGGTCTGGCCGTAATAGCTGTAGGGCCAGCCGTAGAAGCCGCCATCCTTGACCGAGGTCATGTAGTCGGGGACCAGGTCGTTGCCGATCTCGTCGCGCTCATTGACGCTGGTCCACAGGGCGCCGCTGGTCGGCTGCCAGGCCATGCCGTTGGGATTGCGCAGGCCAGAGGCGAAGACGCGGCTTTTGCCGGTGGTCGAGTCGACCTCCAGGATCGCGGCCCGGCGCTCCTCGGCGGCCATGCCGTTCTCGCCGACATTGCTGTTGGAGCCGACGGTCACGTACAGCTTCGAGCCGTCCGGGCTGGCGATGACGTTCTTGGTCCAGTGGTGGTTGATCGGCCCGGCTGGCAGGTCGGCGACCTTGCGCGGGGGGGCGGTGATCTGGGTCTGGCCGGTCTGGTAGGGGAAGGCCAGCAGGGCGTCGCTGTCGGCCACGTAGAAGGTGTTCCCCACTAGGGCCATGCCGAACGGCGAGTTCAAGCCCGACAGGAAGGTGGTCCGCGCCTCCAGCACGCCGTCGTTGTCGGCGTCGCGCAGCAGGGTGATGCGGTTGGCCGAGGGGACGGTCGCGCCGGCCTTGCCCATGATCTGCTTCTCGAACCAGCCCTTCAGGCCCTTGCTGTCGTCAGGCTTGGGCGGGGCGTTGGTCTCGGCCACCAGCACGTCGCCGTTGGGCAGGACGTAGAGCCAGCGCGGATGGTCCAGGCCCCGCGCCAGGGCGGTGGCGACGAAGCCCGGCGCGGCGTCCGGCGTCTGGCCGTCGGCCCAGCGCACGGCCGGGGCGATCTTGATCACCGGGAAGGTCTGTTTCTGGGCGGGCGGCAGGACCGGATTGGGGCCGTAGCCCTGCTCGGGCGGCAGGGACGGGCCGGCGCTGCAGTTCGACAACAGCAGGGCCAGCGGCGGCAAGACTATCAGGCCGAGTTCTTTGAGCATCGCGATCGTCCGACGGGTGGATGCGTAGGGACTGAAAACGCGTCGCCGCGCCTAAGGGTCCTGAAACATCCGTTCGGACTACAGTTCAGCTTACCGGCGCGTGTTCGTCCACCCAGCGGCGGAAGAAGCCGGGATCGGGCAGGCCGGCCTGGTTCGCCGCCACCTTGCCGTCCTTGAACAGGAACAGGGCCGGGATGCCGCGCACGCCGTAGGCCTGGGCCAGGGCGGGTTCGGCGTCGACATCCACCTTCACGAAGCGGGCGCGGGGCTCCAGCTCGGCGGCCGACCTGGCGAAGATCGGGGCGATGGCCTTGCAGGGCCCGCACCAGGCCGCCCAGAAGTCGGCCACGACCGGGATCTGGCTGTTGGCCACGTGCTTGCGGAAGCGGGCGGTGGTCAGATCGACCGGCTGGCCCGTGAACAGCGGCTGGCCGCAACGTCCGCACTTGGCCGCCTTGGCGTCGCGCGCGGCGGGCAGGCGATTGGTGGCGTCACAGTGCGGGCAGACGATGTTGACGGTGTCGGACATATCCCAATCCAAACGACGCGGGGAATGCTTCGGTTCGCTTATCGCGCCGCCACCTCGGACGCCGCCAGCAGGAAAGCGCCCACGCCGTACAACTGGGTGTCGCCGGCTTCCACATGGTCGGGGGCGTAGCCGATCTGCTGCACCCAGCCCAGCTTGCCGTCGGGCTGGACGGCGACGGCCAGGGCGTTCCAGCCCTTGGTCATGGCGGCTTCGTACTTGGGACCCTTCAGCAAGCCGTGGTTCAGGCCATAGGCCAAGCCATAGAC
>JAGIBE010000054.1:6331-8337 GCA_017744495.1 Caulobacter sp. | reverse complement strand
GGCGTGGCGCGTCGCCGCGTGATCGACACCACGCCGGGCCGCATGAAGATCGCCGCCCTGCTGCCGCGTCACCCGGCGATCGGCCACCGCCTGATCGAAAAGGCGCTGACCAAGAAGGAAATCGGCAACCTGATCGACGTCGTCTACCGCCACTGCGGTCAGAAGGCGACGGTGATCTTCGCCGACCAGGTCATGGGTCTGGGCTTCAAGGAAGCCGCCAAGGCCGGCATCTCCTTCGGCAAGGACGACATCATCATCCCGAAGCGGAAGGAGGCCATCGTGGCCGAGACCCGCTCGCTGGCCGAAGAGTACGAACAACAGTACGCCGACGGCCTGATCACCAAGGGTGAGAAGTACAACAAGGTCGTTGACGCCTGGGCCAAGGCCACCGATCGCGTCGCCGACGAGATGATGGCCGAGCTTCAGATGAAGCATAAGGACGAGAACGGCCGGGAGAAGGAAATCAACGCCATCTACATGATGGCCCACTCCGGCGCCCGTGGTTCGCAAGCCCAGATGAAGCAGCTGGGCGGCATGCGCGGGCTGATGGCCAAGCCCTCCGGCGAGATCATCGAGACCCCGATCGTCTCGAACTTCAAGGAAGGCCTGACCGTTCAGGAGTACTTCAACTCCACCCACGGCGCCCGTAAGGGTCTGGCCGACACCGCGCTGAAGACCGCCAACTCGGGTTACCTGACCCGCCGTCTGGTCGACGTCGCGCAGGACTGCATCATCGTCGAGGAAGACTGCGGCACGACCAAGGGCATCACCCTGCGCGCCGTGGTCGAGGGCGGCGACGTGCTGGTCTCGCTGGGCACCCGCGTGCTGGGCCGCTTCTCGGCCGAGGACGTCAAGGATCCGGCGACCGGCGAGATCATCGCCCCGGCCGACACCTATCTCGACGAGAACATGGCCGACGCCATCGAAGCCGCTGCGGTGCAGTCGGTGAAGGTGCGCTCGGTCCTGACCTGCGAAGCCAAGATCGGCGTCTGCGGCGCCTGCTACGGCCGCGACCTGGCGCGCGGCACCCCGGTGAACATCGGCGAAGCGGTCGGCGTCATCGCCGCCCAGTCGATCGGTGAGCCCGGCACCCAGCTGACGATGCGGACCTTCCACATCGGCGGCACCGCCCAGGTGGCCGAGCAGTCGTTCTTCGAAAGCAGCAACGAGGGCGTGGTCCGTGTGACCGGCGCCACCGTCACCGCTTCGGACGGCGCCCTGGTCGTGATGAGCCGCAACACCTCGGTGAGCGTGCTGGTCGACGGCAAGGAACGCGAGAACTACAAGCCGCCGTACGGCGCGCGCCTGAAGGTCAAGGACGGCGACAAGGTCAAGCGCGGCCAGCGCCTGGCCGATTGGGACCCCTACACCACCCCGATCATCACGGAAGTGGGCGGCCGCATCCGCGCCGAGGACCTGGTCGACGGCTTCTCCGTCCGCGAGGAAGTCGACGAAGCCACCGGCATCGCCCAGCGCGTGATCGCCGACTGGCGCGCCTCGGCCCGCGGTTCGGACCTGCGTCCGGCCATGGGCGTGCTGGCCGAAGACGGCTCTTACAAGCGCCTGTCGAACGGCGGCGAGGCTCGCTACCTCCTGTCGGTCGGCGCCATTCTGTCGGTGGCCGACGGCGACGAGGTCAAGCCGGGTGAAGTCATCGCCCGTATCCCGACCGAAGGCGCCAAGACCCGGGACATCACCGGTGGTCTGCCGCGCGTGGCCGAACTCTTCGAAGCCCGCCGTCCGAAGGACTGCGCGGTCATCGCGGAAATGGACGGTCGCGTCGAATTCGGCAAGGATTACAAGAACAAGCGCCGGATCAAGATCACTCCGGACGTCGACGCCGACGGCAACCAGCCCGAAGCGGTCGAGTTCCTGATCCCCAAGGGCAAGCACATCGCGGTGCATGATGGCGACTACATCACGCGCGGCGAGTACATCATCGACGGCAACCCGGATCCGCACGACATCCTGCGCATCCTGGGCGTCGAGGCCCTGGCCAACTTCCT
>JAGIBE010000054.1:0-6325 GCA_017744495.1 Caulobacter sp. | reverse complement strand
CCAAGGCCTCGCTGCAGACCAAGAGCTTCATCTCGGCCGCGTCGTTCCAGGAAACGACCCGCGTCCTGACCGAAGCCTCGGTGCACGGCAAGACCGACACCCTGGAAGGCCTGAAGGAAAACGTCATCGTGGGTCGCCTGATCCCCGCCGGCACGGGTTCCTACCTGCGCAGCCTGCAGCGCGTCGCCGCCAAGCGCGACGAGCAGCTGGCCCAGCAGCGCGAAGACGCGATGGAGCCGCTGCCCGCGGTCATCGCCGAAGAAGCCTAGGCTTCCTTCGAGGACTGAAACGGAACGGCCCGGGAGCGATCCCGGGCCGTTTTGTTTTGCGCGCTCAGTCCGCCAGCACCGCCAGCTGCTCCAGCCTTGGCGCGGCGAAGTCCAGGAACGCCCGCGCCAGCGGCGGCATGAACCGCCCGCCCACCGTGACCAGCTGCACCGGAAGGGGCGGGGGCTCGAAGTCGGGCAGCAGGCGGACCAGCCGTCCCGCCGCCAAGTCCTCGGCCACCTGGTAGGACAGGGCACGACCGATCCCCCGTCCCGCGACCATGGCCGCCAGTGCCGCCTCGACATTGTTGACCCGCAGGCGGGGTTCCAGCCGCACGGCCCGGGCCTTGCCCTGCCGCTCGAACCGCCACTCCGGCGAGGCCGAGACCACGGTGGTCAGGATCGTGTCGTGCTCAGCCAGATCGGCGGGCTCCAGCGGCGTCCCGCGCCGGGCCAGATAGTCCGGGGCGGCCACCAGCAGCCGGCGAACTTGCCCCAGCCTGCGGACCACCAGGCTGGAATCGG
Source organism: Caulobacter sp. (assembly GCA_017744495.1). Lineage (GTDB taxonomy): Bacteria > Pseudomonadota > Alphaproteobacteria > Caulobacterales > Caulobacteraceae > Caulobacter. The sequence continues at coordinate 5,534 of JAGIBE010000054.1, read as the reverse complement.
CCAGCGGCCCGATCCGCAACGCCACGTGCAGCTCGCCTTCGATCAGGTCGAGATTGCGGTCGTGCAGGGTCAGGTCGGCCTGGACGCCGGGATGCTCGGCCAGGAAGTCGGCGACGACCGGCGTCAGGTGGCGGCCGCCGAACACCGTGGGACCGGTGATCCGCAGCGTGCCGCGCACGGCGTCGGGGGCGGGGGCTTGGAGGGCGGCCTCGTAGTCGGCCAGCAGCCGCCGCGCCCGCTCGGCCAGGTCGCGGCCGGCTTCGGTGGGAGCCAGGCGCCGGGTGGTGCGCTCGATCAGCCGCGCGCCGATCCGCTCCTCCAGCGCCGCCAAGGCGCGGGTCATGGCGGCCGGCGAGCGCCGCAGCTTGCGCCCCGCCGCCGCCAGGCCGCCCGCGTCGATCACCGCCACCAGCAGGGCCAACTCGTCCAGACGATCCATTGCAAATCCCGCAATTATGACTTGCTGATTTGCTCAATTCATTTCGTCTGGCGCAATGGCGAAAATATCCCGCACTCAAGGGGAGACCTCCATGTCCGACACCGCCATCGTCCTGCACGGCACGCCGCTCTCGGGCCATACCCACCGTGTCGCCCTGATGCTGAACGCCCTGGGCCTGGCCTATCGCTTCGAGAACGCGCCCAAGGAGGTCCGGGGCAGTCCAGCTTTCCTGGCGCTGAATCCGCTGGGCCAGATCCCGGTGCTGCGGGACGGCGACCTGACTCTGGCCGACAGCAACGCCATCCTGGTCTATCTGGCCCGCCGCTACGCGCCCGAGAGCGGATGGCTGCCGCTGGAGCCGGTCGCCGCCGCCCGCGTGCAGCGCTGGCTGTCGATCGCGGCCGGCGAGGTCATGCACGGCCCGGCCATTGCCCGGATGATCGCCCTGTTCGACTTCCCCGACGATCCCGCCCGCGCCGCCCGCATCGCCGCCCGGATCCTGGCCTTCATGGACGGCCATCTGGACGGCCGGACGTTCCTGGCCGCCGATCACGTCACGATCGCCGACCTGGCCTGCTACTCCTATGTCGCTCACGCCCCGGACGGCGGCGTCGATCTGACGCCCTATCCCGCCGTGCGCGCGTGGCTGGCGCGGGTCGAGGCTCAGCCGTGGTTCCGCCCGATGCCCGACTTCGCGGAGGCGGCCTAGGTGGACGCTCTCCCCGCGGGGCCCTTCCACGTCGGCGAGCTGATCGCCCACGACCTAGCCGGGACGGGTACGCCGGGCGCCGTCGGCATCCGGCCGTTCATGCCCGACCAGCACCGCGAGTTCTTCGGCCTGCTGCCCTATCTGTTCGTGGCGACGGTCGACGCGGAAGGCTGGCCCGTCGCGACCGTGCTGACCGGCCCGCCCGGTTTCGTCCAGAGCCCGGATCCTGTCACCCTGACCGTCGCCGCCCGGCCCCGCGCCGAGGAGCCGGGCGCCCAGCTGTTCGCGGGCGGCCGTCCGTTCGGGGCGCTGGGCCTGGACCTCGCCACACGCCGCCGGAACCGCGCCAACGGCCTGATCACGGCGGCCGGGGAGGGCGGGCTGACGCTCAGGGTCCTCCAGAGCTTCGGCAACTGCCCGCAGTACATCCAGACCCGCGCGGTCGAGACCGCGCCCGCTTCGACGGTCTCGGCCGAGGCGATCGCCTTCCCGACGCCCGAAGCCCTGGCCCAGATCGCCAAGGCCGACACGATGTTCGTCGCGACCAACGCATCTCTTGAAGGCGTGGGCGGCGAGAACGGCGGCGTCGACATCTCCCATCGCGGCGGCCTGCCGGGCTTCGTCAAGGTCGAGGGCGACGTGCTGACCATCCCTGACTTCCGGGGCAACCGCTTCTTCAACACCCTGGGCAACCTGGTGCTCGACCCACGCGCCGCCTTGCTGTTCGTCGATTTCGAGACGGGCGACGTGCTGCACCTGCAAGGCCGCGCCGAGATCGACTGGCAGGCGCCCGCCGGCGGCTGGCCCGAGGGCGTCCAGCGCCAGTGGCGGCTGAAGGCCGAACGTGCCTGGCGACGCCCCGCCGCCCTGCCGTTGCGCTGGACCTTCGGAGACTATTCGCCGGTGACGCTGAGCACCGCCGCCTGGAACTCGGCGCCGGCAAAGGTCGCCTGAACTTGTCGCCTTACTGGTACGAAAGTCGTCAACCGCTGCGGCGCAACGTCGCGATTTTCGTTTGTCCGACCAATCCTCTGCAAGGTTAAGCCTTGCTTCAGTTGTTGCACCGCAAGGGAGCGTTTGATCCAGATCAGACCCGGCGAGCCCATGCGTTCCGATATCTCCACCAAGGTCAGCCTGACGGTCGTCGCGGCCTTCGTGACCCTGTTGCTGGCCCTGCTGGCCATCGTCGGAAAGAGCTCGCTGGACTTCGCCAAAGCCCAGGCGGTCGCCCAGCAGGAAGCCAGCATGCGCGTGGCCTGGGACGCGGTCGGCGGCAAGGACGCGGTCTTCGCTCGCGAAGGCGACAAGCTGACGGTCGGCGGCAAGGCGCTGAACGGCGACATCGCCACGGTCGACCACGTCAAAGACCTGGTCGGCGGCACCATGACCATCTTCATGGGCGACACCCGCGTGGCCACCAACGTCCAGAAGCCGGACGGCAGCCGGGGCGTCGGCACGCCCCTGGCCAAGGGGCCGGTCTATGACGCGGTGCTGGGCCGAGGCGAGGCCTATCGCGGCGAGGCCAAGGTGTTGGGCAAGCCCTATTTCGCCGCCTACGACCCAATCAAGAACGCCTCGGGCGAGGTGATCGGCATCCTCTATGTCGGCGTGGCCAAGGCCGACTACTTCCAGCCCGTCTATCGCCAGCTGATCTGGCTGGCCGTGGCCGGCGTGGTCCTGGCCGGCCTGGGCGTCGCCGCCTCGGTGACGGTGGTCCGCAAGCAGCTTTCGCCTCTGCGCGATCTGCGTGAGGCCATGAAGCGAGTGATGGGCGGCGACCTGTCCGTCGCCCTGCCGTTCGCCGGCCGCCGCGACGATATCGGCCTGATGGCCGATGCGGTCCACGCCTTCCGCGACGAGGCCCGTGAGAAGGGCCGCATCGAGGCTGACGCTGAGCGCCATCGCCAGGCCGCCGAAGCCGAGCGCCGCCTGACCGCCGACCGCGATCAGCAGCAGGCCGAACAGCAGGCCCAGGTCGTCTCGCGCCTGGCCCACGGCCTGGACCGCCTGTCGGCCGGCGACCTGACCGTGCGCCTGACCGAGGCCTTCGCCCCCGACTATGAGGGCCTGCGTTCGGACTTCAACCAGGCCGTCGAGCGCCTGGAACAGGCGATGGGCGCGGTCGTCTCCGCCGTCTCGGGCCTGAACGCCGGCGCCGGCGGCATCGCCTCGGCCGCCGACGACATCTCGCGCCGCAGCGAGCAGCAGGCCGCCGGTCTGGAAGAGACCGCCGCGGCGCTGGACCAGATCACCGCCACCGTCCGCCGCACGGCCGAGGGCGCCAAGGAAGCCCACCAGGCCGTCCGTAACGCCCAGGTCGAAGCCGGGCGTTCGCGCGAGGTCGTGGAATCGGCCGTCCAGGCGATCGGCGGCATCGAGGCCTCATCCCGCCAGGTGGCGCAGATCATCGGCGTGATCGACGAGATCGCCTTCCAGACCAACCTGTTGGCTCTGAACGCCGGCGTCGAAGCCGCCCGGGCTGGCGACAGCGGTCGGGGCTTCGCGGTCGTGGCCCAAGAAGTCCGGGCCCTGGCCCAGCGCTCAGCCGACGCCGCCAAGGAGATCAAGATCCACATCGGCGATTCCGCCCGCCAGGTGGAGTCGGGCGTCGAACTGGTCGGAGCGGCCGGCGAGACCCTGCAGAAGATCGCGGCCCAGGTGGCCGCCATCAACGGCGTCATCACCGAGATCGCCGCCTCGGCCCAGGAGCAGGCCGCCGGCCTTTCGCAGGTCAACAGCGCGGTCAACCAGATGGACCAGGCCACGCAGCACACCACGGCCATGGTCTCGCGATCGGCCAGCTCCAGCCAGGCGTTGCTCAGCGAGGCGCAGGGCCTTGCCGATCTGGTCCAGCGCTTCCGGATCGGGGCCGGCGCGGCTCGGGCTCAGGCCCGCCGCGCGGCCTGATCAAGCCGGCGCGGCTAGCGCTGGTCGTTCTGGCGCTGCGCCTTCTTCCGACGTTCTTCGGCCTTCTGGGCGTCGTTCAGCCGCTTGACGGCTTGCTGCTCGGGCGACAGCGATCGGCCCAACGCATCCTGCGTACCCAGCACCCACGGGATGTCCTTGCCCTTGCCCGGATCGTCGCGATTGCGATGATCCACGCCGACGCCCATCGGGGCGTCGCGATAGGCGCGGTCGGCCTCCTGCCGGATCGCCTGGGCGTCGAAGGCGCGCCGCTTGGCGGCGTCCATCGGCGCGTCATAGACCGGCGCGTTGCGGGCGGTCGCCCCGAACTTCTCGTCGCACTTCTCTTGTTCACGCCGGTTGAGGCCCACGGCTTCGGCGTTGGCGCAGCCGGCGGCGCTGCCGCGCAGAGCGGTGCGCAGGTCGCCGCGCGGTCCTTCAGGCAAGGGCGCAGGGTGGAGCCCGGTCTCGCGATTGGGCGGCGCCGGCGGTCCTGGAACAGGTGCGGCGCCCAGCGGCCGCACCCAGGGCGGCGCGACCAGGCGCGGCGCGCGCGGCTGCACCGGCAAGTTCGCCGCGGCGCGGTCGGGACTGGCGATCGTCTCCGGCGTGGGCCGACGGGGAACCTGATCGCGCTCGAGCGTGACGCTGATGGCGTCCTCGTCGCTCGACCGGTCCTGGAAACGCGCCACCACCGGCCAGCCCAAGGCGGCCAGGACCGCCGCGTGCAGCAGCGCCGACACGAGAAGGGCGGCGCCGTTTTTCGACCGGGTTTTACGCACCGCGTTTTGGGACAAGGACAAGCTCGACTGGGCAGAGAACCGAAGGTTGCCACCGCAAGTGGCGAAACCGTGTCCTCTGAACGCCTAGATGGGACGATCAAGCGCTTGCGCTAGTGGGATTTGGGCGTGTTGGCCTCGCCGGCCGGGGCGACGCGAGCGTGACCGTTAGCTATCCCTTAACCGACGCAAGCCCGTGAAATGACTCGGCATTGACGTGAGAGGCGTTCGAGAGTAGATACCGCGCTCTTTTCGAGGCGGACCCTGTCCGTCCTGATGAGCGCCCGTCCCTTACCGACGGATCAGCCCGCCGGAACGCTGCCCGCGTCCCGGCGAGTTTCGTGTTTATCAGGTCCTCATCCGAGGCCGAGAAAGCCGGAATAAAAACGACAAGGACCCTGAAGCGCTTCGGCCGAAAGGCACACGCTTCCATCAGAGCAGAGACTTAATGCCTACCGTCAACCAGCTCATCCGCAAACCGCGCCAGCCTAAGCCGGTCCGGAACAAGGTGCCCGCCCTGAAGGGCTGCCCCCAACGTCGCGGCGTCTGCACGCGCGTCTACACGACGACCCCGAAGAAGCCGAACTCGGCTCTGCGTAAGGTCGCCAAGGTCCGTCTGACCACCGGCATCGAAGCCGTTTGCTACATCCCGGGCGAAGGCCACAACCTGCAGGAGCACTCGGTGGTGCTCATCCGCGGCGGC
>JAGIBE010000053.1 GCA_017744495.1 Caulobacter sp. | reverse complement strand
GGCGTCGATCGGGTCGACCACCACCTTCTCGACGGGGACCCGCTCGTCGAGCAGGGCGTGCACGAACGAGGTGTTGGCGCCGTTCTCCAGCAGGCGACGGACCAGATAGGGCAGCAGGTCCTCGTGACCGCCCACCGGGGCGTAGGCCCGCAGGGTGATCCCGTCATAGAGGTCGTCGGCGGCCTTGTAGAGCGCCTCGCCCATGCCGTGCAGGCGCTGGTGCTCGATCTTGACGCCGGCGCTCTTGGACATCCGCACCACGGCCGCCAAGGTGTGGGCGTTGTGAGTGGCGAACTGGGCGTAGAGGTGCGGGGCCGCGTCGATCAGGGCCTTGGCGCAGACCAGGTACGACAGGTCGGTCGCCGGCTTGGTGGTGTATACCGGATAATCCGGCCGGCCGGCCACCTGGGCGCGCTTGATCTCGCTGTCCCAATAGGCGCCCTTGACCAGGCGGACCATTAGCCGGCGGCCGGTCTCCTTGGAGAGGGCGGTCAGGCGCTTGATCACCTCGGGGCAGCGCTTCTGGTAGGCCTGGACGGCCAGGCCCAGACCCTTCCACTCGCCCAGTTCGGGTTCGCGGCACAGGCGGTCCAGCAGCTTCAGCGACAGCGCAAGTCTGTCCGCTTCCTCGGCGTCGATGGTGAAGTTGAGGTCGTGCTTGGCGGCGATCTTGGCCAGGCGCAGGATGCGCGGATAGAGCTCGTCCCAGACGCGGGCTTCCTGCGTGGCCTCATAGCGCGGGGTCAGGGCCGACAGCTTGACCGACACGCCGTGGCCGGCTTCTGGACCCGCCCAAGAACCGTTGGCCCGCGACAGCTTGCCGACGGTCTCGATGGCGTCGGCATAGGCCTTCTCGTAGCGGGTGGCGTCGGCTGCGGTGCGGGCGCCTTCGCCCAGCATGTCGAAGCTGCAGATGTCGCCGTCATTGGCGGCGCGCTTAATGGCCGCCTCGATGGTGCGACCCAGCACGAACTGCTCGCCCATGATGCGGATAGCCTGGCCAACCGCAGCGCGGATCACCGGCTCGCCCAGGCGGCCGGCGATCTTCTTGATGAAGCCGGGCAGATCGCGCTTGGCGTCTTCATCCGGCTCGACGATCTTGCCGGTCAGCATCAGGCCCCAGGTCGAGGCGTTGACGAACAGGCTGTCGCTGCCGCCGAGGTGCGAGGCCCAGTCGGCCGAGCCGATCTTCTCGGCGATCAGCTTGTCGCGGGTGTCGTCGTCGGGCGTGCGCAGCAGGGCTTCGGCCAGGCACATCAGGGCCAGGCCCTCGCGGGTGCCCAGGCTGAACTCCTGCAGGAAGCTCTCGACCACGCCCTGTTTGCGGACGCTGCGCCGGGCGCCGCGCACCAGGGCCTCGGCCTCGGCGCGGACCGCGGCGCGGTCTTCGCTGGTCAGGGGCTGGGCGGCCAGCAGGTCGGCGATCACCGCCGCCTCGTCGCGATACTTGCCATCGTCCAGGGAGTCCCAATCGGTCATGGTCGCCTCGTTATAGGATATCATCGCTATATCGTCGGCTTGGTCGAAGGTGCTTCGTTTATTGACCGTTCAGGCTGTATTATATTCGGTAAAGGCGTCGAAATGCGTCGTCCGCTCCAGCGCGACGACAGGCGTGCGACAGCCCGCCGCGACGTGGGGCAGGGCGGAGCATGATCGTGCTGGGCGGGAAGAGGAAGGGAGAGCGGTGGGAAGGGACACGATACGGGGGGAGGTCGCGTGTCCCTTCCGCTCTCACACGGCGCTTCCGGGGGAGAAGAGCGCCGCGTCTGCGCTCCGCCGGGGGGAGTGGCGGAGGCGATCCTGGTCCGCGCGGCGCCGAGGGGGGAGGTGGCGGCCGAGCTCGCTAGGACGATCGAGGGTATAGTCCTGCCTCTTGTGAAGGTGCTTTGTTTATCAATATAAAATTCCGAATTATCTTCGGTGAAAACGGGAAATGGCCATGTCTGCTCTGGATGATACCGATCGCAGGCTTTTGAAGGTTCTGCAGGCTGACGGCCGCATCACCAACGCCGAGCTGGCCAAGCGCTGCAACCTGTCGCCGGCCGCCACCTTCGACCGCGTGCGGCGGCTGCGCGAGCGGGGCATCATCACCGGCTACGCGGCCCTGCTGGACCCGGCCAAGGTGGACCGCGCCCTGCTGATCTTCGTCGAGGTGGTGCTGGACCGTACGACCGGCGACGTCTTCGACGAGTTCGGCGCCGCCGTGCGCCGGGCGCCCGAGATCCTGGAATGCCACATGGTAGCCGGCGGCTTCGACTATCTGATCAAGGCCCGCGTGCGCGACATGGAGGCTTATCGCAACTTCCTCGGCGACATCCTGGTCAAGATGCCGGGCGTGCGCGAGACGCGGACCTATGCCGTACTCGAAGAGGTGAAGAGCACGGTGCAGCTGCCGCTCTAAACGCCCCTCTCCCGCGCCCGCCACCCCGCCGCCTTGGCCTTGTTCCCGCAGGCGCTCATCGAGCACCAGCGGCGCTCGCCCTTGCGCGAGGTGTCGACGAACAGCACCGCGCAGGGCGGGCCCTCGCATTGGCGGATGCGGTGTGAGAATTCGCCGCCGAGCAGCGACACGCCCTCGCGCGCCAGCTCGGCCAGCAGGCTGCGGACGTCGCCGGACAGGCGGGCGCGGCCGTCGGCGTCCAGTTGCAGCGGCGCGGCGGGCAGGGCGGCGTAGGCGTTCAGCAGATCGCGGTCGGTCTCGGGCAGGGCGGCCCCCTCGGCGCGCGACAGGGCGAGGCGGTAGAGCGCCTCGCGCAAGCTGCGAGCTTGGGAGAGGTTGCCCTCGGTCGACCCCGGGGCGGCTTCAGCCAGTTCGGCGGCGACCAGCCAGCGGTCGAGGTCGGCGGGCGCGGCCAGCAGGTCGCGCGGCGTCGCGCCCAGCCGACCGGTCACCGTCGCGGCCAGGTCCAGGGCCGGACTGCCGCCGCGAAACTTGAAGCCGTCGCGGATCTCCGTCTTCACCTTGTCACCCTCCGAACCGGATTGACAGGTTACGACGTTCTGTGAAAGGTCCGCAACCTAACCTGATAAACAGGTTATGAGTCGGAGGCTCACATGAGATCGATCCTTTGCGGCGCCGGTCTGGCGCTGGTCCTGGTCACCGCCGCGACGGCGGCCGAGCCCTCGCTGGCCGGGACCTGGACCCTGACCGCGGCCGACCGCCTCAAGTCGGACGGGTCGCGGGCGCGCGACTATGGCCAGCACCCGAAGGGGCGGCTGATCATCGACACCCAGGGCCGCTACAGCCTGCAGATCTTCGACGGCGACCGCCCGCGCATCGCCTCGGGCGACAAGGCCACCGCCACGCCCGCCGAACTGGCCGGAGCGGTGGTCGGCTCATCGACCCACTACGGCACGGTCGCGATCGACGAGGCCGCGCACGTGCTGGTGTTCAGGATCGAGGGGGCGTCGTTCGCCAACTGGGAGGGAACCGAGCAGCGGCGGAAGTTCGCGCTGACGGCCGACACGCTGAGCTACCAGGTGCCCACGCCGCGTCCGGACGGGTCGGTTCCGGTGTCGGAGTGGAAACGGGAGCGCTGAATGCTCCCTGTCCCATAGGGAGAGGGCAAAATAGGTTGGAAGGGGCGCGCAGGGTTTGGGGGGGAGCGCGCCCCTTCCGGCTGGAGGCGTCGGGGGGCGACGCCTTCAGCACTCCTCCGCTGGGGACGGAGGATTTGATGCCTCAGCGGGCGGCGGGAGCGCCGCCGCCGAGGGCTTTGTATAGCGTCGCCAGATTGGTCTCCCGCGCCAGGCGGGCGACGATCAGGGTCTTCTGCGAGGTGTAGAGCGTGCGTTGGGCGTCCAGCACCGACAGCGAGCTGTCGATCCCGGCGCCGTAGCGGGCCTGCGAAAGGCGGACGGTGTCGTTGGCGGCGGCCACCAGCCGCTCCTGCGAACCGACGCGCTCGGCGATGGTCGATTGCACGGCCAGGCCGTCGGAGACCTCGCGGAACGCGGTCTGAACGGCCTTCTCATAATTGGCCACGGCGATGTCGCGGCCGGCTTTGGCGCTGTCGAGATTGGCCACGTTCGCCCCGCCGGCGAAGATCGGCAGGTTGATGCGCGGCACGAAGGTCCAGGCGCCGTTGCCGCTGTCGAACAGGCTGCTGAGGCTGTTGCTGGCCACCCCGGTCGAGGCCGTCAGGCTGATGCTGGGGAAGAAGGCCGCGCGGGCCGCGCCGATATTGGCGTTGCTGGCGGCCAGCTGGTGCTCGGCGGCCAATACGTCGGGACGGCGGGTCAGCACGTCCGAAGGCAGGCCCGCCGGCAGGTCGCGCAGGATCTGGGCCGTGACCAGGCCGCCGGCCGGCAGCAGGTCGCCTGGCACGTCGGCGCCGACCACCAGCCGCAGGGCGTTCTTGTCCTGCTCGACCAGGGCCTGGGCGGTGGCGACGTCGCTCCGGGCCGCCTCGATCAGCGTCTGGGCCTGGGCGACCTCGAGTTGCGAGATGGCCCCGGCCTCGAACCGGCGCTGGATCAGGCCCATGGTCTCCTGGCGGGTGCGCAGGGTTTCCTGCGAGAGGGCCAGCAGGTCCTCGTCGGCGGCCAGGTTCAGCCAGGCCGACGCCGTCTGGGCGATCAGGCTGACCTGCACCGAGCGGCTGGTTTCCCGGACAGCCAGATAATTCTGCAGAGCCGCATTGCTGAGGCTGCGGACCCGGCCGAACAGGTCGACCTCCCAGGCGCTGATCCCGAGATTGGCCGTGTAGACCTCGACCGAGCGGTCGCCGCCGGCGATCACCTGGGCCGAGGAGCTTCGGCCGCGCGTCGCCGTACCGGTGGCGTCCACCGCCGGCACGAGGGCCGCGCGCTGGATGCGGTACTGGGCGCGCGACTGCTCGATGTTCAGCACCGCCACGCGCAGATCGCGGTTGTTGGTCAGGGCCAGGTCGATCACGCCTTGCAGGCGCGGGTCGATGAACACGTCGCGCCAGGCCAGGTCGGCAGCGGACGCCGTCCCGGTGTTGGCGGCTGCGATCGGCCAGGATTCGGCCACCGGCAGGGCCGGCCGCACGGTCTTGGGCGCGAGGGTGCAGGCGCTCAGGGCCGAGGCGGCCAGCAGGGAGAGGGTCAGGTTACGCAAAAGCATCTTAGTGACCCTCGGCCGGGGTGGCGGGCGCTGCGTCGTGACGACGCGGCTTGGGCTTGAAGACCCGCTCGACGATCACGAAGAACAGGGGGACGAAGAAGATCGCCAGCAGGGTGGCCGACAGCATGCCGCCGATCACGCCGGTGCCGATCGCGTGCTGGCTGCCAGATCCAGCCCCGTTGGAAATCGCAAGAGGCAGCACGCCGAAGACGAAGGCCAGCGAGGTCATGATGATCGGGCGCAGACGGATGCGGACCGCTTCCACCGTGGCCTCGACCAGTTCCATGCCCTGCTCGTGCAGATCCTTGGCGAACTCGACGATCAGGATGGCGTTCTTGGACGCCAGGCCCATGGTCGTCAGCAGGCCCACCTGGAAGTAGATGTCGTTGGAAAGGCCGCGAAGGGTGGTGGCCAGCAGGGCGCCGACGATGCCCAGCGGGATGACCATGATCACCGACAGCGGGATCGACCAGCTCTCGTAGAGCGCCGCCAGCAGCAGGAACACCACCAGGATCGAGATGCCGTACAGGGCCGGGGCCTGGTTGCCGGACTCGCGCTCTTGGGCCGACAGGCCGGTCCATTCGTAGCCGATGCCCGGCGGCAGCTGGGCCGCGATCTTCTCCATGGCGGCCATGGCCTGGCCCGAGCTCTTGCCCGGGGCCGGCGAGCCCTGGATGTTCAGCGACGATAGGCCGTTATAGCGCTCCAGACGCGGCGAGCCGTAGATCCAGTGCGTGGTGGCGAAGGACGAGAACGGCGCCATCGTGCCGCTGCTGGTGCGGACGTACCAGTTGTTCAGGTCTTCCGGACGCATGCGGAAGGGGGCGTCGGCCTGGACGTAGACCTTCTTGACCCGGCCGCGATCGATGAAGTCGTTGACGTACGAACCGCCCCACGCGGCGCTGAGCGCGGCGTTGATGTCGGCCGTGGTCAGGCCCATCGCCCCGGCCTTCGCCTGGTCGATGTCGATCTTCAGCTGCGGGGTGTCGTCCTGGCCGTTGGGGCGCACGCCGACCAGGGTGGGATCCTGGGCGGCCATGCCCAGCACCTGGTTGCGCGCGGCGACCAGGGCGTCGTGGCCCACGCCGCCGATGTCCTGCAGCTGGAAGTCGAAGCCCGACGAGGTGCCCAGTTCCGGCACGGCCGGCGGCACGATGGCGAAGACCATGGCGTCGCGGATCTGCAGGAACTTGCCCATCGCCCGGCCGGCGATGGCCTGGGCCTTGCGCTCGGGCGCCTTGCGCTCGTCGAAGTCCTTGAGGCGGATGAAGGCCAGGCCGGCGTTCTGGCCGGCGCCGGCGAAGCT
>JAGIBE010000052.1 GCA_017744495.1 Caulobacter sp. | reverse complement strand
GTCATAGGCCTTCACCGGCTGGCCGGCCTGCAGTAGCAGTTCCAGCACGCGCTTGCGCGGCGCGGTCAGGCGCTGGTCGGACGCCTCGCAGCGCGTCTCGGCGGCGGCGAGCTCGGCCGCGAGGGCCGAACCGGAAACGCCGTGGTGGTCGTGGTCATGATCGCAAGCGGCGTGATGGGCCATGACCCAGAGGTAGAGGTCGTGGCGGCGCGGCGCAAGCTTCGGCGGCTTCAGTGGCCCCGCAGATAGGGCCGCGCCTGGACGATGTAGAGCCTGTCGCCGATGGTCAGCCACTCGATATCCTGGGCCGCCCCGCCCAGCCACCCGTCGATGGTCAGGCCCGCCTTGGCCAGCCGCAGAGCCAGGGCGTCGGTCAGCACGAAGCGGCCTTCCTCGATCCTGATCTCCTTGACCCCGCCCTTGTCGTCGAACGACAGCATGGTGTCGTCGGTCGAGCGGGTCAGCACCTGCAGCGAGCCGTCGGTCTCGCCGTGATAGATCAGCTGTTCGGCCACACGCTTGCCCTCGACCACCCGCATGCCCAGGCCGCGCTTGGCGTTGATGAACACCGCGTCCGGCTCGTCGGGATCGAAGGGGTTCTCGGTGATCATCACGCCCGAGGCCTCGGCGTTCATGCCCTGCTGGACCAGGACGGCGGCGTGGACGGCGCGGTGATCGATGCGGGCGGCCTCGCGCGCCTCGAAGGCCGCGTCGTTCCAGACCGAGCCCCAGACCGTGCGGATGGCGGCGGCCAGCTGGGCGTCGGTCACCACATTGGGCACGCTGGTGTAGAGCCCCGCGCCGTTGAAGCCGGGCAGATCCTCGGCGTTGGTCGAGCTGCGGGCGAAAACGCCGCCCGCGCCGATCACCGCGCGGCGGCGGGCGTTCACCGCCTCCATCAGCAGCGGATCGATGGTCCCGGCGGCGAAGGCGGCGCGCAGGCGGGCCAGGGCGGCGTGACGGGCGGCGCGGTCAGTTTTCAGGTTCGGATCGGCCAGCAGGGCGTCGATCGCCTTGTCCAGCCCGTTGGACCGCACGAAGCGGTCATAGGCCGAGAACGGGATGGCGAAGCCGGGCGGCACGGTGAAGTCGGCGCCCTTCGCCCTGGCCCGTCGATAGGTCACCTCGCCGAGATTGGCCGACTTGGCGCCGACCCGCACGCTGTCGGTCCGGCGCTGCTCGGCCAGGCTGGGCAGGCCGGCATAGGAAAGGTCGGCCTCAGGGACCTTGACGGCGCCCTTCGCCTTGCGGGCGGCGGCCTTGGCCTCGGCGGTCGTGGCCGGGCGCAGGGTCACCGCGTCGGCCTTGGCTTCCAGCACCACCACCTGGCCGTCCAGGGCGGCGTAGGCGGTCCCGGCGTCGCGGCGATAGGCGTTGGGGACGCCCCAGCTCTTGGCCAGCAGGTTGACGTGGCTGAGCGGGGTGGAAAAGGCGGTGGTGATCACCCCGGCCACCGGTTCCAGTTGGACCGGCGGGACGTCCAGCATGACGATGTCGTCGGGCCGCAGGTCGGTCTCCGGCGTGATCTCGCCAATGATCCGCAGACGCCCGACCGCCTTGCCGGGATTGAGCACCAGCACCTCGCGCGAGCCGTAAGCGGCCGCGCCGTCGATGATGTCGATCCCGCCGACGCGGGCGGCCAGGTCGTATTGCTGTCGGGAGTTCGGCTTGAAGGCCAGGGGCGCGAAGAAATGGGCCTTCAGGGCGGTCATGGCCTCGCCCAGCACGGTCGTGTCCAGGGCGTCGCCCTCGAAGAACTCCACGCCGTAACGTGCAAGGCCCGGATAGAACACCACCGAACCGAAGATGAAGCGCCGGTTGGGCTGCGAATAGTTGGCGGCGATTAAAGCCTCGGCCGGTCGGTTGGAAAGGTAGGTCTGCTGGACGAAGGTGATGTGAAAGTCGAACCGCTTGGAATTGACGAAGTAGAGCCGGCCCGTCGGGCTTTCCTTGCGGTCGGCGCGGTCGATCACGAACATCAGCTGCGGGGTGTTGAAATAGCGTCCGGCGGCCGGGGTGCGGGCTAGAGCCTCGTACTGGGCGCGGTCGGCGATGGCCGGCGCCGAGCGCTCGTCAGCCAGGGCGGGGCGGGCCGCCAGCAGGGCGAGGACGACGGCCAGGAGGCCCGCGAGGCGTCGTGTCATGGAGGGCTCCCAAGGTTGAGTGGAAGCTTAACTGGACGGGCGCGGGAGTCGAGCCGGGCCGGACTACGACTCCGAAGCGATTGTTTTCGCCGGCTGCCGACGCTAGCCATTCCCGGAGCGCCCTCAGACGAAGGATCCTCGCATGCCGCCTGTCGATCGTCGTGTCTTGCTGTCGAGCGGCTTGGCGGCCGGAGCCTTGGCGGCGGGCGAAGCCGCTGCCGAAGCCCCGGGCGGGGCGCCGCTGATCCACCACGTCTTCTTCTGGCTGAAGAACCCCGGCTCCAAGGCCGACCGCGACCAGTTGATCGCCGGGCTGGAGACGCTCCGGGCGGTCGAGGTCGTCAAGCAGCTGCACATCGGCGTCCCGGCCTCGACCGAGAAGCGCGACGTCGTCGACAACAGCTATGACGTCTCGGAGCTAATGGTCTTCGCGAGCGTGGAGGATCAGAAGCGCTATCAGGACCATCCGCTGCATCTGAAGTTCGTCGCGGACTGCTCCCATCTCTGGCGCAAGGTCGTGGTGTACGACTCGATCTCGGCCTAGAGCGCGTTTGGTTCTGATCGAACCAACGCTCTAGGTCCTTCTGTTTTGACGCGCTTTCTTCACGCGAACCGGCGTCCACTTCGCTCGAAAGCGCTCTAAGGCACGGGCGTCGCCAGCACCTTCGCTTCAGCCTCGCATCGCGCCGCGTCGGGCGCCGGTCCGGCCGCGCGGGCGGCGTCGAGTTCGGCGCGGACCGCCGCCAGGTCGGCCTCGAAGTCCGGCGAGGCCTCCAGCGCCTTGACCAGCCCTTCGGCGTTGACCCGCCCCGCCTCGACCGACGAGGCGTTGTGCACGCCGCAGATCACGCGGCTTTCCCCGAAGGCGCGGGCGCGTTCGAGGATGGCGTCCGCGCGGTCGGGCTGGGCCCTGGCCAGGATCAGGCCCACCGTCCAGCCCCAGGTGGCGTGGCCGGACGGATAGTCGGAGGTCAAGGCCGTGACCAGGCCGCTGCGCACGCACACGGGACCGTGGTCCACCTGGTAGGGCCGTTTGCGCTTGTAGTGTCGCTTGGGCGCGGAGACGGCCGGCCGCACGTCGCCGGCGACCCGCTTGAGCAGGGCGGCCAGCTTGGGGGTGGTGGCGCGGCTGGGGGTGAAGCCCAGGGCGCAGGCGAAGCCGTCGGTGACCCGGCCCTCGTGTGTGTCCTGCCGGGCGAGCGACCAGCGGGGACCGCCCTTGAGGGCGCGGGTGTCGAGGAAGGTGCGGCGGTCCTGGTCGTCCTGGGCCGAGCCCCGCGCGGGCGGCGGCGACACCGCCTGGCGGGCGTCATAGGCCCCGTTGGCCAGATAGGGCGGGCCGGTCGTGGCGCACCCCGCCAGGACCAGGGCCGTGATACCGATCATCCACCGAACGCGCATGAAAAAGGGTCCCCGAAGCACTCCGGGGACCCTGCATTTTCAAGCCGTCGGCGGCAAGCTTACTTGCCGAACAGCTTCTGCCAGCGCGGCTTCTCGCGGCCCTTCCAGTGTTCGCGGTGGAAGGCGTCCGAGGCGATCAGCGGCACCACGGTGGTGGCTTCGGCGAAGACCATCTGTTCGTAGGTGGTCGAGACCTTGCCCCACGAGGCGGCTTCCTTGAGCGTCGAGGACGAGCAGGCGCCGTCGCGCACGTCGGCCACGGTGATCTGCACGGCGTACTTGTGCATGTCGGCCTCGACGCCGAGGATCTCGGCGCAGACCACGGTGTCCTGGGCGAAGTTCTTAGGAACGCCGCCGCCGACCATGAACAGGCCGGTGGTGCCGGCGGCGATCTTGATGTCCGTCAGTTCACGGAAGTCGGCGACCGCGTCGATCATCAGGTAGGGCTGCTTGGCCGCGATGCGTTCCTTCTGGTGCTTGACCAGACCGAAGCCCGCCGAGCTATCGACGAAGGCCGGGCAGAAGATCGGCACGCCTTCCTCGTAGGCGGTCTGGATCAGCGAGCCGGGCTTCTTGGCGTTGCCTTCCGACAGCCATTTGCCCATCTCCCAGATGAACTCGCGCGAGGAATAGGCGCGCGGCTCCAGGCGGTTGCAGATCTCCAGGATCGTGTGATCGCAGTTCTGGAGCTCTTCCTCGTCGATATAGGTGTCGTAGATGCGGTCGATGTAGTTGTCGCGCAGGACGTTGTCGTCGACCGGGCCGGCGGCCTGGTAGTGCTTGAAGCCCAGGGCCTCGAAGAAGTCCATGTCGACGATCGAGGCGCCGGTGGCGACCACGGCGTCGATCATGCCGTTCTTCACCATGTCGCGGTAGACGTGCATGCAGCCGCCGGCCGAGGTGGAACCGGCCAGGATCAGCCACGGCGAGCAGTCGCGGTCGGCCAGGGCCATGTTGAAGATGTCGGCCGCGCGGGCGGTGTCGCGCGAGCTGAACGACATCTTGCGCATGGAGTCGATGATCGGGCGGGCGTCGAACGCGGTGATGTCGATGTGCTCGACGATGTTCTGCAGCAGCTCGGCCTTGGTGTTGTTCGGAACGGGAGCGTTCATCGCTTCGGTTTCCCTGACTTTGGACGCCCGTCGTTGAAACAAGAACCCTTCGCCGGGACGGAGCGACCGACGGGGGAATGGCGGAATGCGCTGCCGCCCGACGTTCGTAACGTCGGGCGGCGCGCGCGGTTTAACTCAGAAATGGTCTAGAGGCGAACCAAGTCGGTTTAGCGACGCTCTCTATCGGCGGCGGCGCTTCTTGCCGGCCGCGCCCTTCGGACGCGAGAAGCGGACGATCTTGCGTTCCTCCGCCTCCGGACGGATCGCCGGGATCGAGCGTTTGGCCAGGCCGTACATCGAGGCCATCGGCGCGTCCTGCACCAGGGCGGTGTCGGTCTCGCCGAAGCCGTTGAAGCGGGTCGACATGGCCACGCCGTAGGCGCCCAGCATGCCGATCTCGATATAGTCGCCCTCGTCGACGCTTTCCGGCAGGTAGAACGGACCCGGCATGTGGTCGACGCTGTCGCAGGTGGGGCCGTAGAAGCGGAACGGCTTGAGGCCCTCTTCCACGACTTCGCCGTTCTTGCGGTACAGCTTGACGGGGAAGGGCCACTTCATGTGCGCCGCGTCGAACAGCGAGCCGTACGACCCGTCGTTCAGATAGAGCGCGTCGCCCTTCTTCAGCTCGACCTTGACCAGCAGGGACGAGGCCTCGGCCACCAGGGCCCGGCCGGGTTCGCACCACAGCTCGGTGGTCTCGTGCACCATCATGTCGGCGAAGCCGCGGTCGATGGCCGCCAGGTACTCGGAGAGCTCCGGCGGGGCCATGCCCGGATAGATCGACGGGAAGCCGCCGCCCACGTCCACGACGTCCGCCAGCACGCCGGCGCGCACCAGGGCGCGGCTCGCCTGGGCCATGGCGGCCTGGTAGGCGGTCGGGCGCATGCACTGGCTGCCGACGTGGAAGCTGACGCCCATCAGGTCCTGGGTGGCGCGGCGGGCGGCGAGCAGCAGGGCCGGGGCGTTGTGCGCCTCGACGCCGAACTTGCCCGACAGCGAATAGGCCGCGCCCTCGGCCTGGACGCCCATGCGGACGATCAGGTTCAGGTCCTTGGCCTGGCCGGTGGCGTCCAGGATCTTGGCCAGTTCCTCATGGGTGTCGAACGAGAAGGTCCGCACGCCATGATCGAAATAGGCGGCCGAGATCGCCACGCGGCTCTTCACCGGATGCATGAAGGCCATGCGCGAGCCCGGGGCGTGCTGGGCGACCAGCTCGACCTCGTTCAACGACGCCACATCGAAGGACCGGACGCCGGCGTCCGCGAGCTCGCGGATCACCCACGGCGAAGGGTTGGCCTTCACCGCGTAAAAGACATCGCCTTTGAATTCAGCCTGGAACCAGCGCGCCGCTACGGAAACCGCGTCAGGCCGCACGAGTGCGACGGGACGTTCCGGTGACCGCTCACGGACCAGGTCCAGGGGAGTATGGTACGTGTGCAATTCACGTAGACCCCTGCAGAAGTTAAACCCAGGCCGGCGTTAGCAGCGCTTATGAGGACTTCGGGTCCGCCGGAGCGAGCGAAATAGGGTCATACCCCGAGGATGTAAAGAGTCTTTTGGACGCGGGCCCCCGCGCCTTCCCCGGCAAGGCTTCCGGCGCAGTTTTCGGCCCCGCTTCCGCGCGGCCGGCCGGGGAATTGATCCACGGCCCGTCACAAATCCGTTGCGTCCGTGCCCCAAACCGACCAACGCATTCCCCAGCGCTCGAAACCACGTTAAGGATTCGCCCCGACCATGACGTCGGACCCTGTTCTCTCGATCCGCGCCGCCTCCAAGACCTTCGGGTCGCGCCGGGCGCTGGACGCCGTCTCGCTCGACGTCAATCGCGGCGAGATGATCGCGCTCATCGGTCCCTCCGGCT
>JAGIBE010000051.1:6270-6681 GCA_017744495.1 Caulobacter sp. | reverse complement strand
CCGCAATCGACGCCGCGCTTTCCGTGGTGGCGTGACTTTCACTGGAATCCGACTTCGTTTGGATTCCGCCATTGACGGATGCGCAACTATCCCTATAACGGGGCGCTTCCGCGAAAGGGCGCGATCTGTGCGCGCCGGACTGGGTCGCAAGACCGGGCCGGGCGCGCCGTTCGCGTCTTTAGTGCGTGACTAGGAGAACATTAGACGTGGCCCGTATCGCAGGCGTCAACATCCCGACGAACAAGCGCGTTTTGATCGCGCTTCAGTACATTCATGGCATTGGCCAGAAGTCCGCTCGTGAAATCATCACGAAGGTGGGCATCGACGACGCTCGCCGGGTCAACCAGCTGACCGACGCCGAAGTCCTCGCGATCCGCGAAACGATCGACAAGGACTTCACCGTCGAGGGCG
>JAGIBE010000051.1:0-6260 GCA_017744495.1 Caulobacter sp. | reverse complement strand
GAAGAAGTAAGGTAGCCTGACCGATGGCCAAGGAACCGGGTCGCGTTAAACGCCGCGAACGCAAGAACATCACCTCGGGCGTGGCGCACGTGAACGCCTCGTTCAACAACACCATGATCACCATCACCGACGCCCAGGGCAACACGATCTCGTGGTCCTCGGCCGGCATGATGGGCTTCAAGGGCTCGCGCAAGTCGACCCCGTACGCCGCTCAGATGGCTGCGGAAGACGCTGGCAAGAAGGCCGCTGAACACGGTGTGAAGACCCTCGAGGTCAACGTGTCGGGTCCGGGTTCGGGCCGTGAATCGGCCCTGCGCGCCCTCCAGGCCGCCGGCATGACCATCACGACCATCCGCGACGTGACGCCGATCCCGCACAACGGTTGCCGTCCGCCCAAGCGTCGTCGCGTCTAGTACTTTTAAGACCCAATTCTCCTTCGCCGGCTGCGCAAAACGCGGCCGGCGAGTCGCGTTCAAGGGATCGACCACGTGATCGAAAGAAACTGGAACGAGCTGATCCGTCCTGAGAAGCCGCAAATCGAGACTGGCGCCGACGCGACCCGCAAGGCTCGCATCGTGGCTGAGCCGCTCGAGCGCGGCTTCGGTGTGACGCTCGGCAACGCTCTCCGCCGCGTCCTGCTCTCCTCGCTGCAAGGCGCCGCCGTCACCGCCATCCAGATCGATGGCGTGGTGCACGAATTCTCCTCTCTCGAAGGCGTCCGCGAAGACGTCGTCGACATCGTACTGAACATCAAGCAACTGGCCGTTCGGATGCACGCCGAAGGCCCGAAGCGCATGACCCTGCGCGCCACGGGCCCCGGCCCGGTGACCGCCGGTCAGATCGAAACTCCGGCCGACATCGAGATCCTGAACCCCGACCACGTGCTCTGCACGCTGGACGACGGCGCTTCGGTGCGCATGGAGTTCACGGTCAACACCGGAAAGGGCTACGTCCCGGCCGACCGTAACCGTCCGGAAGACGCGCCGATCGGCCTGATCGCCGTCGACGCCCTGTACTCGCCGGTCAAGCGCGTCGCCTATCGCGTCGAGCCGACCCGTCAGGGCCAATCGCTGGACTACGACAAGCTGATCCTGGAAGTGGAAACCAACGGCGCTGTCACGCCGGTGGACGCGGTGGCCTACGCCGCCCGCATCCTGCAAGACCAGCTGCAGATCTTCATCACCTTCGAAGAGCCCAAGGCCAAGACCGCCGACGAGGCCAAGCCGGAACTGCCGTTCAACCCGGCCCTGTTGAAGAAGGTGGACGAACTGGAACTGTCGGTCCGCTCGGCCAACTGCCTGAAGAACGACAACATCGTCTACATCGGCGACCTGATCCAGAAGACCGAAGCCGAAATGCTCCGCACGCCGAACTTCGGCCGCAAGTCCTTGAACGAAATCAAGGAAGTGCTGGCCGGCATGGGCCTGCACCTGGGCATGGACGTGCCGAACTGGCCGCCGGAAAACATCGAAGACCTGGCCAAGAAGTTCGAAGACCAGATCTAAGACGTACTACGCCGAGCCCGTCTGAACGGGCTCGGTTTTAAGGAGCTGAAAAGTAGCTTCGCTATTTTTCAGGCGCGCTTAATCCGGGCCGCTCTTTCGAGGGCGGCCTGGGCCTTTTGAAGCCGCAACAGCGGTGGAGGGCCCCGGCGCTTCGTTCTGAACCCGGCCGGGACGCCGCTGGGATTGGTGACAATCAGCGCACTCTTTCGCGCTTCAGCGGGCCAAGGCCCAGGAGAGACCACAATGCGTCACGGTAAAGCTCACCGTAAACTGGGCCGTACGTCCGCTCACCGCACCGCCATGTTCGCCAACATGTCGGCCTCGCTGATCAAGCACGAGCAGATCGTCACCACCCTTCCGAAGGCCAAGGAACTGCGTCCCTTCGTCGAAAAGCTGGTCACCCTGGCCAAGCGCGGCGACCTGCACGCGCGTCGTCAGGCCATCTCGACCGTTCGCGACGTCGAGCAAGTCGGCAAGCTGTTCGCCACCATCGGTCCCCGCTACAAGGACCGTCAGGGCGGCTACATCCGCGTCCTGAAGGCCGGCTTCCGCTACGGCGACAACGCTCCGCTGGCCGTCATCGAGTTCGTCGACCGCGACGTCTCGGCCAAGGGCAAGGACTCCGGCCCGGTGTTCACCGCCGACTCGGAAGACTAAGATTTTCAGCCTCGGCTGACGGAAAAGGCCCCGGAGCGATCCGGGGCCTTTTTTGCGTCCAGAGGCCTGCGACAGGTTGCATCATCCCGCTCTGCCGCCTTGGTAGAGCTTTGTTCACCTCGTCGCCCCATCCTTCGCCGTTAAGAACTCGGGGGAGGAATGGAGATGAAGATCTCCGGCGTCATGCGCGGCTTCGGCGGCGCGCTCGCGGCGGGCGTGATCTTGGCCGGCGGACTGGCCTTGTTCGCGATCGAAGGGCTGAGAGTCGGCGGTCCGCTGTTCCGCCAGATCGTCGACAACAAGGACATCGTCGCCGACATCCTGCCGCCGCCGCTCTACGTGGTCGAGGCCGACCTGGTGGCCACCAAGCTGGTGGCGCATCCCGAGACGGTCGAGGCCGCCGCCGACAAGCTGGCCGCCCTGCGCAAGGACTACGACACCCGCCGCGCCTACTGGAAGACCGCGCCTATCGATCCGGGCATGCGTGCGCTGCTGGTCGACGACTCGGCCGCGCCCGCCATGGAATTCTGGCGCGAGATCGACCAGGAGATCCTGCCCGCCGTCCGTTCGGGCGACATGGACCGCGCCCGCCAAGGCCTGGCCCGGGCCGACGCCGCCTACGAGGCCCACCGCGCGGTGATCGACAAGGTGGTGGTCATGGCCAACCACGACGCCGCCGCGGTCGAGGCTCGCGCGGTCGAGCAGACCCGGCTGACCTTCGTCTTGCTGGCCGGAGCGGGCGTCCTGATGCTGCTGGTCGTCGGCGGCGGGATCGCCCTGATGAGCCGTCGCATCGTCAAGCCGATCCAGGCCATGACGGGCTTCATGGGCCGGCTGGCAGCCGGGGACTATGACAGCGCTGTGCCGTTCGCGGGGCGAGGCGACGAGATCGGCGAGATGGCCAACTCCGTCGCCGTGTTCCGCGAGGCGATCGTCGCGCGGCAGGCGGCGGAAGAGCGCATCGCCGCCGAGCGCGACCAGACCGAGACCGCCAAGGCCCGCCATGACGCCGAGCGCCAGACCGAGGAGGCCGGCCGCCTGCGGGTGGTCGACGCCCTGGTCGCGGCCGTGGCGCGGCTGAAGTCCGGCGACCTGACGGCGCGGCTCGAGACGGCTTTCCCCGCCGCCTACGAAGGCCTGCGGATCGATTTCAACCGGGCGATCGCCGGGCTTGAGGCGGCCATGAGCGAGGTGGTCGATGGCGCTGGCGGCCTGCGGGCGGGGGCCGGCGAGATCAGCGGCGCGATCGAGGACCTGTCGGCCCGCACCGAGCGCCAGGCCGCCAGTCTGGCCGAGACGGCCTCGGCCCTGGGCGAGGTCAGCGCCAGCGTCAAGCGCACCGCCGAGGGCGCGAACGAAGCCAACGCCGCCGTGATCGACAGCCGCGAGGTCGCCGACCGCTCCAGCCAAGTGGTTGACCGCGCGGCCGAGGCCATGAGCCAGATCGAAAGCTCCTCGGCCAGGGTCTCGCAGATCCTGGGCGTGATCGACGAGATTGCCTTCCAGACCAACCTTCTGGCCCTCAACGCCGGAGTCGAGGCGGCCAGGGCGGGCGACGCCGGCCGAGGTTTCGCCGTGGTGGCGCAAGAGGTCCGGGCCTTGGCCCAGCGCTCGGCCGAGGCGGCTAAGGAGATCAAGGGCCTGATCGCGGAGTCGTCGGACCATGTCCGCTCGGGCGTGACCCTGGTGGGCGAGGCCGGCGCGGCCCTAGGCGACATCGTCGAACGCGTCGGGGTGATCGGCGACCTGATGGAGCAGATCGCCCAGTCCAGCCGCGAGCAGGCGGCGGGCCTGGCCGAGGTCGACCTGGCGGTCGGCCAGATGGACCAGGTCATCCAGCAGAACGCCGCCATGGCCGAGCAGGCCAGCGCCGCCAGCCGAGGCTTGGCCGACGACGCCGTGCGCCTGGAGGCCCAGGTCGAGCACTTCCAGGTCGGGGCGGACCAGCGGACGTGGGCGGCGGCCTAGGCGTAGGTCGAAGGCGCTACTCCTTGGTCAGGTCCTGGCGACGGAACAGCGCCGTCGCGCCGCCGGCCAACACGACCAGCCAGACCAGCAGCAGCACCAGGGCCAGGCCGGCGGGGCCGGCTTCGGGCCGGAACCCGACTGGGGCGGTGAGGAAGGTCTTCAGGATGCGCCCCGCATAGGCCGGGATCGCCAGCGACTTCCAGGTCGTGTCCTGCATGGTGGCGGCCAGGGTTGACTGCACGAACACCGTCACCAGCCCCGCGATCACCGCGCCCAGGGTCGAGCGGGTCAGCACGCCGACCAGGGCGGCCAGGGCGCCGATCAGCAGCACCTCCAGCCAGGTGATGATGAACACTCCGGCGAAATGGCCCAGGAACCCCGTAGGCGGACCGACCAGCCGGCCGTGATTGACCACGCTGCCGAACAGTCCCGCCAGGACGGCGGTGACGGCGGTCAGCAGCAGGCTCCAGGCGGCGGCCTCGGCGAAGACGATCAGCTTGGCGGCCAGCAGATTGACCCGGTGGTTGCGCGGCGTGATCAGCCGCCAGGTTTCCCAGCGATAGTCGCCGGCGAAGATCGCCGCCGCGCCGATCAGCAGGAACAGGGCGGTGATGGGGCCCGAGGCGCCGGCCACGGCGCCCATGGCCCGGTTCGCCAGGTCCACGGTCGTCTCGCCGGGCACGCCCTTGCGCAGCACGAGGCGGACGAACAGGTCGCCGGCCATGCTGAACAGCATGGCGACCAGCGGCATGAAGCCGAACCCCCAGAACAGCGCGACGCGGTCGCGGGACAGGCGGAAGCGCTCGGCGGCGATGGCGTCAGCGAGCATCGACGAGATCCTTGGGTTCGAGAGCGCCCAAATAGGCGCTTTCCAGGTCGGCCTCGCGCCAGCGGGCCTCGATGATGTCGACCCCGGCCTCGACCAAGGCGCGGATCAGGGCGGGGGTCTCGGCGCGCAGCACGTCGGCCAGCACGGCGTTGGGGCCTTCGGCCTCGCCCTTGTCGCCCAGCACCGCCAGGGCCTTGTCGACCGGCGAGACGGTCAGTCGCAGGCGCGGCTTGCCGCCGGTCAGGGCCTCGACGTCGCCCTCGGCGGCCAGCTTGCCCTTGGACAGGATCGCCACCCGGTCGCAGACCCGGCGGACCTCGTCCAACTGGTGGCTGGCCAGGATGATGGTCACGCCTTCCTTGTCGGCCAGGTCGCGGATCAGGGCCCGAATCTCCTGGATGCCGGCCGGATCCATGCCGCTGGTCGGCTCGTCCAGGATCACCAGCTCGGGACGGGTGAAGAAGGCCGCGGCCAGGCCCAGGCGCTGCTTCATGCCCACCGAGAACGTGCCGGCCTTGCGGTCGGCCGCGCCGCCCAGACCCACGCGCTCCAGCCAGTAGTCGATGTCGGCCGTGCCGCCCGCGCCGCTCTCCAGCGCCAGCATCCGCAGCACCTCGCGGGCGGTCAGATAGGGCGGGTAGCGCGGGGTCTCGATCATCGCGCCCGCCCGGCGCAGGGACGAGGACTGGCCGGCCGGCGCCCCGAACAGCTTGGCGGTCCCGCTGGTGGGCCGCACCAGGCCCAGGGCGATGCGGAAGAGGGTGCTCTTGCCGGCGCCGTTGGGGCCCAGCACGCCGAACACGCCGCCGGCCGGGATGCGCAGCGTCAGCCCGTCCAGGGCCCGCACCGCGCCGTAGGTCTTGACCAGGCCCTCGGCCTCCAGGGCGAAACTCATGTGGCGTGGTTTCCGGTGGCGGTCATGCGGGGCGACTCCCTGAAAAGGCCCGGTGACTGAGGCCCGCGACTATGGCCGGGCGGTCGAGTCCCGCCAAGTTAAGTCGCGGTCATGCGTGGCGAGGCGTCACACGACTGGGCTATAGTCAGTCTCCTGAGTTCGAGGTGCGTCATGGTCGTTGTCTTCCGCTGGATCATCCTGGTGCTGGCCGTGACCCTGGGCGGCGGCGCGGTCGCGGAAGCCAAGCCCCGGCCCCAAAAACCCAGCCTGACCATCCTGATCTCGCTGGACGGTTTCCGTCCCGACTATCTGGACCGGGGCAATACGCCGGCCTTGAACGCCTTGGCCGCCGACGGCGCGCGCGGGGCCATGCAGCCCTCGTTCCCGTCCTTGACCTATCCGAACC
>JAGIBE010000050.1 GCA_017744495.1 Caulobacter sp. | reverse complement strand
GCCCTTATGGGCCACTCCGCTGGCCTTCTTCGGCGGAGTATTGGCTGGTTCGGCGGCGCTTTTTCTACTGCTGCTCCTAGGCGGACAACATACGCACCCGAGTATCGCGCTGGCCGTCCTGTGTGCGCCGGCTCTTGCGGCGCTGACCACAGGCGTCGTCGTGCTTCTTTGGGGCCTACGCGGCTTTGGCCGCGGCCCGTTCGCCACCAAGTCTTGAGTACGAAAAAGGGGCGGCTCCGCGAGAGCCGCCCCTTCTCTTGTGCGCTACGCCGTCCCTACATCGGGGCGTCGGGCGTGGTCGGAGCCGTAGCCGGCGCCGGGGTCGGGGTCACCGGCGCGGCCGGGGCGGCGATCACCGGCGTCGGAGCCGGAGCCGCGACCGGCGCGGGGATCGTGGCGCTGACGTTCGACGAGGCCGACTCGGCGCTGGGAGCGCTTTCGGTCGCCGCGCGGCGAGCCGGAGCGGCGCGCTTGGCCGGCGCGGTCACGCGCGGCGGCGCGGTGGTCTCGGCGCGGGCAACCTGGGTCGGAGCCGGCGTCGGCGTCACGGCGGCGGACTTGGCGGCCACCGGGGCCGGAGCGGGCATCGGCGCCGGCGGCTGGGCGGCCGGCAGCGGCTTGGCGTCTGACACCGCGACCTCGTTGGTCGCCGGGGTCTGGGCCGGATGGTTCATCAGGCCCCAGGCCAGGCCGCCGGCGGCGATGGCCAGAACGGGCAGGCCGATCAGCAGCGGCAGGTTGGACGAAGACTTCTTCGTGGGCTTGCGAGCATAGACGGGCGCGCTGGGAAACAGAGCCGAGGAATCGGCGCTGGTCGTGGGGGCGACATAAGGTTCGCTGGCGTCGAGGTTCAGAACAGCCATGATATCCTCCTGGCGAGTTATTCGCGTTCGGCGAGTCAACGGCAGGCTCTAGACGTGGTTCCGGTTGGCCAGGAATGACCTTGGGTTTGCCAAGAAGTGGTCATTTTTGGCGGTTGTGGAAAATGGCGGTCTCAGCGCCCAATTCCTCCAGTCCCTCCCCCTTGCGGGGAGGGTGGCCCGCGTAGCGGGTCGGGTGGGGGGGCAAGCCATGAGCGTTGAACGCGCCAGAGCCTTGCGGAAGGCGATGTCGGTGCAGGAAGTGCGCCTATGGGTGCGGCTTCGCACCCTGAAGGCCGACGGCTTTCACTTTCGGCGGCAGGCGCCGATTTTGAGCTTCTATCCCGATTTCATTTGCTTAAGTCGGCGTCTCGTCGTGGAGGTGGATGGCGCACATCATGAGGAGCTTGAGCAAGTCGAGTTCGACGCCCGACGCGATCAAGTTTTCGCACGCGAGGGCTTCCAAACCTTGCGTTTCCCAACCCGCGCGGTGCATGAGGACATCGACGCGGTCATGGACGTGATTTGTCGCGCCCTAGGCGCCGCGAGCCCCACCCGACCCGCTACGCGGGCCACCCTCCCCACAAGGGGGAGGGACGGAACGTAAGTAGGATGGCCATCTCCATGGCCAGGAATTGAGACATGACCGACACCGCTACCGCTCCGAAAGTGATCAAGGGTCGCACCGGCGACTGGGAAATCGTGCTGGGCCTGGAGGTCCACGCCCAGGTCGCCAGCGTGTCCAAGCTCTTCTCGGGCGCCGCCGTCGGCTTCGGCGCGGGGCCGAACCAGCAGGTCAGCCTGGTGGACGCGGCCATGCCCGGCATGCTGCCCGTGCTGAACCGCTTCTGCGTCGAGCAGGCGGTGAAGACGGGCCTGGGCCTGAAGGCGCAGATCAATCTGAAGAGCCGCTTCGACCGCAAGAACTACTTCTATCCCGACCTGCCGCAGGGTTATCAGATCAGCCAGTTCGACCAGCCGATCGTCGGCGAGGGCGTGGTGACCGTCGAGCGTGACGACGGCACGACCTTCGACGTGCGCATCGAGCGGCTGCACCTGGAACAGGACGCCGGCAAGTCGCTGCACGACCAGGATCCGAACTTCACCTATGTCGACCTGAACCGCGCGGGCACGGCCCTGATGGAGATCGTCTCGCGTCCCGACATGCGCTCGCCGGAGGAAGCGGCCGCCTACGTCAAGAAGCTGCGCACGATCCTGGTCTATCTGGGCACCTGCGACGGCGACATGGAGAAGGGCAACCTGCGCGCCGACGTCAACGTCTCGGTCTGCCGCCCGGGCGACTACGAGAAGTACCGCGCGACGGGCAGCTTCAGCCACCTGGGCACGCGCTGCGAGATCAAGAACGTCAACTCGTACCGCTACATCCAGCAGGCCATCGAGTACGAGGCCCGCCGCCAGATCGAGATCCTGGAGGACGGCGGCAAGATCGACCAGGAGACCCGGCTGTTCGACCCGAACAAGCTGGAGACCCGTTCGATGCGGTCGAAGGAAGAAGCGCACGACTACCGCTACTTCCCCGATCCGGACCTGCTGCCGCTGGTCCTGGACCCGGCGTGGGTGAAAGAAATCGAAGAGACCCTGCCGGAACTGCCGGACGCCAAGAAGGCGCGCCTGCAGAGCCAGTACGGCCTGTCGGCCTACGACGCCGGCGTGCTGATCATCGAGAGCGACCGCGCCGACTACTTCGAAGCGGCCGCGAAAGGCCGCGACGCCAAGCTGGTGGCCAACTGGGTGACCAACGAGCTGCTGTCGAAGCTGTCGTCGGGCGGCCACGAGATCGCCGCCTCGCCGCTGCCGTCGTCGGACATCGCCCAGCTGGTCGAACTGATCGAGAACGGCACCATCTCGTCGAAGATCGCCAAGGAGGTCTTCGAGCACATGTGGGCCGGCGAGGGCCGTCCCGCCGAGATCGTCGAGAAGCGCGGCCTGGTCCAGATCAACGACACCGGCGCCATCGAGGCGGCGATCGACAAGCTGATCGCAGCCAACCCCGACAAGGCCGAGGCGGTGAAGGAAAAGCCCCAGGCCATCGGCTGGTTCGTCGGCCAGGTGATGAAGGAAACGGGCGGCAAGGCCAATCCGGCCACCGTCAACGAGCTACTGCGGAACAAGCTGGGGCTGTAGACCCGGTACGTTGCGAAAAAGCAAAACGGCCCGTCGCTCGCGCGACGGGCCCTTTTTCATGGTCGGAGCGCCGGCCTTAGGGCTTGGGCGTGTCCGAGGTCGGAGCGGCTGCCGGATCGGCCTCGGCGCCGGCCGGCTTGTGGTGCTTCTTGGTCTTCTTCTCGGGCTTGGCGTCGGCGGACGGCGCGGCGTCCGTCGCGCTGTCGGACGTGGTGGCCGAGCTGGGCGTGCCGCTGGCGGTCGCGCTGTCGGCGCTGGAGGACGGCGGGGCGACGGCCGGGTCCGCGCCAGAAGGCGACGTGGTCGACGAGGCGGGGGCGCTTTGCGTGGTCTGGGCCGTCGGATCGGTGGCCGGCGCCTGCTGGGCCAGGGCCGCCCCGGCGAAGCCGGCGACAGTGAGGGCGGCGACGACGGCGGGGATGCGGAGCTTGGTCATGGAAGCGTCTCGTTAAAGTCGCGTCGGAAAGTGACACGGCCGGCACGCTGGCCTCCGAATGCGGTGGGAATAACCCCGCAATCGGGCATCCTCGCCGCATGCACGGCGAGGATGAGGCCAATGGCGACGCTTCCCAAGAGTTTCGAAAAGCGTCGCCGAAGTCGTCAGGTCAACAACGCCTAGTTGTTGATGATATCGAAGATCAGACCGGTGGCGATCGCCGCCAGGACGTAGTCGTTGCCGGCTCGATACCAGTAATAACCACGGGGCGGCGGACGCAGGCGATAGTATCCGTAGTCGTGGATGACATAGGCGTTGCCGCGATAGTAGGGCGGCAGGTAGCCGCCGCGACGCCAGGCGTTGTAACCGGGTCGATAGCCAGGACGGCCGTAGTAATAGGCCGGCGGCGCGCCGTAGCTCCAGCGGTTGTTGTAGTAGTAGCCGTTGTGGCGGCCGTTATCCCAGCGGTCGTGACGATCCCAGCCGTTGTGACGGCCGTTGTCGTGACGGTCCCAGCCGCCTCGGTCGCCGCGGTCCCAGCCGCCGCCGCGATCGTGATCGCCGCGGCCGCCTCGGCCGTCATAGCGATCGCCCCGGCCGCCGTCATGACCCCAGCGGCCGCGGTCCTGCGCGGACGCATCGCTCGCGGCGACGGCCATCGGCCCAGCGACGGCGGCCACGGCGGCGAGGGTGAGCATCAAGCGCTTCATATCCGACGTCTCCTTACTTCGGTCGGCGGTCCGACAACCGCCTAATCCCTCGACCTTGAAGACAGTTTCCATCGCTCAGGCTGAACCTGATCTGAACGGCGCCGTCAGGCTGGAGCATGAACGGCCTTGGCGGGAGGCCGGCGCGTGACCATGTTGGTGGTCAAACAAAACCATGTGTTGGGAGCCCGCCGATGAGCCGTCCGATCGCGCTGTACTACTGGCCCACGCCGAACGGCTGGAAGATCTCCATCGCCCTGGAGGAAATGGGGCTGCCCTACGAGATGATCCCGGTGAACATCGGGACGGGCGAGCAGTTCAAGCCGGACTTCCTGGCCATCAGCCCCAACAACCGCATGCCGGCCATCGTCGATCCCGACGGGCCGGACGGCCAGCCCATCTCGGTGTTCGAGTCCGGGGCCATCCTGCAGTACCTGGGGCGCAAGACCGGCAAGTTCTACGGGACCAACGAGCGCGAGCGGGTCGCGATCGACCAGTGGGTGATGTGGCAGATGGGCGGCCTGGGCCCCATGGCCGGCCAGACCCACCACTTCCGCCAGTACGCCGCCTCCATTGTCAGCGACCAGCGCCAGATCGCCTACGGCGCCATCCGCTACACCAACGAGACCCACCGCCTGTACGGCGTGCTGAACAAGCAGCTGGCGGGGAAGGATTTCATCTGCGGCGAAGTGTCCATCGCCGACTTCGCCTGCTGGGGGTGGGTCGTGCCGTGGAAAAATCAGGGTATCATCCTGGACGAATTCCCGCACCTGAAGGCCTGGTTCGAGCGGATGGCCGCCCGCGAGGCCGTCGATCGCGGCTTCAAGCTGGGCGCGGAACTGCGGCGGCAGGGCCTGCAAGCGCCTGGAAAAGCTCAGGAAGAGGCGCGAAAGGTCCTTTTCGGCCAGCGCGCCCGTTAACCCGCTGTATACGGCGGTTTACGCGCAGTAACACCTGTAACTGCGACGTAATGTCCGTGAATGGTTTATGTATTCGCGACTTAGATTCATGATGTCGGCGGCTTTAACTATATGTTCAGCGCCGATGGACTTTTCTGTTCTCACAGCCAAGCGGAGCCAGAACGGCGACGGCGGCTGAGATGGGAATTGAAGCCATGATGATGAGTATCGAGCCGCCGGCCGCCATCCACGGGATCCCGCTGCCGACCGTCGACGCCTCGGGCGACGAACTGTTCCGTATGGGCATGCTGTATTCGACCGGTCAGGGCGGCGCGCCGCTGGACTATGTCTCGGCGCACATGCTGTTCAACCTGGCCGCCATGCGCGGTTCGGTCGAAGCCAAGGTCTATCGCAAGGAAATCTCGCAGGAGATGGCCAGCGAGGACGTCGCCGAAGCCCAGCGCCAGGCGCGCGAATGGCTGGCTCACGGCTGAATTACGGTTCAGCCGTCGACCTCTCCCCCACGAGGGGGCGACGGCCTCTAGTTTCCGGTGAAGCCGTTGATGGCGTAGCTGAAGCTGATCGGCAGCAGGTCGCGGAAGTACTGCTGCATGAACAGGCCCGCTTCGGACACGCCGCTGCGCGGCACATAGACCACGTCGAACCGGCGAAGCGGCACCAAGTCCGCCCGTCCGTTGGTCATCCCCGTCAGCAGGTCCGCCGTGCGCAGCATGGCCCGACCGTTGGGGCCGCGACGAATGATGATCACCGACGTCCGCTTGGCCGAGGTCTTGAACCCGCCGGCCTGGATGACGGCGCGCAGGGCGTCGCTGTCGCCGGCCATGTCGAAGACGCCCGGATTGCCCACTTCCCCGCCCACGAACACCTTCAGCGGCGCCGTCGACTTGATCGACACCCGCGCCTGCGGCCGCAGCAGCTGGGTCGAGTAGGCCTGGGTGATCGAAGCTTCCAGTTCCGCGATCGTGCGGTCGGCGGCCATGACCGGACCGATCAGCGGCAAAGCGACGCGGCCGTCCGGTTGGACCACGACGGACTTGTTCAATTCCGTCGCCGAGGGCACGGTGATTTCCACTTCGTCGCCCGGATAGAACCGGTAGTCGGGCTCCTGATCCGACCAGTCGGCATAGCCGATATCGGAGAAAGTGGCCGTCGGGCGGGCCGTGGGCGTGATCGGTTCGCGATCCACGTGACCGCAGGCCGAAACCGCGAAGGGCAGGGCGAAAGCCGCCGAAAGGATGGTGCGCCTGTGCATGCGGCAAGTCTTAACAGATATAGGTAACGAAGCCTTAAGGCCGAGGCGGCCAGGGTGCGGCTGGGGACAGTCAGTCGGATTCCTATGTCAACCACGAGCGCCTGGAGCAGCGTGCCGCACGACCCGCCGTCGCGTAGCGACTGGGCGGCGCGTGCGCGCTATGCGCCGACGGATTTCGTGACCCTGCTGTGGCGCGAGCGCTGGCTGATGCTGGGCGTCTTCCTGGCCATCTTCCTGCTGGGCCTGGCCTTCGCCACCACCCTGAAGAAGACCTACACCGCCCAGTCCAGCCTGTTCGTCCGCCTGGGCCAGGAATATGTCTACGAGCCCCGGGCCGGGGACGCGGCGCGCGGCGCCGTGCCGGACGTCGACCAGGTCATCCAGT
>JAGIBE010000049.1 GCA_017744495.1 Caulobacter sp. | reverse complement strand
CGTCTCGCGCGAAGTCGTCATCCCCGACGTCATCACCGTGCAGGAACTGTCCAACCGGATGGCCGTGCGCGGCGTCGACATCATCAAGTTCCTGATGCGTCAGGGCGTGATGCTGAAGATCAACGACGTCATCGACAACGACACCGCCGAACTGGTGGCCACCGAATTCGGCCACACCGTCAAGCGCGTGTCGGAAGCCGACGTCGAAGAAGGCTTCATCGGCGCCGAGGACATCGACGATCACCTGGAGCCCCGGCCCCCGGTCGTCACGGTCATGGGTCACGTCGACCACGGCAAGACCAGCCTGCTGGACGCGCTGCGCAAGGCCGACGTGGCCGGCGGCGAACACGGCGGCATCACCCAGCACATCGGCGCCTACCAGGTGCGTCTGGAAAACGGCCAGAAGGTCACCTTCCTCGACACCCCGGGCCACGCGGCCTTCTCGCAGATGCGGGCTCGCGGCGCCAACATCACCGACCTGGTGATCCTGGTGGTGGCCGGCGACGACGGGGTCATGCCGCAGACGGTCGAGGCGATCAAACACGCCCGCGCCGCCAACGTGCCGATCATCGTGGCCGTCAACAAGATGGACAAGCCGGGCGCCGACCCGACGCGGGTCGTCAACGAGTTGCTGCAGCACGAGATCGTGGTCGAAAGCCTGGGCGGCGACACCCAGATCGTCGAAGTCTCGGCCAAGACCGGCCAGGGCCTGGACGAGCTGATCGAACGCATCCTGCTGCAGGCCGAAATCCTCGACCTGAAGGCCAACCCCGACCGCACCGCCGACGGCGTGGTGATCGAGGCCAAGCTCGACAAGGGTCGCGGCGCGGTCTCCACCGTGCTGGTCAAGCGCGGCACGCTGAAGCGCGGCGACATCGTCGTGGCCGGCAGCCAGTTCGGCCGGGTTCGCGCCCTGCTGAACGAGCGCAACGAGCAGCTGCAGGAGGCCGGTCCCGCCACCCCGGTCGAGATCCTCGGCCTGGATGGCGTGCCTTCGCCGGGCGACAGCTTCGCGGTCGTGGAAAACGAAGCCCGCGCCCGCGAGCTGACCGAGTACCGCATCCGCCTGAAGCGCGAGAAGTCGATGCATCCGGTCGGCGCGGGCGCCACCAGCATGGCCGACATGATGGCCAAGCTGCAGGACAAGAAGCTGCGCGAACTGCCGCTGGTCATCAAGGCCGACGTGCAGGGCTCGGCCGAAGCGATCATCGGCTCGCTGGAACAGATGGCCACCGACGAGGTCCGTGCGCGGATCATCCTGTCGGGCGCCGGCGCGATCAGCGAGAGCGACGTGATGCTGGCCAAGGGCGCCGGCGCGCCGCTGATCGGCTTCAACGTCCGCGCCTCGGCCCAAGCCCGGGCTCTGGCCGAACGCGAAGGCGTCGAGATCCGCTACTACGCGATCATCTACGACCTGCTGGACGACATCAAAGGCGTGCTCTCGGGCATGCTGGCCCCGATCCAGCGCGAAACCTTCCTCGGCAACGCCGAAGTCCTGCAGGCCTTCGACATCTCCAAGGTGGGCAAGGTCGCCGGCTGTAAGGTCACCGAAGGCGTGGTCCGCAAGGGCGCCAAGGTCCGGATCATCCGCAACGACATCGTCGTTCTGGAACTGGGCACCCTGCAGACGCTCAAGCGCTTCAAGGACGAGGTCAACGAAGTCCCGTCCGGTCAGGAGTGCGGCATGATGTTCGCGGGCTTCCAGGACATCAAGGTCGGCGACGTGATCGAGTGCTTCACGGTCGAAGAGATCAAGCGCCAGCTGGACTAAGGTCCTCGGAGCTTTGACGAGACAGGGGCGCGGACCGCAAGGTCCGCGCCCTTTTCGTCTCGGGCGGTTTATAGACTTCATGGTCGCGTTGGGATATGCTGGGATATCTCGACGGAGGACGGCATGACCAGGGTCACAGTTGGGCGATGGGGCAAGAGCCTGGCCCTGCGTGTACCCCTCGACGTCGTCCAAGCTTCGGGGCTGGCTGACGGCGAGCAGGTCGAGATCGAGTTGAAGGACGGCGACATCGTCATTCGACGACCGGAAGCCTCGACTGAAGCTCAAGCTCGCGCGCTCAAGGCTCTGGATCGCCTGTTTGAGAAGAGCAAGGGCGTTACCCTGGGCGATGTCACGATCCGCGAAATGATCGAAGAAGGGCGTCGCGGTTGACGCTGGTGCTCGACGCGTCGTTAACGCTCGCTTCAATCCTGCACGACGAGGTCACGGCGCAGGCTCAAGATCGAATGCGCGAAGCGTTCGGGCAAACCGTGTGGGTTCCCTCGTTATGGCGACTGGAGGTCGCCAATGTCTTGCGGAACGCCGTCAGGCGGGGGCGTTGCGATGCAATTTTCGTTGATCAGGCGCTTGGCGAGCTAGAGTTGCTGCCGATCAGGATCGACACGGAAACGGACGCTCGCGCGTGGGGCGCCACCATGCTTCTGTC
The DNA here is from genome assembly GCA_017744495.1 of Caulobacter sp. GTDB lineage: Bacteria > Pseudomonadota > Alphaproteobacteria > Caulobacterales > Caulobacteraceae > Caulobacter. The sequence goes on along the minus strand of JAGIBE010000049.1, from coordinate 4,438 downwards.
GCGTACTGAAGACCTGACCCTATATGACGCGGCCTATCTCGAACTGGCTATCCGATTGGGCGCGACCCTGGCGTCTTGCGATAAGACGCTTGTCGACGCCGCCCGGCGGTGCGGTGTTGAGGTCCTCACCGTCTGACCCCGGACTGGAAATCGCCCGATTTCGGGCCTAACCCTAGTCGCCATGCGTATTCGAGCCCTTTTCGCCATCGCCCTCGCCGCCGTTTCGCTGTCGGCTTGCGCCACGGCCACCCGTTACGACGCGGCCGGCGACGTGCACGCCCTGCTGGTGGCGATCCGCAACAACGACCACGCCGCCTTCGACGCCCGCGTCGACCGTCCGGCCCTGAAGGCCGAGATCGAGAGCGAGCTGGTACGCAAGGCGCGCGGCTCGAACCTGGGCGGCTGGCAGGCGGCGGCCATCGCCCTGGCCGGTCCAGCCGCGAGCATCGCCGGCGACGCCCTGGTTCAGCCCGAGACCTTCCGCTACGCGGCCGACTATTACGGCTACACGCCCGACCGGCCGATCCCCGACCGGATCAGCATCGCCGCCGGCCTGCGCTACATCGGTTCCGATCAGGTCTGCGCCGCCAAGGACAAGAACGGTCCGTGCCTGCTGATCTTCACCCTCGAGAACGGAACCTGGCGCCTGTCCGGCTTCGACCCCGAGACCGCCAAGCGTCACCTGAAGCTGTGAGGCGGGGGGCGTCGGGGGCGGCCCGCGGGACGGGCCTGAAGCTGGCGCTGGGCCTGGCGGCCGCGGCGTGGCTGGCGGCGGGCTCGGCCCACGCCGAGCGTAAGATGTACTCGTACGACCCGATCTCGGCCGACGCCAAGCGGCTGACCGGGGCGGGCCTGACCGTGCTGTTCGACAAGAAGCTGACCGGCGCGCGGATTCAGAAGGTGATCGCCACCGGCGTGAAGGTGCAGGGCCGGGTGGTCGACGGTCGCGAGAAGGACCTGGGCCCCGGCGGGCTGAAGGCCGTTCAGGGCGCCGACCCCGACCTGGCGCTCTACGAGATCGACCCGAAGTACGAGCAGGGCCGGATCTACATCCGCGCCTTCTGCCCGGGCTCCACGCGCCTGTGGCTCAGCTTCGGCCGGCTGGCCGTCTATCGCGACCTGCGCGTCCAGGCGTTCGGCGACGATCCCAAGGGCGGCCCGGCGCGGCTGTGCGGCACGCTGGACTTCTCGTACCGGGGCGAATGGAAGCTGCCGGGCGGCAACCTGCCTGACCCGATGGAAGACTGGACCGGCGGCAACGGCCCGGGCTAGGGCCGGCTCGCCTTATTTGTCCTAGAACGGCGTTCGTCCTGTGCCATGCTCCGCGAAAGGGTGTGGGGAGGGTGGACATGGCCAAGATCAACGATGAGGCGTTGACGGGCTTTACCAAGTTCGCGTTCGACGACGGGCGCTGGAAGCGGCCGGTCTACCGCATCGGCTCCGGTCCGGCGGTGATCGTCATCCACGAGATCCCCGGCCTGCACCCCCAGGTCCTGCAATTCGCCCGCGACGTGGCGGCCGAGGGCATGACGGTGTTCTGCCCCAGCTTGTTCGGCAAGCCGGGCAAGCCCGCCTCGGACGGCTACATCACCGGCATGATGCTGAGGCTGGCCTGTGTGGGCCGGGAGTTCACGATCTGGGCCGGCGGTCGCTCCAGCCCGATCGTCGACTGGCTGCGGGCGCTCGCCCGGAAAGTCCACGCCGAGTGCGGCGGCAAGGGCGTTGGGGCGGTGGGTATGTGCTTCACCGGCGGCTTCGCCCTGGCGATGATGACCGAACCCTCGGTCGTGGCCCCTGTCCTAGCGGAACCCTCCTTGCCGGCCGTCCGCAAGCGCGGCGCCGAGCTGGACTGTTCGCCGCAGGAGCTTGCCACGGCCAAGGCGCGGATGGAGGCCGAGGACCTGTCGCTGATCGCCCTGCGGTTCGAGGGCGACGCCCTGGCCCCCTGCGCCCGCTTCCAGACCCTGGAGCGCGAGCTGGGCGCCCGCGCCGAGCTGCACACCCTGCCCGACGCGGCCGCCAAACGGGGCACGGGCCGCCCCCCGCACTCGGTCCTGACTATCCATCTGGACCGCGACGATCCGAACGGCGAGACCCTGAAGGTCCACCGCCGGGTGCTGGACTTCTTCAAGGAACGGACGGGGGCCTGAGCGTTCCCGCACTGGACATTCCACCCCCGCGCGACTAGACACCCCGCCTTCCATTTCTCCCCGCGCTACCGGCGTTCGATCCGCCGGCCGGGCATCGAGGCGACCGCGCCATGAAGCGCCATACCGACAACAAGAAGGGCGGACCCGTCGGTCCGTCGCAGCGCCAACTCCGGGCCGGCGAGCTGATCCGCCATGCCCTGGTCGACATCCTGCGCGAGGAGGAGCTGGCCGATCCCGCCCTGCAGGGCGTGTCGGTGACGGTGTCCGAAGTGCGTATGAGCCCCGACCTCAAGCACGCCATCTGCTTCGTCGAGCCCCTGGGCGCCGGCGTCACGGGCGAGAGCGCTCAGCACATCGACGAGATCATCAAGGCCCTCAACGGCGCCGCCAAGTTCCTGCGCGGACGCCTGGGCCGGTCGATCGACATGAAGTTCACGCCCGACCTGAAGTTCATCCACGACGAGAGCTTCAACTCGGCCGCCTATATGGACCGCCTGTTCCTCGACCCGCGCGTCCAGGCGGACGTGCGCCGCCTGTCCGACGTTTCGGATGACGAGGACTAGGCCATGGCCCGCCGCAAGAAGGGCGACGCCGTCTCGGGCTGGGTGTGCCTGGACAAGCCCTACGACCTGACCTCGACAAGCGCGGTCAGCCGCGTGCGCCGGGCGTTCAACGCCCAGAAGGCGGGCCATGCCGGCACCCTGGATCCCCTGGCCACCGGCATCCTGCCCTTGGCCCTGGGCGAGGCGACCAAGACCGTCCCGTTCTTGATGGACGCCGACAAAGCCTATCGCTTCATGATCCAGTGGGGTCGCTCGACCACCACCCTGGACCGCGAGGGCGAGACGACCGACAGCAGCGACGTGCGGCCCACGCGCGAACAGGTCGAGGCCGCCCTGCCGGCCTTCATCGGCGAAATCGATCAGGTCCCGCCGAACTATTCGGCCATCAAGGTGGACGGCGAGCGCGCCTACGACCTGGCCCGCGAGGGCGTGGAGTTCGAGCTGAAGACCCGCAAGGTGACCATCCATTCGCTCCGCGTCACTGCCGTTCCAGACGCCGACCACATCGAGCTTTCGATGGAATGCGGCAAGGGGACCTATGTCCGCGCCGTGGTCCGCGACCTGGCCGCCGCGCTCGGCGCCTGCGGCCATGTCGACCAGCTTCGCCGGACGCGAGTCGGTCGGTTCAGCGAGGATTCGGCGATAGGTCTGGAAACCCTCGAGAATTTGAGCTATGAGGCCCGGCTGTCGGAGGCATTGCTTCCGGTCGAGACCGCGCTGGACGACATCCCGGCGGTGGCCGTGACCGATGAAGACGCCTTCCGGCTTGCGCAAGGACGCGCCATCGTTCTGCTCCCAAGGCAGGTGGAAACGCTGAAAGCCGAGCTCACGCCCGGCGATCGCACCGTTTCCGCCATCTGCGGAGAGAGGCTGGTGGCCTTGTGCGAGATGCGCGCCGGAAAGCTCAATCCGGTGCGGGTCTTCCAACTCACCTGAGCGGAGACAACACGATGTCGATCACTGCCGAGCGCAAGAGCGCTCTTATCGTCGAGCACGCCCGCACCGAGGGCGACACCGGCAGCGCCGAAGTCCAGGTCGCGATCCTCTCCGAGCGCATCGCCAACCTGACCGAGCACTTCAAGACCCACAAGAAGGACAACCACAGCCGTCGTGGCCTGCTGAAGCTGGTTTCCCAGCGTCGCTCGCTCCTCGACCACCTGAAGAAGTCCGACGAAGGCCGTTACGCGGCCCTCATCGAGAAGCTGGGTCTGCGCCGCTAAGACGCAATTCCGCCGTCCTACCTCGGTAGGGCGGCGGAACGCTTTTCAGGCTTCTGGTTTCGAGACAGGCCGAGACCAGCAGTCGATCCGGATCGCTTCCGTCGTTGGATAAGCATCCGAATGTCCGTCCGAGGGTTTTCCATCCTCAAACCCGCCTGTCGAACTGGATGAGGATCATCGGGCCGCTCCAAACGCTTTGAAAGCACGGCCGTCCGCCCCTGTCCGCCCCCGATGGGAATCCGCCCACGGGAACCGAAAGAAGAAAAATGTTCGATATCAAACGCAAGACGATCGAGTGGGGCGGCAAGACGCTGGTCCTCGAAACCGGTCGCATCGCCCGTCAGGCCGACGGCGCCGTTCTGGCCACCATGGGCGAAACCGTCGTCCTGGCCACCGCCGTGTTCGCCAAGACCCAGAAGCCGGGCCAAGACTTCTTCCCGCTGACGGTCAACTATCAGGAAAAGACCTTCGCGGCCGGCAAGATCCCGGGCGGCTTCTTCAAGCG
>JAGIBE010000048.1 GCA_017744495.1 Caulobacter sp. | reverse complement strand
GACGAGAAGAAGGTCGACTTCTCGCACAACCCGTTCTCGATGCCGCAGGGCGGTCTGGAGGCCCTGGAGACCCAGGACCCGCTGACCATCCGCGCCTACCAGTACGACATCGTCTGCAACGGCTACGAGCTGTGCTCAGGCGCGATCCGGAACCACAAGCCCGAGATCATGCTCAAGGCCTTCGAGACCGCCGGCTACGGCGCCGAGGTGGTCGAGGAGCAGTTCGGCGGCATGCTGAACGCGTTCCGCTACGGCGCGCCGCCCCACGGCGGCCTGGCGCCCGGCATCGACCGGATCGTCATGCTGCTGGCCGAGCAGGTCGCCATCCGCGAGGTCATCGCCTTCCCGCTGAACCAGCAGGGCCAGGACCTCCTGATGAACGCGCCGGCCGAGGCCCTGGAGAAGCAGTACAAGGAACTGCACATCCGCGCCGCCCCGCCTATCAAGGTGTAAGGCTGACGCGCTCGACCACATACGAAGCGGCCCTCCGATCCCGGATCGGAGGGCCTTTTTGCTGGAGCGGGAGGGCTCAGTACTTCGGCGGCTTGGGCGGCTTCGGCGGCTTGGGCGGGGCCGGCGGCGCGCGCAGGGCGGCGGCGGCCTCGATCTCGGCGCGATGGGCCTCCACCTCAGCCCGGGCGGCCTCGGCCTGGGCGCGGGCGAAGCTGGGGCTGATGCGGATCCGGATGCTGGTCGAGCAGTTGCGCACGCTCAGGCCGCGGGGCAGGCGGGTGGAGGCGTCCCCGCAGGCCTCGTCCAGCTGGTCCTGGTCCAGCCCCCGGGCGTTGGACAGATCGGCCCCGCTCAGATTGGCGGTCGACAGGTCCGCGCCCCGGAAATCGGCGCCGTTGAAGATCGCGCCGCGCATCGTCGAGCCGGTGAACTCGGCGTCCTTGAAGGTGGCCCGCTCGAAATTGCCGCCGCTCAGGTTGCTGGCGTTCAGCTCGGCCGAGCTGAAATTGGCGCCCTTGGCGCTGACGCCCTGCAGGTTGGCCCCGACCACTTCGCTGCTGGACAGGTTGGCCCGCTCCAGGTTCGCGCCGATGAAGCTGGCGCCGTGCAGCTCGCTGCTGGAAAGGTCGACCCGGGACAGGTCCGCGCCGATGAAATTGGCTCCGCTGCTCTCGATGCCCGACAGCTTCGCGTCGGTGAAGATGGCGTGGGAGAAGCCGGCGCCGCGCATCTCGGCGCCGCGCAGGTCGGCCCGCGACAGGTCCGCGCCGGTGAAGTTGGAGCCGAAGAAGCTGGCGCCGCGCAGGTCGGCGCCCATCAGATTGGCCTTGGCGTAGTTGGCGCCGGTGAAACGCGCGCCGGTCAGCTTGCGGCCCGACAGCTCGCAGTTCACGCAGGCGCCGCCCAGCGAGATCATCTTGGCCACGTCCTTGTCCTCGACGCCGGCATAGGCCTGATGAGCCACGGCCGACAGGGCGAGGGACAGAGCGGCGACAGCGATCCGCAAGCGGGTCATAGAACCTCCAGACCGGTCAAGATAAACGACCGTATGGGCTACGATTTGGGACCCGCGGCGTCCAAGCGCCACTTAAATCGCGGTAATGACGGAAGTTTAACGGCAGGAAGGCACGGAAAGCCCGCGCGGCAAACGGGTGGACGGATCGCCGCAGGCCCGGTTCAGCTGGCCTTGCGTCAAGCCGACGGCCCGGTCCATCTCGGCCCCCGACAGATTGGCGCCGGTGAGGGTCGCGCCTCGGAAGTTGGCGCCCTGCAGATAGGCCCCGACCAGGCTGGCGTTCGTCAGGTTGGCCCCGGCGAAGCTGGCCCCGCCGAACACACCGCCGTAGAAATTGACGTCGCGCAGGTCGCCGCCGGCGAAGCTGGTGCGGTTCATCTCGGCCAGGCTCAGGTCGGCCTGGCGCAGCCGCGCGCCGGAAAGGTTGCGGCCCTTCAGCACCTTGCCCGACAGGTCGGCCTGGAACAGGTTGCAGCGCGGGCAATTCGCGCCCCGCTGGACGCTGGCGATCTGCCCGGCGTTCTGAGCCGAGGCGGGCGCGGCAAGAGCCACCAGACCGGCGGCGGCGAGGATCGGAAGCAGCGGTTTCATTCTGGCGCGCGTCTTTCGGCGGAAACGTCGATCAAACATGGCCATGCAAGCTTAAGGCCAGGCAAACGGAGCTTAGCCTGCGTCGCTCTCGTCCTGCGGCCCGCCGTTCGCTTGGGTCCCGCAGCTGTCGCAGACCACCAACCCGCCCTTGCGGCTGAGCGCCAGGTCGCCGCAGGCCGGGCAGACGTCGCCGCTGGAACCCGCTGCGCGCGGCTCTTGGTCACGACGGCCGCCGAAGGGCAGGAACACCAGGTTGTCGGGCGCCGCGCCGCGCGAGAAGCCCTTGGAGATGAACTTGCTGGCGGGCAGGGGCTCGGCCTCGACGTCGCCGTCCTCCACGCCTTCGCCCCGGCCCAGGCCGTCGGCGTTGAACTCGCCCGGGTCGGCGTTGGCCAGGTCATCACGCCCCAGATACGAAACGCCCAGCTCGCGGAAGATGTAGTCGAGGATCGAGGTGGCCGAGCGGATGGAGTCATTGCCGGTCACCGGACCGGCGGGCTCGAACTTCGTGAAGACGTAGGCGTCGACGAACTCGTCCAGCGGCACGCCGTATTGCAGGCCGATCGAGATGGCGATGGCGAAATTGTTCATCAGGCTGCGGAAGGCGGCGCCTTCCTTGTGCATGTCGATGAAGATCTCGCCGACCTCGCCGTCCTCGTACTCGCCGGTGTGCAGATAGACCTTGTGACCGCCGACGGCGGCCTTCTGGATATAGCCCTTGCGGCGGTCGGGCAGCTTGCGGCGAGAGCGCCCACCGCCGCGCTCCACGACCCGTTCGACCACGCGCTCAACGATCCGCTCCTTGACCTGGACGGCCGGGTATTCGGCCAGCGGCGCTTCGGCGCGGAGCGGCTTGGGCACCTCGGCTTCGGCCTCGGGCAGGGGGAGGGTGAAGCCGGCCGGCGGGGCGGCGCGGTTCAGGCGCAGGGCGCGGACCCCGGCTCGAGCGGCGGCGGCCTGCAGGCGGGCGGCGTCGGCGGGACGGGCGTCGAACGGCGCGTCCAGCACGGCCGGGACCGGCAGGCAGGTGAAGGTCTCAACGGCGGCGATCATCGCCAGACGGTCGGCCAGGACGGGCGCCTCGAGGGCGGCGAACAGGGCGCGCAGTTCGCCTTCCAGAGCCTCGCAGTCCGACAGGCGGCGCGCGCCGAGGGCGTGGCGCTCGGCGGTCTCGATCTCGGTCGGCGAGAAGCCGGCAAAGGCCAGGGTGTCGAAGTCCGGATCGGCCAGGGCCTCGGCCGGAACGCCCAGCACGTCGCTGAGGAAGCCGGCCCCGATCACCGCCGGAGCGAAGGCGGCGCGCAGGCCGTCGGCGTGACGCAAGGCGTCCTCGGCCTGCTCGATCTCGTGGGCGGTGAAGCCGCGAGCCTGCAAGACCATATGATCGATCGCCGGGGACTCGGCGAGGGAGCCGTGGCCCATGGCGTGGCGGCGGGCGGCGTCGAAGTCGGCGCCGGCCTCGTTCAGGCAGAGATGGGCGGCGGCGCTGAAGGTCGGCACCAGCAGGCCGTCGGCCGTCTGGGCGACAGAGACTGGCGCGGCGCCGGTCGCGTGGCCCAGGGCCTTGCCCCCCAGGCGCAGCGCCGCCTCGGGATCGGCGAAGGCGGCGACCAGGCGCGACGAGCGCAGGCCGTGCTTGCGAGCCAGGCCGTGGGCGACGGCCAGGGCGGCCGCCGCTTCCGAAGCCAGGGGCGAGCGCAGGGCGGCGGCGCGCACCCGGCGTTCGGCCAGTCCGCGCAGCAGGCCTTGGCGCTCCTGAGCGAAGGCGGGATCGGCGCCCAGAGCCGCGGCGGCCTCGGCGCTGGCGCTCATCGCGGCACCGACGGTCAGGGCCCAGAGGGCGGAGGCGGCGTCGCGCCCGGCGTCGCCGGCGGCCGACAGGCCCTGGATCAGCAGCCAATCACCGACCCCGGCCAGGCCGATCTCGGCGGGACGATCGCCGCGCTCGATCTCCAGGGCGGTGGCCCACAGGCCGACCACCTGGTTGAAGCCGGCGGAGTCGAAGGCGTCGTCGTGCTGGAAGGCGGTGACGTCGATGGCGGCGCGGACGGGCGCGCCCCGGACCAGGGCGTCGGCGTCCTCGGGCGACAGGGCCAGGATCAGGGCGCTGGTTTCCCAGCCGATCTGCGCCGCGAAGCTGGCGGCCTCATCGACCGCCGCCACGCCCTGGCGCGAGGCCGAAGCGACAAGCGGGGCGGGAACGCCGGCGTCCGCGTCGATCAGACCCGTGCGCGGCGAACCGGCCAGAGCGATCGCATCCAGGATCATGCGGTCGTCGGCGCCCAGGTCGCGGGCCCGGCGGGCGGCGCGGCCCAGGGCGCTGTTCTTCGAGGGATCGGCGCAGGCCTTGGCGTCGCCATGGCAGCGCTGGACGGCGTCGCCGACCTGGGCCAGGGCGGCATCGAGGCGAGCGGCGGCCTTGGCCGCCAGTCGAGCCGAACGCCAGCGGGCCAGATGGCCTTCGACCGCGGACTTGAATTCGAACTCGGCGATGTCGGGCAGGCGCTGGGCGGCGACCGGCGTCCCGGCCGGCGAGGCCACGCCGCTCAACATGGTGGCCAGCAGGGCGTCCCGGAAGGCGCCGGCGTCGGCGGCGTCGCCGAACACGCCGTCCGACAGGCCGGTCCTGGCCAGCGCATCGGCGTAGCGGGCAGGACCGCCGCCCAGCGGCGCGTCGGCGTCGAACGCCCCGTCGTTCCGGTCGTCGGCCCAGTCCAGCCAGGCCTCGACCCGCGCGTCGGTCCAGTCCCGCGGCGCCAGCACCTCGACGACGGCGTCCGGACGTTCGATCTCGCGCAACTCGAAGCGCGGAGCGGAAGCGGGATGTCGGGACTGGATGCGCATGGGCGATTCCGCGGCCTGGGCGCCCGGGTGCGCCAAGAATTCACCATCCTAGATCGCCGAACAGCGCCCTTCAATAGATGTGGGGTGGCGCACCCCCTTGATCCACAAGATGTTGAAGCTGGAACGTGACGCCCGATGCTGGACGCTGGAGGGCCGCCGACCTATAGTCCGGCCGCTTCGCAACGCCTCGGCGTTGCCCGAAACCCTCCCAGTTTGGGACCTTTGCGAGATTGGTGCTGACGCGGTGCTGAAAGCGATCTTCACGTGGTGGAACGGCGCGACGATTGGTCAGCGCTTCCACATTAGCCGTCGTGGCGTGTTCGTGGGCCAGGACGACTACGGCAACCGCTACTACGAGGCCCGCGACAACAAGGACAGTTACGACGCCCGCAAGCGTCGCTGGGTGATCTACGACGGCTACGCCGAGGCCTCCAAGGTGCCGCCCGAATGGAGCGGCTGGCTGCACTATACGTTCGACGAGCCGCCGACCACGGCGCCGCTGAAGCGTCGGGGCTGGGAAAAGGACCACCTGCCCAACCTGACCGGCACGATCCACGCCTGGCGTCCGAAGGGCTCGCTGGCCCGCGGCGGCGAGCGCGCGGTCGCCACCAGCGACTACAAGCCCTGGTCGCCCGAATAGGATGACGATGCGGCGGTCCTTGGCGGGCGTGGCGGCCGTGGCCCTGGCGGGTTCGCTGATGGGCGGCGGCGCCTGGGCGCTGCAGAACGCGCCGCAGCAACCGCCGGCCGCCCCGACGGCGCCGACAGCGCCCACGCCCCGCCAGCCGCCGACCGGTCCCGGGGCCACGCCAATCGTCCCGAAGCCCGGCGTGACCACGACGACCTCGGCTCCGCCGGCCGCCACGACGACAACCGCGCCGGCCCAGCCTCAGCCCCAGGCGCAACCTCAGGCCCAGCCCGCGCCGATCGCCAAGTCCGCCGCGCCGACCGAGCCCGACAAGCCCGCCGAGCCACTGAAGCGCGCCCGCTCGTCCGTCGCCATCCTCCAGGCCCTAGACAAGGTGACGACCGAGACGATGCGGTTCGAGGCGCCGGTCGGCCAGCCGATCCGCTACAAGACCCTGGTCTTCACCGTCCGCGCCTGCGAGACGACCGCGCCCGACGAGGACGCGCCGGACTCGATCGCCTATGTCACCGTCGACACCCAGCCCAAGGCGCTGCCGGGCCGCGTGGCGCCGCCGGGACGCCAGATCTTCAAGGGCTGGATGTACGCCAACTCGCCGGGTCTGAACCCGCTCGAACACCCGGTCTATGACGCCTGGCTGATCGCCTGCAAGACCTCGGCGCCCGTCGCGCCGGCCGCCAGCCGATAGAAGTCGGCCTGAGCGGTCCAGGCCCGACCCAGCCGACGGCGATAGTCGGCGCGTGAAATCTCGACCGTTCCGAACTGTTCCAAATGCTCGGTGATGAACTGGGTGTCGAGCAGGCGGTAGTCGCCGACAATCAGCCGACCGGCCAGATGGACCAGCGCGACCTTGCTGGCGTCACGCCGGGTCGAGAACATGCTCTCGCCGAAGAAGCAGGCCCCGAAAGCCACGCCGTAGAGGCCGCCGACCAGGTCCTCGCCGTCCCAGCACTCGACGCTGTGCGCCAGGCCGCGCGCGAACAACTGGCCGTAGAGCCGCTGGATCGGCGTGTTGATCCACGTTTCCAGTCGCCCCGGCCGCGCGGCGGCGCAGGCCTCGACGACAGCGTCGAAGGCGGTGTCGATGCGGACTTCGAAAGGTTCAGCCCGGACCGTGCGCGCCAGCCGGCGCGGGACGTGCACGCCGTCCAGCGGCAGCACGCCCCGGCGCTCGGGATCGATTAGGAAGATGCTCTCGTCCTGGCGGGCGTCCGCCATGGGAAAGACGCCGCGCTCGTAGCAGGCGATGAGATCATCGACCGTGAAGGCGTCGTCCATGGCGATCCCAGACGTTGAGCCTTAGCCCTGCGCCTTGATCCAGCGCTCCAGCCAGTGGATGTCGTAATCGCCGGCCAGGATGTCGGGTTGCACCAGCAGGTCCTGGAAC
>JAGIBE010000047.1 GCA_017744495.1 Caulobacter sp. | reverse complement strand
CGCATCGCCCGCGCCCTCGCCGATCGGCGCAAGTCCAAGACGAGCCCCCATCGTGGCTCCGACAGCCTGGAACTCTGGGTCCGGGCGATGCGTGACCTGCGGTCGAGCCTGGGTCTGAGCCACGTCGGCCTGTTCCTGCACGACTACAGAGGCCTGATCACCGAAGAGGCTTTCCAGGCTGTGCGCCTCGACGCGCCGTCCGATCTTGAGCCGGCCGACGCCCTGGCGACCATGGGCGAGGATCGGCTGATGATCTTCCGGGTCTAGCCCGGCGCCAGTTGCAGCACCGTCAGCGCCGCCGCGCCCCAGGCGATCGGCGCGGCCATGGCCGCCCAGGCGATCGGCTCGCGGTCGCGCCGCCACTGGATCCAGGCCAGCAGCGGGGCCAGCAGGCAGACGATCCAGAACCCCGCGCACAGCACGAAGCTCAGCCAGGCGACAGGATTCAACAGAGAGCCCGGAGCGTCGAAGACCAGGGGTGTGAAGATCGCGGCGATCCCCCCGGCGACGGCCATCAGCCCACAGGACAGCGTCGCCAGCACCATCAACAGGAACCGGTTGCGTCGCGAAATCTGGATGCCCGACTTGAGCACGTTCCCCATGCGCCCTAGCCTCCCGCCGCCGACTGGAGCCATCAATGCGCATCGCCACCTGGAACGTCAATTCCGTCAACGCCCGCCTGGAAAACGTCCTGGCCTGGTTCGAATCGGCCGCGCCCGACGTGGCCGTGCTCCAGGAGATCAAATGCCTGGACGAGAAGTTCCCCACCGAGGCGTTCGAGCGCCTGGGCTACAACGTCGCTGTCCACGGCCAGAAGACCTATAACGGCGTGGCCATGCTCTCGAAGTTCCCGATGGAGGACGTGCGAAAGGGCCTGCCCTTCCTGCATGACGACGAGGTCGACGAGCAGTCGCGCTACATCGAGGCGGTGATCGGCGCGCCGACGCCCTTCCGGATGATCGGCATCTACCTGCCCAACGGCAATCCGGTCGGCACCGAGAAGTTCGCCTACAAGCTGGCGTGGATGAAGCGCCTGCACGCCCACGCCCAGGGCCTGCTGGCCCTGGAGGAGCCCCTGGTCATCGCCGGCGACTACAACGTCATCCCCGAGGCCGAGGACGTGGCCAATCCCGAAGCCTGGCTGGGCGACGCCCTGTTCCAGCCGGAGAGCCGGGGCGCGTTCCGGGCCCTGAAGAACCTGGGCTTCACCGACGCCTACATGCAGGCCGACGGCGCGCCGGGCGGCTACACCTTCTGGGACTACCAGGCCGGCGCCTGGCCCCGAAACCTGGGGATCCGCATCGACCACCTGCTGCTGTCGCCCCAGGCGGCCGATCGGCTGGAGGGCGTGACGATCCATCGCGACGAGCGTGACAAGGAAAAGCCTTCCGACCACGTTCCAGTGGTGGCCGAGCTTTCGCTCTAGTCGTGAACCTCTGTTCTGAAACCGTGACTCTCGCTAGCCTGATCCTATGAGCGAACTCTGGCGTCTCTTGCTGCTCGTGACCTTGTCGGCGTCCGCGGTGACCTTCGTGGGCAGCGCCGCCATCTGGTTCATGGACGAAGAGCGCCGTATCCGCCGCGCCCTGCGCCATGTGCTCAAGGGCCCACCCGAGACCGTGATCGTCGCCAAGGGGCGCGGCCGGGGCGCGGGCTTCAACTTCACCACCAACCAAGCCGCCGTGGCATGGGATAGCGGCGCCTGGTGCCTGATCTACCGCATCGACGAGCTGATGGGAGCCGAGCTGTCAGTCGACGGCCAGGTGATCGGCCGGGTGTTCCGGGGCGAGCCGCGCCGGGCCATCGACCAGATCGTCCAACAGGCCGCCCAAGTGACCCTGAAGCTGATTTTTGACGATCCTCGCCATCCCGACTTCGAGCTGGACCTGTGGCTGGAGGGCGATCAGCAGCGCCGCGAGAGCCGCTCGCCGGCGGACGCCATCCAGGAAGCCAACCGCTGGCTGCTGCGCGCCGACGCCATCGTCCGCCGCCCATTGGCCCCCAAAGCCAAGGCCGCTCCGGCCTCGGAGACCTCCGAAGCCGCGATCAAGACCCGCCCGCCGGCCGTCGAGCGCGAGGCCGCGCTTAAGCCCTACACACCGGCGCTTGAGGCCGTCACGGCCGCGCCGCAGGCCCGCCCGGCCGCCACGGCCCCGCTGTTCGACGAGATCGACACCACGGCCGACCCGACGGACGCGCCCTGGGACGAAGACCTGGACGCCGATGATCCGCCGCCGATCCCGGAGAAAACCTACAAGCCGGTCTCCAAGGCCGCCCGGGCGCCCAAGGGCGATCAGGACGAGCTGCCGTTCGACTTGGACGACTGATCCAGTTGACAGCTCGCGCGTTTGGCCGCCCAAATGCCTTGTCAGCTTGCCTAGTAAGCTTTGGGGAGCCCTTGATGCGCCTGGTTCTTGCCGCCGCCCTCGCCTTCTGCGCCGCGCCGGCGTTCGCCGCCACGCAGTCCCTGGCCCTCAATCCCGCCGACACCGACCACAACGGCGTGGTCAGCCCGCAGGAAGCGGCCGCGTGGCTGGATCGCGATCGCGGCGTCATTGTACCGGTCCGCCTGAGCGCCCCGGCCCGCGCCGCCGCAGCGGCCGAGCAGCGCCGGACGATGTTCGATCAGGGACTGCTGCGTCCCAACGACTTTCGCGCTCCGCCGCCCGAGCAGCGCCCGCCGGAAGACCTGTTCTACAAGGACTTCACTAAGATCAAGAAATAGGGAGATCGCCGTGCCCGTTTCGCGTTCCCTGAGGGTCGCGATCCTGGCGACCGCCCTCTCCTGCCCGATCCCGGCCCACGCCCAGGACACGGTGCGTCTTCGCCTCGATCCCGCCGACACCGATGGCGATGGCAAGGTCAGCGACGCCGAGCGCTTCACCAGCCTGGCGACCGCGCCGCCCGCGCCCGGCCCCATCACCGCCTTTCAGCGGGACCGTCCCCTGGTGCGGTTCGGCCCACCGCACGTCGACCCGCCCGGCGCCATGGAGATGGCCCGCCGGGTCGAACCGCCCAGCGATTTCGAGACGGCGCTCGAGGACCGCTTCAATCGCGAGCTCGAGCGACGGGGCAAGATCGACAAGCGCCCGATAGAGCGCGATCTCCCCGACCCCAACCGCCCCGACTAGAGGTCGGCGTAGACGTGCGTCTCGGCCTGGGCGCCAGGGTGTGTCACCGCGCCTAGGTGCGCAGGGCCCACCAGCTGAGCGAATTTCCAGATAGCCCCGCTGTTGTAGTTGGTCCGGCGCGGCTTCCACTCGGCCTTGCGGCGCTCCAGCTCGGCGGCGTCGACCTCGAGTTCGATCGTGCCGGCATGGGCGTCGATCGAGATGATGTCGCCATCGCGGACCAGGGCGATCGGGCCGCCGACCGCGGCTTCCGGACCCACGTGACCGATGCACAGGCCGCGCGTGGCGCCCGAGAAGCGGCCGTCGGTGATCAGGGCGATGTTCTCCACGCCCTGGCCGTAGAGGGCCGCCGTGGTCGACAGCATCTCGCGCATGCCCGGACCGCCCTTGGGCCCCTCGTAGCGGATGACCAGGACGTCGCCTTCCTTGTAGTCGCGGTTGGTCACGGCGTCGAAACAGGCCTGCTCGCCGTCGAACACCCGGGCCGGGCCGCGATGGGTCTGGTGCTTGAGGCCGGCCACCTTGACGATGCAGCCGTCGGGAGCCAGCGAGCCCCACAGGCCCACGACTCCACCGGTCGGCGACAAGGGGGCCGAAGCCGGTCGGATCACGTCCTGGTCGTCGCGCCAGACCACGTCGGCCAGGTTCTCGGCCAGGGTCTTGCCGGTGACGGTCATGCAGTCGCCGTGCAGCAGGCCGGCGTCCAGCAGGGTCTTGAGCAGCATCGGCACGCCGCCGGCCTCGCCCATATCCTTGGCCACGTAGCGGCCGCCAGGCTTGAGGTCGGCGATGTAGGGCGTGCGGGCGGCGATGTCGGCCACGTCCTTGAGCGTGAACTCGATGCCGCACTCGTGGGCCATCGCCGGCAGGTGCAGGGCGCCGTTGGTCGAACCGCCGGTCGCCGCGACGACGACGGCGGCGTTCTCAAACGCCTTGCGGGTGCAGATGTCGCGCGGGCGGATCTGCTTGTCGATCAGGTTCATGATCGCCTCGCCCGAGGCCACGGCGTAGGCGTCCCGGTCGGTGTAGGGCGCCGGCAGGGCCGACGACAGCGGCAGGGCCAAGCCGATGGCTTCCGACACGCAGGCCATGGTGTTGGCGGTGAACTGGCCGCCGCAGGCGCCGTCCGACGGACAGGCGTGCTGCTCGACCTGGCACAGCCGCTTCTCATCGATGACGCCGGCGGCGTACTGGCCGACGGCCTCGAACACCTCCTGGACGGTGATGTCCTTGCCGTCCAGGCGGCCGGGCAGGATCGAACCGCCGTACAGGAACACGCTGGGCACGTTCAGGCGCAGCATGGCCATCATCATGCCCGGCAGGCTCTTGTCGCAGCCGGCCACGCCCACCAGGGCGTCATAGCCGTGGCCGCGCATGGAGAGCTCGACGGAGTCCGCGATCACGTCACGGCTGGCCAGCGAGCTGCGCATGCCCTCGTGGCCCATGGCGATGCCGTCGGTCACGGTGATGGTGTTGAACTGGCGCGGCGTGCCGCCGGCGCGCTTGACGCCGTCGGCCACGGCGGCGGCCTGGCGGTTCAGCGCGGTGTTGCACGGCGCGGCCTCGTTCCAGCACGAGGCCACCCCCACGAACGGCTGGGCGATCTCGCGGGTGCCAAGGCCCATGGCGTAGTAATACGAGCGGTGCGGCGCGCGGGCCGGCCCTTCGGTTACATGCCGGCTCGGGAGGTTGGACTTGTCCCAGGAGCCGTCGGGTTTCTTGGTCATGATGATACGCCTTCCAAAGAGTGCGCCGTGGTTAGCTCAGCTGAGGGCGCGACGGAAGGGTCAGACGCCGAGTTTTTGCCGGCAAAGCGCTGCCGGGTGAGGTTTCATTGCGAAGGGGTCGCGCCAGCCCGTACTGCGCGCACGAAATGTCCCCTCATCGTCCTGTCTCAGCGGGGCTGTACGGTACTGTATGAATAATGTTACCGATCCCAACCGCACCGTCCCGACCATGAGGGCGGACCATAGCGAGGAAGGGAACCGGGCCGCCATGACGAAGAACTCCAACATGAATGGCCTGTGCGCCGCGATCGCCGCCTCCGCTCTGGCGGTTCTGCTGGCCGGCTCCGCCGCCGTCGCCCAGGACAAGGCGGCCGTTCGCCACATCGCCATCGATGCGAAGGCCCCCACCACGCCGCGTGACCGGTTCTACGACCTGTCGGTCGGCTCGGACTATCCGGGCACCCTGCTGCGCGAGGACAGCCTGGGTCAGTTGAAGACCGCCCGCCAGGAGCTGGGCTTCCGCTATGTGCGCTTCCACGCCATCTTCCATGACGTGCTGGGGACCTATCGGGTGGTCGATGGCAAGCCGGTCTATGATTGGACCAAGATCGATCAGCTCTACGACCGCCTGCTGGGCATGGGGATCAAGCCTTTCGTCGAACTGGGCTTCACGCCCGACGCGATGAAGACCTCGGACCAGACGATCTTCTACTGGAAGGGCAACACCTCCCATCCCAAGCTGGACCAGTGGTCCGCCCTTGTGGACGCCTTCGTGCGCCATGCCCGACAGCGCTACGGCGAGGCCGAGGTGCGCAGCTGGTATTTCGAGGTCTGGAACGAGCCCAACCTGGACGGCTTCTGGGAGAAGGCTGACCAGAAAGCCTATTTCGAGCTCTATGACGTCACCGCACGGACCCTCAAGGCGATCGACCCCGCCCTGAAGGTCGGCGGCCCCGCGACGGCCGGCGCGGCCTGGACGCCCGAGTTCATCAAGCACACCGAGAGCTCCGGCGCGGCGATCGACTTCATCGCCACCCACACCTACGGCGTCGACGGCGGCTTCCTGGACGAGAAGGGTCAGCAGGACACCAAGCTGTCGCCCTCGCCGGACGCCATCGTCGGCGACGTCCGCCGGGTGCGCCAGGAGATCGAGGCTTCGTCCAAGCCGGGCTTGCCGCTCTATTTCACCGAATGGAGCACCAGCTACACGCCGCGCGACCTGGTGCACGACTCCTATGTCAGCGCGCCCTACATCCTCAGCAAGCTGAAGGCCACCGAGGGCCTGGCGCAGGGCATGAGCTATTGGACCTTCAGCGACCTGTTCGAGGAGCCCGGTCCGCCCACCAAGCCGTTCGAGGGCGGATTCGGCCTGATGAACCCGCAGGGCATCCGCAAGCCAGCCTGGTTCGCCTACAAGTACCTGAACCAGCTGGGCGACAAGGCCGTGAAGGTCGCCGACCCGGAAAGCTGGGTCACCGCCGACAAGGGCGGCGTCCAGGCCCTGGTCTGGGCTTTCCGCCAGCCCGTGCAGCCTGTCAGCAACCGGCCCTACTACGGCAAGGTCCAGCCCACCCATGAGGTCGAACCGGTCAGCCTGGACCTGAAGGGCCTCAAGCCCGGCCGCTACGACGTCCAGATTTTCCGCACCGGCTTCAAGGCCAACGACGCCTACACCGCATATCTGGAGCTCGGCGCGCCCAAGACCCTGACCGACCAGCAGGTGCGCGACCTGAACGCCCTGACCGTGGACAAGCCCGAAACGCGGGCCCTGACCGTCGGCAAATCCGGCGCGGCCAGCGTGTCGGTGCCGATGCGGGCCAATGATGTGGTGCTGGTCAAGGTGGCGCCGCGCTAGACGCCCAGCAAGCGGTCGCGTTGCCGGTGGATCACGGCCGCCAGATGGTCGCCGACCGTCCGCACCGCCGCCAGCCGGCGCAGGTCTTCGTGCATGGCCAGCCACAGGCCGCGACGGGGCGGGGCGGCGTCTGACCAGCGTCGCAGCCCCGGATCAGCGTCGGCCATGAAGCAAGGCAGCAGCACCACGCCCAGGCCGGCCCGCGCCGCGGGTTGCAGGATGGCCATGTCG
>JAGIBE010000046.1 GCA_017744495.1 Caulobacter sp. | reverse complement strand
GGACAAGGGCTACGCGCTGCCCTTCGCCTGAGGCTCGGTCCAGTCGGCCGTCGCTTGAAATTCACGGAACAATCGTCGCGAGCGGCGGGTTGAATCCTGGACCGCGCCGAGGCCATGCCCTCGCGCTTCCGGCCTTCAGGGAGCCCGCCATGCCCACCGACATCGACTATGACGACCAGGACGGCGCCGAGGTCCTGGACGAGACCAACCTGACCGACGACGGCGAGGACATCGCCAATTTCGACGAGTTGGACGACGTCTACGACGTCACCCAGGCTGACGGTGACGAAGACGAGGACGAGGAGGACGTCGACGACCTGCTCGACGATGAGGATCTCGAGGATATCGACGACGATCTGGAAGGCGGACGCGATGACGAAGGGCTGGATATCGAGCGCGAGCCGCTCGCCGCCATCGCCGGCGACGATGAGGACATCGAGGACTCCATTTCCGACGACGACGACAGCGCCGCCGACTTCGAGTCCACCGAGCTTGCCGACGACGACATCGAGTCGCTAGGCTACGCGAAGGAGAGCTGAGACGTTCAAGACGACTCGACCGGCGTTGCAGCGGTATCCTCGCGCCCCGAGTTACGCAGGGCGATAGGAGTTTGCCATGTCCGACGCTGATCCTAAATCCGACGCCGAAGACCAGGACGAATACCTGGAGGATCAGCTGGAGGAAGGGCTCGAGGACAGCTTCCCCGCCAGCGATCCGCCGTCGGTCGCCCGCCGCCACCGCAAGCCGCCGCCCGAATTGGTGAAGCCCCGCGACGAAGCGTGACCACAAGCCGGCTTGATCCGGCCGACCGTTGGTCTGTAGGTTAGCCCTGATTTGAACAACTGTTCGAGGCGGCTCGCTGGGGTCGCCGTCAGGAAACCGTATGAGCTCGCGCTTCGAAGGCACCGCCGACTACGTCGCAACCGAAGACCTGAAGGTGGCCGTCAACGCCGCCGTGGCTCTGGAACGCCCCTTGCTGATCAAGGGCGAGCCCGGCACCGGCAAGACCGTGCTGGCCTACGAAGTGGCCAAGGCGATGAACGCCCCGCTCCTGACCTGGCATATCAAGTCGACCACCAAGGCCCAGCAGGGCCTTTACGAATACGACGCGGTGACCCGCCTACGCGACAGCCAGCTGGGCGACGAGCGGGTCAAGGACGTCCGCAACTACATCAAGAAGGGCAAGCTGTGGGAGGCCTTCCAGGCCCCCACCCGCCCCGTCCTGCTGATCGACGAGATCGACAAGGCCGACATCGAGTTCCCCAACGACCTGCTGCAGGAACTCGATCGCAACGAGTTCTACGTCTACGAGACCGACGAGACGATCTCGGCCAAGGTTCGGCCGATCATCATCATTACCTCGAACAACGAGAAGGAGCTGCCGGACGCCTTCCTGCGCCGCTGCTTCTTCCACTACATCCGCTTCCCCGAGGAGGCGACGATGCAAGCCATCGTCGACGTGCACTTCCCGGGCATCAAGCAGAAGCTGGTCGCCGAGGCGCTGCGCATCTTCTACGACATGCGCAAGGTGCCGGGCCTGAAGAAGAAGCCGTCGACGTCGGAGCTGCTGGACTGGCTGAAGCTGCTGCTGGTCGAGGACATCGACGAGAGCACCCTGCGCGAGAAGGATCCGACCAAGCTGATCCCACCTCTGCACGGGGCCCTGCTGAAGAACGAGCAGGACGTCCACCTGTTCGAGCGCCTCGCCTTTCTGGCCCGCCGCGAGGGCTCGGGGGCTCGGCCAGGGCAATAGGCCGCTCGCCGTCAGATTGCATCTAGACGATCGTCGCCCCTTCGCCCAAGCTTGAGCTGGCTTTGAGGGGGATGTGCATGAGATCGTGGTTGTGGGCCGGCGCTGTGCTGGGCGTGGCCCTGGCGGGGACGTCGGCGGCGGCGCGGGAGGCCTGTCCGCCCCGGCCGCCCGCCAAGCTGATCGTCCTGCCCTCGACCAATATGCAAAGCGACCTGACGACCCTGCTGTCGCTGGGTCCGGCCATCTCGGACAAGACGGTGCAGCGGAGGGCCCTGCTCAAGGCCAAGCCCAAGTGCGAGGCGTCGGCGTTCAGCGCCGGCAGCACGAGCTTCGCGGTATTCGAAACGGACACCCTATCGCCCGTTTTGGTGGCGCGCTCCGCCGATAGCGCAGCGCCGATCTTCTTCGTGGCGCCTTTCAGCGACATCACCGCCGCGGTCATGGCCGAGGTCGAGAAGCGGCCGGCCCCACCCGCCACCACCAGCTACATGCTGGGCGTCTCCACCTTGACCGGCGTGACGGCGTTGCGAATCTATGCCGCCGTTCCCGACAGCCAGGCCGTACAGGCCGACGTGATCGCAGCCCTCAAGGGCGAGCTGCCGCCCCTCGTCAGCCGCAATGACCGGACCAAGGGCATCCAGATCAATGTCCAGGCCGACGCCTACAAGGGCCCCCAGTCCTTGCCCGGCTCCACACCGCCGCCGGGCACGGGGCCAGGCCTGCCGGCCACCAGCGCCGCGCCGCAGAACGAGAGCTTTCGTGACCAGGCCGACGGCGGCGCGCTGCACCCCGCCAGCGGCTTCACCTGTCCGGCCGCGATCGACGGCTTCAAGCGCGATCGACTCACCGTCTACGACGCCGCCGACGGCGGTCGCGATGTCAGCTGCGGCTACGCCTCGCCCTCCGCGACGGCGACACTGTATCTGACGCGTCTGCCCGACCGGTACCGTCTGGCCCAGGTGTTCGACGTCTATGTCCAGCAAGCCAAGGACCACACCCCGGCTGTGGCCGACGCCGCCGATCCTTACCCAGCGTCCGAAGGCGGTCCCGCCCGGCTGGGCAAGTTCTGGCGCGACAGGGAGAACCGCAACGAGGGCCTATGGCTGATGCAGATCGGCCCCTGGTTCGCCAAGCTGCGCGTCACCTATCGCGACGCCGACGCCACCGACATTCGCAAGCTGGCCGCCGGCCTGTTGGGCGCCATCAGCACCCAGGTCAAGCCGCCCACGGCCTGACGGCTTAACGCGATTTCATTGGACCTTGCCTCGACGTCAGATCAGGTTCGCGTCGAACGGGAGATTCCTTCTGATGCGACACCTGACGCTGCTGACCGCCGCGAGCCTGGCCGCCTGTTCACTGGCCGGCTGCTCGCCCAAGGTCGACGTCCGGCACGAGCCCAAGTTGCCGGGCAAGCGCACGCCGATGCGGGTCATCAGCAAGCTGGACTGCCCCGAGCGGCAGGGCGAGCTGAACCGAGTCAGCGTCGCCGACGACGGCCAGACGTGCCTCTATCGCGGTCAGAACGCCGAGGTGACGCTGAGCCTGGTGGCCCTGAACGGTGGTGACGCCGAGGCCGCCCTGGCCCCGATCGAGGCCGACTTGAAGAGCCTCATGCCGACCGTCAAGTCGCCGCCTCCGGCGCCGCAGGGCGGCAAGGGCCGAGGCGACAGCGCCCGCATCAGCCTGCCCGGGATCAAGATCGACGCGCACGACAAGGGCGCCGATATCAAAATCGGCGGGCTGACGATCAACGCCAACGACGACACGGCCGAAGTGAAGGTCGCCAAGAACGTCACGATCCGCGACGGCGACAGCACCAAGCGGGTGACCGAA
Source organism: Caulobacter sp. (assembly GCA_017744495.1). GTDB lineage: Bacteria > Pseudomonadota > Alphaproteobacteria > Caulobacterales > Caulobacteraceae > Caulobacter. The sequence goes on along the minus strand of JAGIBE010000046.1, from coordinate 3,373 downwards.
CGGACGAGCGGGGGCAATTCCAACGTCAGCGTCCAGTCCACCAACGAGGACGAGGGCGACGTCGATATCCACGCCACCGAACAGGGCGCGCAGATCCGTCAGCGCAGAGGCGGCGACGGCGTGCGCGCCACCCTGATCCTGGCCAGCGACAAGGCGCCCAGCGGCTATCGCGTCGTCGGCTACGAAGCCCGCGGCCCCAAGGGCGGCCCGCTGGCCGTCGCCGTGGTCAAGGCCAAGGGCCGCGACGGCAGCGACCACGACATCTTCGAGGACATGAAGACCCTGGTCCGCCACAACGTCGGCGGCTAACCCCCGCGGCTTGAGACCGGGGTCACCTCCATGACCTTGTAGGTCAGCGGGCGGCCGTCCTCGTCTGTCACGGTTACGTATTCGCCCAGCGCGAAGCGGTGCTCGCCCAGGCGATGGACGGGCTCGTCGTCCAGCTCGACGTCCTCGTCATAGTCGAAGAACCAACGCTCGCCGCGGCGGTTCAGGCGACCGTCGGCGGCGGCCTCGTCGGGGGCGAAGCGGCGGACCACGCAGTCGTCCTTGGCCTTGGCGTAGGCGGCCGCGTCCAGGTGGCCGTCCTCGGTCAGGGGCGCGGTCAGGGCGTAGCCGCGATGGTCGTCGCCCCCCGCGAACTCGGTGCCGGGATTGCGGGCCAGGCGCATGACGATGCGTGACAGGGACATTGACGTCCTCCTTCTTGTTTCGAGAACAACACTTAGTGGGAGAGGAACAGCGAAGGGCCGTCGCTGTTCAGCAGGCTGCGGGTCGTGCCGCCGAAGATGAACTCCTGCAGGCGGGGGTGACCGAAGGCGCCGGCCACCACGAAGTCGGCACCCACCTCCTTGGCCGCGCCCAGCAGCAGGGCCGAGGCGTCGCCGCCCGTGCCCTCAACCACCTTGGGCTCGGCCCTGACGCCCCGCGCCGCCAGAAACGCGACCAGCTTCTCCAGGGCGAAACTGCGCGACGAGGCGCCCGGCGCGCCCGCGACCACCACCCGGGCCGCCTTCTGCAGCAGCGGCAGCGCGGTGCGCATGGCTCGGCTGGCCTCCTTGCCGCCGTCCCAAGCCACCAGGACCGTCCCGCCCACCTTCAAGCCCGGACGCGCCACGACCACGGGGCGCTGTTCGTCGGCGATCATCTGCTGGAACGGCTCGGCCAGCGGTCCCTTGCCGCGCGCCGCGGCGCTGTCGAACACGATGACGTCCGACAGGCGGCCTTCCATGGCTAGGCCGGCCCAGACCGGCGATTCCAGGCTGATCGCCGTGGCGCGGGCATAGCCCAGCTCGGCCACCAGCTTGTCGCAGACGTGATGGCCCTCGACGGCGGCCTCCTTCAGGCTCTCCAGCGCCGTGACCTGCACGCCGCCCATGAAGCCCTCGCCCATCCACGGCATCAGGTCGGCCATATCGGCTGGAGCATGGACGGCAGCCAGCTCCGCGTCGAAGCCCTCCGCCAGCGTCTTGGCCGCTTCAAGGACTCCCCGGTCAGCGGCGGCCCCGGCCAGCGGCGCCATAATTCTCGCCCAGCTCATGATCGATCTCCCGGGTCAAAAGCCTTCTCGACAGCGACGGCATTTCCACAGGCAACCGCCCGCCCCTCATTGATCTTTGTCAAACGATGGGCCAACCCAGCTAGAGTAGGGCCAGACTGTGTAAGGCCTTCACCTTCACCGTAAGGAACGATCTCGTGGCCAAAGGGCTGCATAAAACTCCGCCCCGGGCGTGGCAGCGCATGCTGTCGGGCCGCAGGCTCGACCTGCTGGACCCCTCGCCGATGGACATCGAGATCGAGGATATCGCCCACGGCCTGGCCCGGGTGGCGCGATGGAACGGCCAGACCACCGGCGAGCACGGCTTCTCGGTGGCCCAGCACAGCGTGGTGGTCGAGGAGATCGCCACCCACATCAAGCCCGACCTCGAGCCGAAATGGCGTCTGGCCGCCCTGCTGCATGACGCCTCGGAATATGTGATCGGCGACATGATCAGTCCGTTCAAGGCGGCGTTGGGCATCGGCTACAAGGACTTCGAGGCCCGCCTGGAGGACGCGATCCACATCCGCTTCGGCCTGCCGGTGAAGACGCCGCCGGCGATCAAGAAGCTGATCAAGCAGGCGGACCGCGCCTGCGCCTTCTTCGAAGCCACCCAACTGGCCGGCTTCGAGCACGCCGAGTCCCTGGCCATCTTCGGTCCGCCGCCGGCCGGCTACGACCTGAAGATCCTGCCCCTGCCCCCGTTCGAGGCCCAGGCCCGCTATGTTCAGCGCTTCCATGTGCTGTCCCGCGCCGCCGGCTTCGAGAGCGCCCCAGGCGCGGCGTTCGAGACCGAATGAGCGGCCCCATGGACCACAAGACCGCCTCCACCTCGGTCGTCATCGGCCTGTCGGCGGTCGTGGTGGCCATCCGCGACGGCGAGGCCGTGGTCCTGACCGTGCGGCCGCACGACGCGGTCACGGATGTGGCCAGCCCCCTGCCCGGCCTGCCGTTCGGTCCGTTCGACCCGGCCGGCCACCGCACCTTCGAGCTGGGCCTGCGGGCCTTCGTGACCCAGCAGACCCGGTTCCAGCTCGGCTATGTCGAACAGCTCTACACCTTCGGAGACGAAGGCCGCGACGCGCCGCGCGCCGAGATGGGGGCCGGCGCCGCCCGGGTCGTCTCGGTCGGCTATCTGGGCCTGACCCCTACCGCCGTCGAGACCCAGGCTCCCGACACCGCCTGGGCCCCTTGGTCGGCCTTCTTCCCGTGGGAGGACTGGCGCCACGGCCGTCCGGCCCTGCTGGACGAGGCCATCGCCCCGGCCCTGCGTCGCTGGGCGGGCGAAGACGCCGGCAAGTGGTCCCGGGCTCGCCTGGCCTTCGCTTTGGACGGCGCGCCCTGGAACGAGGAGCGGGTTCTGGAGCGCTACGAGCTGCTTTACGAAGCGGGCCTGGCCCCCGAGGCCGCCCGCGACCAGGCCCGCGCCGCCGGCCAGGATCCCGCCGAACCCGCCGCCCTGTCGGCGGCGCTGGGCGAGCCGATGATCTCGGATCACCGCCGCATCCTGGCCACGGGCCTCTCGCGCATCCGGGGCAAGATCAAGTACCGCCCTGTGGTGTTCGAACTGATGCCGCCCGAGTTCACCCTGTCGGCCCTGCAGCGCACGGTCGAGGCCATCGCCGGGGTGCCGCTGCACAAGCAGAACTTCCGCCGCGTGGTCGAGCGCGAGGATCTGGTCGAGGGCCTGGGCCGCCAGGACGCCGACACCGGCGGCCGCCCGGCCGAGCTGTTCCGCTTCCGGCGGGAGATTCTGACGGCGCGTCCGGCGATGGCCTCGACCGTGCGCTGCAGGGCCGACAGGGTGAACTCGGGCGGCATCAGTTCGAACACCAC
>JAGIBE010000045.1 GCA_017744495.1 Caulobacter sp. | reverse complement strand
GACCTGTCGACCGGCCTGATCGACCAGGACACGGCCAAGCAGCGCCGCAAGGATCTGGAGCAGGAATCGACCTTCTTCGGCGCCATGGACGGCGCCAGCAAGTTCGTGAAGGGCGACGCCGTCGCCGGCCTGATCATCACCGGCATCAACATCGTCGGCGGCATCCTGATCGGCGTCGTCCAGCACAAGGTGCCGATCGGCGAGGCCGCCTCGACCTACACCCTGATGACCATCGGCGACGGCCTGGTCAGCCAGATCCCGGCCCTGATCATCTCGATCGCCGCCGGTATGGTTGTCTCCAAGGCCGGCGTCGAAGGTTCGGCCAACCGGGCCCTGACCAACCAACTGGCCATGAACCCGGTCGCCCTGGGCATGGTCTCGGCCTCGGCCGGCGTCATCGCCCTGATCCCGGGCATGCCGATCATCCCGTTCGCGGCCCTAGCCGCCGGCGCGGGCTACCTGGCCTATCGCCGCGCCACCGCCCCGCCCAAGCCCGAGCCCCTGACCCCGGCCGAACTGGAAGCCGCCGCCGCGGCCTCGGGCGAGCCGGAGGAAGAGCCGATCAGCGCCTCCCTGGCCATCGACGACGTCAAGATCGAGCTGGGCTACGGCCTGCTGACGCTGATCAACGATCTGGACGGCCGCAAGCTGACCGACCAGATCCGCGCCCTGCGCAAGACCCTGGCCACCGAGTTCGGCTTCGTCATGCCGCCGGTCCGCATCCTGGACAACATGCGCCTAGCCAACCAGGGCTACGCGATCCGCATCAAGGAAATGGAGGCCGGGACCGGCGAGGTGCGCCTGGGCTGCCTGATGGCCATGGACCCGCGCGGCGGCCAGGTCGAGCTGCCCGGCGAGCACGTGCGCGAACCCGCCTTCGGCCTGCCCGCCACCTGGGTCGAGGAGGCCATGCGCGAGGAGGCCACTTTCCGCGGCTACACCATCGTCGATCCGGCCACCGTGCTGACCACGCACCTGACCGAGATCCTCAAGGAGAACATGGCCGACCTGCTCTCCTACGCCGAGGTGCAGAAGCTGCTGAAGGAACTGCCCGAAGGGCAGAAGAAGCTGGTCGACGACCTGATCCCCTCGGTGGTCAGCGCCACGACCATCCAGCGCGTGCTGCAGGCCCTGCTGAAGGAGCGCGTGTCGATCCGCGACCTGCCGCAGATCCTGGAAGGCATCGGCGAGGCCGCGCCGCACACCGGTTCGGTGGTGCAGCTGACCGAGCAGGTCCGCGCCCGCATCGGCCGCCAGCTGTGCTGGGCCAACCGCGGCGAGGACGGCGCCCTGCCGATCATCACCCTGTCGGCCGAGTGGGAGCAGGCCTTCGCCGAGGCCCTGGTCGGCCCGGGCGAGGACAAGCAACTGGCGCTGGCGCCCTCGCGCCTGCAGGACTTCATCCGCGGCGTGCGCGACGCCTTCGACCGCGCCGCCATGGCCGGCGACAGCGCCGTCCTGCTGACCAGCCCCGGCGTGCGGCCCTATGTCCGTTCGATCATCGAGCGCTTCCGCGGCCAGACCGTGGTGATGAGCCAGAACGAGATTCACCCCCGCGCCCGCCTGCGCACCGTGGGGATGGTCTAGTCCGCCGTTTAGGGGCTTCCGCCCAGAAACCGCCGGAAAACGCCCTGAAATGGTCACGGGTTGTTACTGACTATTTCGGAACCGTTGCCGGGAGGTCGCGTTCGTTTTCGCAAGGCGGGGGCCTTCACGACGGAGCGCTACTGATGAAAACCAAGATCGCCATGTTGGCCGCCGCCGCGACTGTCTCGCTGGCCGGCGCCGCATTCGCCCAATCGACGGCCCCGGCTGCCAAGCCGCCCGCCGCGACCACTTCGACCACCACCACGACCACGGCTCCCGCGCAGTCGACCACGACGCCCGCCGCCCCGGCTGGGACCACGGCTCCGGCCACCCAGGCCAGCCCATCGGCCGCCCTGCCGGGCGCGCCGACCCAGTCGACCACCAGCAGCACGACCAGCACCACCTCGACCGCGGCCGACGCCGACGCGGCGGGCACGCCGTCCTCGGCCAATGTGGCCCTGGACCTGAAGGTCGGCTCCGAGGTCAAGGACCCCTCGGGCGTCGTCGTCGGCACCATCGCCGGCACCACCACGGGCGCGGACGGCGCCACCAACGTGGTCGTCACCAGCGGCGAGAAGAAGTTCGCCCTGCCCAAGGCCAGCTTCAGCGCCGCGGCCACCGGCGGCCTGCAGACCACGGCCACCAAGGCGCAGATCGACGCCACCCTGGCCGGCGCCAAGCCGCAGTAACCCGCGGCGTCGTCAACGATCGTCCTCTGACGATCAGCGAGCCCGCTCGGCATTGCCGAGCGGGCTTCGCGCTGCTAGCGATGGGGTCAGTACCCGGCGGAGCTCCCGCTGACATGAGGGGTGTCGGATGGCTCCGGCCAGAAATTCCAGGACGAAGGGTTCCAGCGGTCTGTTCTGGGACCTGCTGACCTTTGACCGACTCGTCACCGGGCCGGTGATCCACCTGATCTACTGGGCGGGCCTGGGCGTGGTGGCCCTGTTCGCGTTCTCGGTGGTCGGCGCCGCCGTCGGCCTGGCCCTGAAGGAGCCCGGCCTGCAGTCGCTGCTGCTGGCCTTCCCGGTGCTGGTGGCCGGCCTGCTGGTCGCCGCCGCCATGGTGCTGCTGTGGCGCGCCTTCTGCGAATTCTACGTCGCGATCTTCCGCATCAGCGAGGACCTGCGCGCCCTGCGTCAGGCCAGCGACGCCGACCACGCCGTGGCCGCCGCGACCCGCCCCCCGAACCCGGGGCCGGCCCAGTCGCCGCAGAGGCCGGTTCAATAACCGGCTGGGCCTGCGACCGAATAACGCGGTTGACGAAAATTCGTCGTAAACCTTGAGGGCGGGGGCCTTCCCCGGCGTCTAAGCGGCAGGAGGCGTGTCGGGTCTCCGCCTGGAGACGCACGTTGGCCGCCGATCAAGAACCTCACCTCGTCGATATCCACGTGGGCGGACGCATCCGCATGCGCCGCAAGGCCATGGGGCTGAGCCAGACCCAGCTGGCCGACAGCGTGGGCATCACCTTCCAGCAGCTTCAGAAGTACGAGCGCGGGACCAACCGCGTCAGCGCCTCCAAGCTCTACGGCATGGCCGTGACCCTGCAGACCTCGGTGGCCTGGTTCTTCGAGGGCATGCCGCCCCTGGAAGGGCCTGACGAGACCGACCGTCGCGCCATGGCCGTACACCGCTTCATGGCCACCGAGGAAGGCGTAGAGCTGGCCTCGCTGGTGCCGCAGCTGCCCTTAGCCCAGCGCCTGCAGATCCTGGCCCTGGCCAAGACGCTCAGCGTCGATGCGGGGGACTGAGGGCCGGCCGCCTCAGCGCGCCGGCCGCAGCACGCCCTTCGCCCCCGAATAGGTCGCCGTATAGGCCACGCCGCCGTCGCCGGTGGCGCGCAGCACTTCGCCGGCGCCCGGTTGGCAGACTTTCGGATCGCTGCCCGGCTCGAAGCCGTCGACCTGGAACTCCAGCCCCTCGGCGGCGGGCCCCACCAGCGACAGGCGTCCCCGGCAGGGGACGTCCGGAACGGTGATCCAGCCGCAAGCGGCGCCGGCGCCGCAGCCGGCGAGGATCTCCACCTCGATCCGCTGGGCCGGCTGGTCCGGTCCCTGGGCCACGCCCGACCAGCGGCCGACCAGGTCCTTGACGCCTGGCCCCTGCCCCTGCGCTGGCGGTGCGGCGGTCGGAGGTGACTGGCCTTGGCTCGCTGGGGCCGGCGTCGCCGCCGCACGATGCTGCGACCACCAAGCAGTGGTCAGGGTGACGCCCGCCCCGATCAAGGCGACGACGATGGCGCTGATCGCCGCCCACGCTCCGGGGGATAGTCCCGGTCGCGGCGGCTGCGTCGATGAAGTGTCCAGCGGGTGCGGCATGGCGAGCCTCCAGTCCCGCGATCCTGCACGACTTTGCCGCGTAATTGAACGGCCGGGGCGTCAGGATTGTGTGTGTCGGCCTTGGAAGGCGTCGATGAGGGCGGCGGCTCCGGCCTTCGGGCGGCCGGCGTCGTCGAACACGGCCGGGGCGTCGGCGGCGTTCTCGCCCCGCAGCCACGAGTCCTTGTCGCGCAGGCCCCACAGGGTGAAGGCGAAGCGCTGGCGCTCGGGAAGGGCCATGAAGGCTTCGGCGGTCTCGGCGTAGACCGCGGTCTGGCGTCGCTGCAGTTCGGATCGCGACAGCAGCTTGTTCTCCGAGCGGGTCAGGGAGACGTCCAGCTCCGAGACGTGGATCGGCAGGCCGAGGCTCGCCAGGTCGCGGATCATCCGGGTGATCTTCCCGGGCGCGATGTCAGCCGCCACATGCATCTGGGTCCCAAGCCCCGTCAGGGGCGCGCCCGAGGCCAGCAGGCGCTCGGCCAGCTTCAGGAACGTGCTTCGCTTGGCGTCGTAATATTCGAGATTGTAATCGTTCAGCAGCAGGGTCGCGTTCGGGTCGGCCTCGCGCGCCGTGCGGTAGGCCAGGGCGATGTGCTCGAACGCGCCCAGCTTTCGGGCCCACAGGCTGTCGCGCCAGCCGTTCCCGTCCTCGGCCACCGCCTCGTTGACGACGTCCCAGCCCACCGCCAGGCCGCGATAGCGCTCGACCACGGCCAGGATGTAGTTGCGGTAGGCGTCGGCGAAGCCGATCCGGCGCTCGTCCAGCGTCTGGAAGGCGTCGGGCGCCTGGGCGTACCAGATCAGGGTATGGCCTAAGAGGCCCATGCCGTGGGCGCGGGCGAAGGCGGCGATGCGGTCGGGGGCGTCGAAGCGGAAGGAGCCGTCCGGCTGGACGATGTACTCCATCTTCATCTGCCACTCGGCGGTCAGCTGGCTGGCCTGGCGGGCGATCAGGGCGGCCAGGGCCGGGTCGTCCAGATGCAGGGCCTGGACACAGGTCCCGATGCGGAACGGCGCGACGCTCTTCAGCGGCGGCAGGTCGGCGGGGACGGACTGACTCTGGGCGTCCTTGGCGCCGCAAGCCGACAGGGCCAGGGCGCTGCCGACGACGGCGCGGCGGGAGTAGAGGCCGCTAGCGCCCACCGGCCGCCGCCCGGCGCAGGCCCAGCTCGTCCAGGGCCGCGGTCTCCAGCTTGCCCACCAGCTTGGCCTTGGCGACCTTAGCCGCCTCGGCGACGTGCTCGTATTTCTTGAGGTTCTCGAAGGCCAGGGCCAGGGCGTCTCGGGCGCCGGCCTCCTCGATCAGGATCTGGTCGATCTCCAGCAGGGCTTGGTCGCGGCGGATCTTGTTCCCCTGGCGGAAGCCGATCATGTACCAGCCGGCCTCGACGTCGCCCTGGGCCTGGATCGCCTCCTGCTCGGACTCGGCGTCGATGGTCGCGACTCGCATCTCCGCCGTCTGGCGGCGCTCGACGATCTCGGCCAGGCGCTTCTGCAGGGTCTCGACCTCGTGGTTCGAGATGCGGATCAGGGAGTCGGCCCACTTGGTCATCAGGCGGCGTCACTCTGCAGGATGTGGGCGAGGTAGCCGAAGCTGTCGTCGAGGCTGGTGGCCTCGTCGGGGCTCTGGCTGAGGAAGGCCTCGACCGCGGGGTTGAGGCGGATGGCGCGGTCGATGACCGGATCGGCCCCGGCGCGGTAGGCGCCGATGCGGATCAGCTCTTCCATGTTCGAATAGGCGGCCAGGCTCTGGCGGGCGGCCTTGACCACCTCGCGCTCCTCCAGGGTCTGGCAGCCGGGCATGGTCCGCGAGATCGACTTCAGCACGTTGATCGCCGGGAAGCGGCCGCGCTCGGCGATGGCGCGTTCCATGACGATGTGGCCGTCCAGGATGCCTCGGGCGGCGTCGGCGATCGGTTCGTTGTGATCGTCGCCGTCGACCAGCACCGTGAACAGGGCGGTGATCGGGGCAGCCGTGGTGCCGTCGGCGCGGATGGGGCCGGGACCGGCGCGCTCCAAGAGCTTGGGCAGCTCGGTGAAGACGGTGGGGGTGTAGCCCTTGGTGGTCGGCGGCTCGCCGGCGGCCAGGCCGATCTCGCGCTGGGCCATGGCGAAGCGGGTGACCGAGTCCATCAGGCAGAGGACTTCCTGGTCCTGGTCGCGCAGGAACTCGGCGATGGCCAGGGTCATGTAGGCGGCCTGGCGGCGGGTCAGGGCCGGTTCGTCCGAGGTGGCGACCACGACGATGGCGCGCTTGAGGCCTTCCTCGCCCAGGGTCTCCTCGATGAACTCGCGGACCTCGCGGCCCCGCTCGCCGATCAGGCCGACGACCACGGCGTCGCAGGTGGCCTCCTTGGCCAGCATCGACAGCAGCACCGACTTGCCCACGCCCGAACCGGCGAAGATGCCCAGGCGCTGGCCGCGGCAGGTGGTGGTGAAGACGTTCATCGATCGCACGCCCAGATCCAGGCGCTCGCCCACGCGGCCGCGGGCGTGGGCCGGCGGGGGCGGGGTCTTCAGGGGGTAGGGGACCTCGCCCTGGGGCAGCGGACCCAGGCCGTCGATCGGCTCGCCGAAGGCGTTGATGATGCGGCCGAGCCACGCCTTGGTCGGACGCACCACGGCGCCCTCGGGCATGATCTTGATCTCGGCGCCGGGGGCCACGCCCTCGACGGGACCGAAGGGCATCAGCAGGGCGCGGGTCTCGCGGAAGCCGACCACCTCGGCCGGCAGGGTCGGGGCGCCCAGGCGCTCGATCTCGACCCGCGCGCCGACGGCCAGACGGGTCAGCCCGCCGCGCGCCTCGATCAGGAGGCCGTTCACGGCGGCCACCCGCCCGAAGACGGTCAGCGGATCGATACGTTCGACGGCGGCGATCAGGCTACGCAAGCACAACTCCCGACGGCTCGAGGCTTAGCTTTGGGCCCCGCGCGTTAATGGGGAGTGAAGTAGGCGCTTATGGTTAATCGGCTCTTGAGGATTGTGGTTAGGATTGGGCCTGCGGCTTTATGACCTGCGGGCGCGGTCTCCCTCTCCCATGGGAGAGGGTTGGGGTGAGGGGGTGAGGCATTGGCCGGAGCGCCGGTGCGCCGTCTAACGCTGTAACACCTCACCCTCCCAAGCTTTGCTCGGGCCCCACC
>JAGIBE010000044.1 GCA_017744495.1 Caulobacter sp. | reverse complement strand
ATCTGACGGTGCTCAAGGCGGCGTCCAGCCGGGTCCCGGCTTGAGCCTCGCCTTCAGCCTCGCCTTGGGGCCGCCCGGATGCTCTAAGGCGGCCATGATCGACCAGACGCTCGCCGGCCGCCGCGCCTTCATCCTGGAGAACACCCGGCTGCAGGCCCCGCCGCACACGCCGGAGCTGGTCCTGCACCTGGCCGATGAGATCACCCCCATCTGGAAGCTGACCGAGGAAGCCCTGGCCGAGATCGGCCTGCCGCCGCCGTTCTGGGCCTTCGCCTGGGCGGGCGGCCAGGCGCTGGCGCGCTATGTGCTCGATCATCCGCAGATCGTCGCCGGGAAACGGGTCATCGACTTCGCCAGCGGCTCGGGCCTAGTGGCGATCGCGGCGATGAGGGCCGGGGCGGCGAGCGTGCTGGCGGCCGACATCGACGTTTTCTGCGAAGCGGCGATCGGCCTGAACGGGGCGGCCAACGGCGTCGAGGTCGCCTTCACCGACGTCAACCTGCTGGACGCCCCGCCGCCGGAAGCCGACGTCATCCTGGCCGGCGACATCTGCTACGAGCGGCCGATGGCCGAGGCGGTGATGGCCTGGCTGGGTCAGGGACGGGCGGCCGGCGCGGCCGTGCTGATCGGCGATCCGGGCCGCACCTACTTCCCCAAGGACGGTCTGGTGAAGCTGGCCGAATACCAGGTGCCCACCACCCGAGAGCTGGAGGACATGGCCGTCAAGCGCACCAGCGTCTGGACTCTGCCGTAACGGCGATCTAGAACAATACGCGAACAAGATCGGGAGGCGCGGCATGCGCGAAGACGGCAAGATCGACTATATCGAATGGCCCGCCGGCGACCTGCCGGCCACCAAGGCCTTCTACGCCGCCGCCTTCTGCTGGAGCTTCATCGACTACGGTCCCGACTACGCCGCCTTCGAGGGGCAAGGGACGGACGGCGGGTTCTGCACCCCGCAGGAGGGCTCGACCGACAAGCCGCTGGTGGTGCTCTACGCCCACGACATCGAGGCCATGCTGGCCAAGGTGACGGCGGTCGGGGCGACGATCACCAAGCCGATCTTCAGCTTCCCCGGCGGCCGCCGCTTCCACTTCGCCGACCCGTCGGGCAACGAATTGGCGGTGTGGAGCGAGGGCTGATCACGGGGAACCGAAAAACCGTCACGAAACCGCGATAAATCCGTCTCCGGACGATTTACGGGGCGAGTGACAGTGGACCAGGCCAGGACCTGCGGCGACTGCGGGATGTGCTGCAAGCTGATGGGCGTGGCCGCCATCGACAAGCCGGCCCACGCCTGGTGCGGCCATTACCGCAAGGGCGCCGGCTGCGCGATCTACGCCGACCGGCCCCAGGCCTGCGCCGACTACGCCTGCTACTGGCTGAACGCCCCCAACCTGGACGACCGCTGGCGGCCTGACCGGGCGCGCTTCGTCCTCCACCGCGAGGACGAGGGCCGGACCCTGGTGGTCGAGGTCGATCCGGCCTCGCCGGACGCTTGGCGCATGTCGCCCTTCCACGAAAGCTTCAGGGCCTGGGCGGCGCGCGGCGCGGCCCAGGGGCTGACCCTCAACGTCCTGGTCGGACGGCGCGGCTGGACGATCCTGCCCGATCGCGACGTCGACCACGGCCTGGTGCGCGAGATCCCGGCGTGAGCGACCCCATCCAAACCCCCGCCCCGTCGAAGTCGTGCGGCGACTGCGGCATGTGCTGCAAGGTCCTGCACATCAGCGAGCTCTCCAAGCCCGCCGGCCAGTGGTGCGGCGTGTTCCGCAAGGGCTCGGGCTGCGGCGACTACGAGGCGCGGCCCCAGGCCTGCCGGGGCTTCCACTGCCTGTGGCTGACTTCGGAAAAGCTGGACGCCGCCTGGCGGCCCGACAAGGCCGGCTTCCTGATGTACCCCGACCGCGACGGCAAGCGGCTGAACGTGGTGGTCGATCCCGGCAAGCCGGCCTCCTGGACGCGCGAGCCCTACTATTCGCGGCTGAAGGCCATGTCGCAGCGGGCCTATGACGGCTACGAGCTGCTCATCTGCATCGGCGACCGTCGCGTGGTGATGTTCCCCACCGAGGACGTCGACCTGGGCGTGCTCAACCCCGACCACAAGCTGGTCAGCGGCTATGTCGACAAGGACGGCGCCAAGGTCCCGTTCGCCATGGTGCTGAGCGACGCCTGAGATCGGCGCTAAAGCCGTTCAACCCAAAGCGGGCGTTGGCCGTTAGCTCCGGCGATGCAACACGACCGATGATGAGGATAGACGATGACCGAAGTCCTCGACGAGGGACCCTTCTTTCACGGCACAGTCGCTGATTTGCGTCTGGGCGACCTCATCACCGCAGGGCGCCGGTCGAACTATCGTCCCGACGTGGTGATGAACCACGTCTACTTCACCGCCACTGTAAATGGGGCTGGGCTCGCCGCTGAAATCGCGGCGGAGCTCAAGGGCGGCGGCGCGGTCCCGCGTGTCTATGCCGTAGAGCCGACCGGGACGTTCGAGAACGATCCGAACGTGACCGATAAGAAGTTTCCCGGCAACCCCACCCGATCCTATCGCAGCAGCGCGCCGCTCAAGGTCGTCGGCGAGATCAAGGAATGGGCCAGGCTGACGCCCGAAGCGCTAGAGTCGTGGAGAGAGCGGCTGACCGCACGACCCCCGAATGAACGAGGCGAAATCATCAACTGAGGCGCCGCGATATGCGTCCTGCTCATGACGCTTGGACGCCGGGGAGGTCAGAACCTCGGCCGAAAATCCCTCGGCGACCACCCGAAGTCCTGCCGCGCTGGGGCGTCGTCGAAGGTCAAGTCCTGGGCCATGCGGTCGGCCATGGTCGCCGTGGCGCCGGGATAGAACGGCTTGGCCAGGGTCAGCAGCAGGCGGAACAGCCAGACCGGCAGCGGCAGGATCAGCGGCCGGCGGCCCAGCCCCTGGTAGATCCGCTCGGCCATCACGCGATAGGTCAGGGTCTCGTCGCCGACCAGGTCATAGGCCTTGTCCCGCGCCGTCGGCGACTGGGCCGCGGCGATCGCGCCGCCCGCCAGATCGTCGGCGTGCACCGGCTGGCGCAAGCCCTCGCCTTTGCCCGACAGAGGCAGCACCTTGAACCGGCGGATCAGGCCGGCCAGGCGGCTGACATTGGCGTCGCGGCCTTCGAGATAAATCAGGGTCGGCCGCAGGATGGTCCAGGCCACGCCGTGCTCGGCGCAGAAGGCTTCGACCTTGGCCTCGGCGTCGGCGAGGGCCTGGGCCACCTTCCGCTCGGACGGCTCGGAGGAGTCCAGCTTGGTGAAGCGGCTGGTCGAGGAGAAGGCGACGAGCCGCGTCATGCCCCGAGCCCTCAGGACCGGCAGGGCCTGGGGCAGGAGCCAGATCGGCGACAGGGAGAACACCGTAGCCACCGGCGGCAGCTCCTCGGCCAGGTCCGGATCGGCCAGGTCGCCGTCGATCCAGCAGACATCGTCACTGGGCGGACGGCGGCTCAGCGAGATCGGCGTGACGCCGACGGCGTTCAGCCGCGCCAGCAGGAACTGGCCGATCAGGCTGGTGGCGCCCAGCACCAGCACGGGCGAGATCAGGCCGGAGACCGGCGTCGAGGGGGCGTGTTCGGCGTCCATCTTCCTCGTATAGTCGCGCTGTGAGCGGCATCCCAGATTTTTGGCCAGGACTTTGGTCATGACCTTCGACGAAGTGCGCGCCTTCGCCTTCGGATTGCCAGGCGTGACGGACGGTACGGCCTATGGTCATCCGTGCCTGAAGGCCCATGGCAAGTTCCTAACCCGCGTCTGGGAAGACGGCGACACTCTGGTCTGCCCGGGTGTCACATTCGACGAGCGCGAGATGCTGATCGAGGCCGAGCCCGAGACCTTCTTCGTCACCGACCACTACCGGAATTACCCCTACGTCCTGATCCGCCTGTCGCGGGCCGACGCGGGGACGGTGACGGGTTTCCTGGAGCGTCGCTGGCGGGCGATCGCGCCGAAGACGCTACTCAAGCGTTACGATGCCGAGAAGGCCTGACGCGGACGTCACGGCGACCTATATCGGCTTGACCTCCAGCCCCTCGTACTCCGGGAGACCGCCATGCCTCATTCCATCCCCGACATCCGCGCGGGCGACGTGGCCATGCCGGTCATCGGCCTGGGCACCTGGCAGCTGGAGAACGGCGCGGCCCAGTCGATGGTCGAGAAGGCCCTTGAGCTGGGCTACCGCCACATCGACACCGCCCAAGCTTATCGCAATGAACAGGATGTCGGCGCGGCCCTGGCGGCCACCGGCGTGCCGCGCGACGAGATTTTCCTGACCACCAAGGTCTGGGTCGACCAGTTCGCGCAAGGCGACCTGCAGCGGTCGGTCGAGGGCAGCCTCAAGCGCCTGAAGCTCCCGAACGTCGATCTCCTGCTGCTGCACTGGCCCAAGCCCAAGCCGGCCCTGGCCGAGACCATGGCGGCGCTGAACGACGTCCACGCTCGCGGCCTGACCCGCGCGATCGGGCTGTCGAACTTCCCCTCGAGCCTGATGGCCAAGGCCCAGGCCGCCTCGGACGCGCCGATCGCCACCAACCAGGTCGAGTACCATCCGTACCTGTCGCAGAAGACCCTGATCGCCAAGGCCAAGGCGATGGGCTCGACCATCACCGCCTGGTCGCCCCTGGCCCAGGGCAAGGTGGCGACCGACCCGGTGCTGATCGAGATCGGCGAGGCCCACGGCAAGACGCCCGGCCAGGTGACCCTGCGCTGGCAGGTCCAGCAGGGCGTGGCCACCATCCCGCGCACCGGCAATCCGGGACGGCTGGCCGAGAACTTCGACATCTTCGACTTCGCGCTGTCGGAAGAGGAGATGGCGCGCATCTTCGCCCTGGCGCGGCCGGACGGGCGGTTGGGGAACTGGCTGGACCCGGCGTTCAGCTGGGACGTGGACTAGACCCTACTTAGCCAACCGCCCGTCGGTCAGGGCCGTGGGCTCGAACCGGAAGATGACCTCGGGGTCGGGCTTCCGGACTCCCTTGAGCAGCTTCGGCGGGGCCGAGACGTGCAACATCCAGCGCAGGATGTTCAGCCGCGCGGCCTTCTTGTGGTTGGCGCGCACGCACACCCACGGGGCGGGGGTGGAGTGGGTGCGGATCAGCATCTCGTCGCGGGCCGCCGAATAGTCGTCCCACTTGGCCTGGGCCACGGCGTCCAGGTCGCTGACCTTGAAGGCCTTGAGCGGGTCCTCGCGGCGGGCCTTCAGGCGCTCGGCCTGGGTTTCCTGGTCGATGTCGAGCCAGAACTTGGTCATCTTGACCCCGTTCTCCACCAGCATCAGCTCGAAGGCCGGCACGTCGCGCAGGAACTGCTCCTGCTCCTTGGGCGTGGAGAAGCCCATCACCCGCTCGACCCCGGCGCGGTTGTACCAGGAGCGGTTGAAGACCACGGATTCGCCGCAGGCGGGCAGATGGCCGACATAGCGCTGGAAGTACCACTCGCTGCGTTCGCGATCGCTGGGGGCCGGGAGCGAGATGACGCGGGTGGCGCGGCGGTGGGCGTGCTCGGTCAGGCGGGCGATGGCCCCGTCCTTGCCCGCGGCGTCCCGGCCCTCGAAGATGGTGACGGTCTTCCAGCCTTCCTTGATGGCGTGCTTCTGCAGGCCGATCATCGCCAGTTGCAGGTCGCGCAGCTCGGCTTCGTAATCGTCGTCGGACTTGCTCATGGCGTGAGCCTACCCCCGTCTGCTTCAGTTGCGCTAGAAGGACGCCATGATCCGTCTTTTCGTTCCCCAACCGCTGAAGGCCGGCGCCGGCGTCGCGCCCAATATCGACCAGTCGCGCTACCTGACCGCCGTGATGCGGCTGAACGTCGGCGACGAGATCCTGGTGTTCAACGGCCAGGACGGCGAGTGGCGCTGCGGCCTGACCGAGGCGGGCAAGCGTGGTTGCCTGCTGAAGGCCGAAGAGCAGACCCGCCCCCAAGAGTTCGGCCCGGACCTCGACCTGGTGATCGCCATGGTCAAGCGCGGCCGGGTCGAGACCATCGTCGAAAAGGCCGCCGAACTGGGCGCGCGCCGCGTGCGCCTGACCCAGACGCGGCGGACTAACGTCGACTTCGTCAAGCTGGGGCGGCTGGACGCCATCGCCATCGAGGCCGCCGAGCAGACCGGCCGCCTGGACGTGCCCGCCGTCGACGATCCGCTGAAGTTGGACAAGATCCTGGACGGCTGGGATGGGGGGCGGAAGCTGATCTTCTGCGACGAGGGCGGCGACGCCCGGCCCCTGATCGAGGCCGCCAAGGATGCGCCGGGCCCGGCCGCCATCCTGATCGGCCCGGAAGGCGGCTTCGCCCCGGAAGAGCGCGAGAAACTGCGGTCGCTGTCGTTCGTCATCCCGGCAACCCTGGGTCCGCGTATCCTGCGGGCGGATACGGCGGCGATCTCGGCCATGACCCTTTGGCAGGCGGCCGCGGGCGACTGGCGGTAGCGAGGCTCTGTCGCGAAAGGCTGTGCGCGCCCCTTGAGGTTCGCTAAGAAAACGCCCAACTGCGCAGCACGACAGTTCGCGGGTGGGTCGGAGGAGCGTTCCTCCCTCTGGATGCGTGTTTTGGGAGGGTGGCCGATGGCCGAAGCCGTGAGCCAGGAGCGTCCGCTGACGCTGGACGATCTGACCGCCTATTTCGCCAAGGGGTCGAAGCCCAAGGACCAGTTCCGCGTGGGCGCCGAGCACGAGAAGTTCGGCTTCTACCTGAAGGACCATTCGCCCGTTCCCTACGAGGGCGACAGGGGCGTGCATGCCCTGCTGACCGGCCTGCAGCGCTTCGGCTGGAAGCCGGTGATGGAAGGCCCGACAATCATCGGGCTTGAACGCGACGGCGCCAATGTCAGCCTGGAGCCCGGCGGCCAGTTCGAGCTCAGCGGCGCGCCGCTGCTGACCATGCACGACATCTGCGACGAGACCGGCAGGCACCTGGACGAGGTCAAGACCGTGGCCGACGAACTGGGCCTGGGCTTCCTGGGCCTGGGCTTCTCGCCGCTGTGGAAGCGTGAGGACGTGCCGGTCATGCCCAAGGGCCGGTACGTGATCATGCGCAACTACATGCCCAAGGTCGGCAAGCTGGGCCTGGACATGATGCTGCGCACCTGCACGGTGCAGGCCAATCTCGACTTCTCCAGCGAAGCCGACATGGTCGCCAAATTCCGCATGAGCCTGGCCCTGCAGCCGATCGCCACGGCCCTGTTCGCCAATTCGCCGTTCACCGAGGGCAAGCCGAATGGCTTCCTGTCGGCCCGCGCCAATGTCTGGACCGACACCGACGCCGACCGCACCGGCCTCCTGGACTTCGTGTTCGAGGACGGTTTCGACTTCGAGCGCTACGCCCGCTATGCCCTGGACGTGCCGATGTACTTCGCCAAGCGCGGCGACAAGTACATCGACCTGGCCGGCCGCAGCTTCCGCGACTTCATCGACGGCAAGATCCCGGAACTGCCGGGCGAGCGCGCCTCGATGAAGGATTGGGCCGACCACACCACCACCCTGTTCCCGGAAGTGCGACTGAAGACGTATCTGGAGATGCGCGGCGCCGACGCCGGGCCCTGGAGCCGTCTGTGCGCCCTGCCGGCCCTGTGGACCGGCGTGTTCTACGACGACGCGGCCTTGGCCGCCGCCTGGGACCTCTGCAAGGACTGGACGGCCGAGGACCGCGCCGGCCTTCGCCGCGACGTGCCGAAGCTGGGCTTGAAGGCCAAGGTGGCCGGCCGCACCGCGCAAGACGTGGCCAAGGACTTCGTGGCGATCGCCAAGTCGGGCCTGAAGAACCGCGCCCAGCTGAACGGCGGCTTCCTGGACGAGACGATCTATCTGGGCGACCTGGAAGAGATCGCCGCCACCGGCGTCACCCCGGCCGAACGCCTGTTGGCGCTCTATGAGGGCGCGTGGAACGGCGACATCAACCGTGTGTTCGAGGACTTCGCCTACTAAGTGCGGTCGGCCTGCTTGGTGGGCTAGGCCGATCAGAAGATCGCGCGGGCCGCGGCGATGATCCCGATCCAAGCCGCCACGCTGGCCGCCACCGCCGCCAGGCGGCCCCAGGCCAGCTTCACGCGAGCAGGACGCGATCGTGCAGCGTCCGACGGCGGACGCAAACGGGAATCATAACCGACGTAAGCCACGACGTTTCTCCCTGGACGCCTCTCTGGAGGAGGCTTCACGCAAAGCGCTGGGGTCATTGCAGCGCTTGAAAGGTTAACGAACGCTTTACACTTGTACGTCGTGGAACGTGGCTCAGATTGATCCGGTTCCCTCATAGGGCTTGGCCACGGGGGCGAGGCCGTCCTCACGGATATCATCGCCCTCCCAGGCCTCGTCGTCGGGCATCGAGACATTGGCCTGCCAATGCTCGGCTTGGCTGGAGCCGGAGCCGCTGTCGGTGTGCAGGACCACTTGATCGACTTCGGCTCGATCGGCCGGCTCGCGTGGAGGCGCGAACGAGCGCGCCGCGTCGACGCCTCGCGCCGGGGCGTTAGCCGCCTCCGGATGTCCATGGTCGGCGGCCTCGGTGTCCGAGGCGGACTGGGCGCCGACCTGGAAGTCGAAATGCTCGGGATAGAAGGCCAGGCGGCCGGCGATCTGGCTGACGCCAGGCAGCGGGTCTTCGTACGACCAGATGGCGTTCTCGATGATCTGCCGGTCGCGCATGATCGTATAGTACGAGGCCTGGCCCTTATAGGGGCAGTGGGTGACCTTGTCGGTCTTGCGCAGGAACGCCATGGCGACATGCTCGCGTGGGAAGTAGCGCACCGGGGCGTAACCGGCTTCGCGTAGAACGATGACGTCGTCGCTGGTGGCGATGCTGTGGCCTTCGAACAGCACCTGGACCCGGCCGGGTTCCTTGGCGCAGGTGATGGGGTGGTCGGCGTTGGCGTCCATGCTTGAATTCTCCCACGAGACAGGACTGGTCGCTTCATCAACGCGCGGCGCGCGAGCCGGGCTCCGAAGCGGCAAGCCATTGCTTGTGAAACGCAAGGCGCCGTGATCTTCTCCCCGCCGATTGGGGAGGGGAGGGCGAAACCACCTCGTGGTCGTCCTGCCGCTTGTACGTTTCAAGGTTCGTGAATGAATATCGTCGTCGCCGTCGGCATCCTGGTCACTCTCGTGACCGGCGTGCCCGTGCTTATCCAGCTGCTACGGGGCCATCCGCGTGGCCTGATCATCTGCTTCCTGGCCGAGATGTGGGAGCGTTTCTCCTACTATGGCATGCGCGGGCTGCTGATCTTCTACCTGACGCAGCACTTCCTCTTCGATTCCAAGACGGCGGGCGGCCATTACGGCTCCTACACCTCGCTGGTCTATATCGTGCCCCTGCTGGGCGGCTTCCTGGCCGACCGCTATCTGGGCACCCGCAAGGCGGTGGCGTTCGGCGCGATCCTGCTGGTGGCGGGCCACCTGACCATGGCGGTCGAGGGGCGGCCGGCCACCCAGACTCTGAAGTACGCGGGGCAGGTCTACGAATTCCAGGTCAACGGTCGCGGCGAGGCGCGCACGGCCAAGCTGATCGTCGCCGATAAGCCCTACGAGGTGACGGCGAACGACAAGGGCGACTTCGAGATCAAGAACCTGCCGCCCCAGTCGGCCCTGCCCTCGGTGCTGCCCAAGGGCCAGTACGCGCTGGGCGTGAAGGACCGCGATCCGCTGTACCTGAACATCTTCTGGGGCGCCCTGGCCCTGATCATCGTCGGCGTGGGCTTCATGAAGGCCAATGTCGCCACACTGGTGGGCCAGCTCTACCCCCAGGGCGACCCGCGCCGGGACCCGGGCTTCACCCTGTACTACTACGGCATCAATCTGGGCTCGTTCTGGGCCTCGATCCTCTGTGGCCTCCTGGGCGTCAATGTCGGCTGGTGGGCCGGGTTCGGCATGGCCGGCGTCGGCATGCTGGCCGGCTTCGTGATCTTCGTGCTGGGCAAGCCCTGGCTGCTGGGCAAGGGCGAGCCGCCGGAAACGGCCCAGCTGAAGCAGCCGGTCCTGGGGCCGGTGAACCGCGAGGGCCTGATCTACGCCGCCTCGTTGGGCGTGGTCGCGGTGGTTTTCTTCCTGGTGCAGTACACGCCCGTCGTCAGCTTCACCCTGATCGCCGGCAGCGGCCTGTCGCTGGCCTACATTCTTTGGTTCGCCTTCGCCAAGTGCGAGAAGGTCGAGCGTGAGCGGCTGCTGCTGGCTATGGTGCTGGTGCTGGGCGCAGTGGTGTTCTGGGCGCTGTTCGAACAGGCCGGTTCGTCGCTGAACCTGTTCGCGGCCACCAATGTCAACCTGACCCTGCTGTCGCATCCGGTGCAGTGGTTCGGCGGGAGCGTGCTGCTGGGCTCGCCCGAGCAATTGGCCGCCGCGGGGCTGGACCCGACGGGCAAGCTGTGGGTGAACACCGCCTTCAACGCCGCCCAGACCCAGGCCATCAACGCCGGCTGGATCCTGATCTTCGCCCCGGTCTTCGCGGCGATGTGGACCTTCCTGGGCGCGCGCGGCCGGAATCCCGGTCCGATGGTCAAGTTCGGCCTGTCGCTGATCCAGGTCGGCCTGGGCTTCCTGATCCTGCTGGTGGGCGCCAAGTACGCCGACGCCTCGTTCCGCATGCCGCTGATCTTCCTGGTCGTCATGTACATGTTGCACACCGGCGGCGAGATGTTCATGTCGCCGGTCGGCCTGTCGCAGATGACCAAGCTGTCGCCGCTGTCGATCGTCTCGTTCGTGATGGCGGTCTGGTACATGGCCCTGTCGATGGGCAACCTGCTGGCCGGCTGGCTGGCCGGCATCGCCTCGACCGAGACGATCGGCGGTCAGGTGCTGGACCCGGGCGCGGCCCTGAAGCAGTCGCTGCTGGTGTTCGAGATCGTCGGCTTGGTCTCGATCGGCATCGGCGCGCTGTACCTGTTGCTGTCCCTGGTCCTCAAGACGTGGTCGCACGGCGCCGACGACACCAATCCCGAGCCGGTGTCCGAACCGGCCTCGGTCGCCCCCTAAGGGAAAAGGCTCCGGAGCGATCCGGGGCCTTTTTCTTGGCCGCTTCCCATTGACGCGAAAATTTCGTCCGCGCACGCTAAGGTCGATTCAAGCGGCCGAAGCCGCTGTCTCGGGAGGGCGTCATGGGAACTGCCTACACCATCTTCGGCGCGGGGCCGGCGGGCCTCTACACGGCTTGGCGGCTGGTCACCGGCGGCAAGGCCGTGGCGGGCGACAGCATCGCGCTGATCGAGTGGGGCGACTACGCCTTCGATGGTCCGGGCTCGGGCACGCGCCTGCCGGCCGGGCGGATCGTGACCCACTTCTGCAACGACGACCCGACCCAGTCCTATATCGAGGCCGGCGGCATGCGGTTCATCGAATGGGACGGGACCCAGGGCCACCAGCTGGTCACCCTGACCATCAACCTGCTGGGCCTGGGCGGCTCCGTCGTGCCGTTCAACACCACGACCGACCCGCTGCTCTATCTACGCGGCGAGCACATCTACCAGAAGAACCTGGCTGCCCAGAACGCGCCCTACAACACGCCGGGCAACAACGCCGCTCCGGCCGCGACCCTGTTCGCCAACATCTCCAACCTGATCACCGGCGTGCCCGCGCCCTCGACCCGCATCGCCCAGTGCGAGTTCTACGGCAGCGGAACCCTGCCCTCGACCTTCAACTCGTTCGTCTACGCCCCCGGCTCGACGGCCGGGAACATCGGCTACTGGAACATCTTCTACGACCAGGCCGGCAATGAGGGCTACGAGTACGCCTCGGACGCCGGGGGCTACACCTCCAACGTCATCAACTGGAACGCCGCCAACGCCGCCGTCTACAACAGCGAGTTCGCCCCCGGCGGCCAGTTCAAGACCGTGCAGGGCGGCTATTCCCAGGTCTTCGTCCAACTGTTCCAGCAGACGCGTTCGGCCGCCCAGGCGGCGGGCGTCGACTTCTCGCTGCAGGCCAACACCCGGCTGCATTCGGTGTGGCTGGCGAATGGGGAGATAAGCTATCGCTTGGCCAGCGCCGCCGACCCGTTCAAGGGCGGACCGACCCTGACGACGCCCAACGCCTTCCTGGCCATGCCGCCGGCCTCGCTGGACCTGGTGGCCGAGGCCACGCGCTACGCCGACCTGCCGGATGGCGCGCTGGACATCATGAACCAGCGGCCCGTGCAGCTCTATATGGACGGAGTGATCCGCCAGCCGTCGATGCGGGTGATGCTGTTCTTCGACAGCCCATGGTGGGAGACCTGCCCTTACCCGCCGGACCTGACCAGCGACGGCCTGCCCAACACCTTCGGCCCGACCATTACCGACCTGCCGCTGCGCCAGGTCTACTATTTCGGCGACAACAGCGACGGCAATCCCAATCCCGTCTACGGGGTGCTCGCCTCGTACGACGACATGCAATACGTCCAGTTCTGGCAGGAGCTGGAGCTGCACGTCGACGAGCGCCGGACCATCCCGCTGGAGGAGGACTACCAGGTCCTGCACGCCCCCGCGACGGCCAACGAGACCATGATCCGCATGGTTCTGCTGGAGCTGGCCAAGGTGCACTACGGCGACCCGAACGACGCCTGGAAGATCCCGTACCCGGTCTCGGCGGTCTATAACGACTTCTCGTTCAACCCGTTCGGCGCGGGCTACCACGCCTGGGCGGCGCACTACGACATCTGCGACGTGATGCAGAAGATCCGCCAGCCCACGGGCCTGGTGGACGGCGCGCCGGCCGCCAACCTGTTCATCATCGGCGAGGCCTATTCAAACGATCAGGCCTGGGTGGAGGGGGCGTTCTGCACGGCGGAGTCGGTGCTGGTCGACTACTACGGCATGCAGACCATCGCCGACACGACCAACTATCCGCTGATCTGCGCCTGTACCTGATCTAGGGGCGGCGCGGCGCCTGGGAGTGGGGCCGCCATTCCTTGGGCGCCAGTTCGAAGCCGTCGAAATCGAAACCGGGGGCCACGGTGCAGCCGACCAGGGTCCAGGCGCCTTGGCTGACGGCGGTCTGCCACCAGCCGATCGGCACCACCGCCTGCGGCCGGGCGCCGGTCCTCAGGTCGGGACCCAGGACATGGACGGTGGCGCCTTGGCCGTCGGGCGGCGACAGGGTCAGGGTGATGGGCGCGCCGGCGTAATAGTGCCAGACCTCGACAGCATCGATCTTGTGCCAGGCCGAGCGCTCCTCGGCCTGCAGCAGGAAGTAGATGGCGGTGGAGGCCGGACGGCCGTCCTCGGTGGCCACGTCCTTGAAGGTCTGCCGGTACCAGCCGCCTTCGGGATGGGGCTGCAGGTTCAGCAGGCGGATGATCTCGTTGCCGCTCAGGTCGCCCGAAATGTCCAGAGACATGCTCACCCCTTGAAGCCGTCCTTGGCGGCGCGAATCTCGCCGAACGCTTCGGCGGGCGCCAGATGGGGGCGCAGCAAGGGCGCGCGCAAGAAGGGATTGGTTGCTTTTTCGAGGGCGATGGTCGTGGGCACCGTGGCCTCGCCGCGCTCACGCGCCGCGAACACCGCCGCCGCCCGCGCCTTGAGCGCGGACGCGTCGTCGACCGACAGGGCGAAGCGGGCGTTCGTGGCGGTGTATTCGTGGGCGCAGTAGACGGCGGTGTCGTCGGGCAGGGCGGTCAGCTTGGACAGCGAGCCCCACATCTGCTCGGCCGTGCCCTCGAACAGGCGACCGCAGCCCAGGGCGAACAGGGTGTCGCCGACGAAGGCGATGCGGTCCTTGGCGTCGTGATAGGCGATGTGGCCCAGGGTGTGGCCGCCGGTGTCGATCACGGTGAGGGCCGTCTCGCCCAGCATCACCGTGTCGCCTTCCACGACGGGGCGGTCCAGCGGGGCGATGCGGGTCACCTCCTGCGGGCCGACGATCGTCGCGCCGGTCGCGGCCTTGATCGCCGCGTTACCCCCCGCATGGTCCGGATGCCAGTGGGTGTTGAGGATCAGGTCCAGCGTCCAGCCCAGCCTGTTCAGCTGGGTCAGGATGGCGTCGGCGTCCGGCGTGTCGATGGTCGCCGTTGTCCCCGTGGCGTCGTCGCGCACGAGAAAGCCGTAATTGTCGGAGAGGCAGGGGAACTGGTGGACGGTCAGCGACATGCTCTTCGACTCCGGAACGGGGGTGAGACGTGACGCAACGGGTCCGCCCGCCTACATAGATGAAGCCATCGCCCGGGAGACTCAATGCGCCGCGACGTGCTCGATCTCAGAGCCTTCTACGCCAGCCCGCTCGGACGCGCGGCCCGCGAGATGCTGGGCCGCAAGGTCGAGGAGGCTTGGGGCGATGCACGCGGCCTGGACGTCTTGGGCCTGGGCTACGCCACGCCGTTCCTCGACAAGGCTCGCCCCCAGGCCCGCCGGGTGGTGGCGGCCATGCCCGCCGCCCAGGGCGTCGAGGTCTGGCCCAGCGGCGGGGCCAACGCCGCGACCCTGGTCGAGGAGACCGGCCTGCCGTTCGCCAACGCCATGTTCGACCGTATCCTGGCCGTCCACGCCCTGGAAGAGGCCGACGACCCCTCGGCCGTCCTGCGCGAGCTGTGGCGGGTCATGGCCCCGTCGGGCCGGCTGATCGTGGCCGTGGCCTCGCGCGACGGCCTATGGGCCGGGGCCGAGAGCACGCCCTTCGGTCACGGCCGTCCGTTCAGCCGTCACCAGCTGGAGGCCCTGCTGCGCGAGGCCGACCTGGAACCCGCCGGCTGGACACGGGCCCTCTACGCCCCGCCCATGCCGGTGGCGGCGCGCTGGGCCGAAGGTTTCGAGCAGGTGGGGGCGCGTCTGTGGCCCCGTTTCGCCGGCCTGATCCTGATGGAGGCGGTCAAGCAGACCTTCGCCGTCAAGCCGCGCGGCAGCCGCGCCAGGGTGCGGGTGTTCGCGCCGGGCGTGCTCGCGCCCTCGCCCGGTGGTCCGGCTCCGATCAGAACGGCGCCTGTTCGAAAGGCGCCGCGTTATCTAAATGCGGCAAAGCCCTTGGAGCCATCGATTCCCGGGCCTAGCCTGAAGTCGTAGAACAAGCCCTCTGCGGGAGCCGCGCCATGAAGATGATCGTCGCCATTATCAAGCCCAGCCGCCTGGACGCCGTGCTTGAGGCGGTCACCGAGGCGGGCGCGTCCGGCCTGACGGTCACCGAGGTGCGCGGCTACGGCCGGCAGAAGGGCAAGACCGAGGTCTATCGCGGAGCCGAGTACGAGGTGAAACTGCTCCCGAAGGTCAAGCTGGAGATCGCCGTGGCCAACGACGTGGTCGAGCCGGTGGTCGAGGCCCTGCAGCGCACCGCCAACACCGGCAAGATCGGCGACGGCAAGGTGTTCGTCATGGACCTGGAACAGGCCCTGCGCATCCGCACCGGCGAACGCGACGCCGCGGCGATCGCGGGCTGAGCCGCCCCATCATTTTATAACGGTCGTCATCCCGGGCCTTGTGCCCGGGACCCCTCTGTCCGCCGCAGGTGCGGGAGGGGCGGTTCGCTGGCGAACCGCTTGCATCTCACGTGGAAGCTGAACCAGGGGTCCCGGGCACAAGGCCCGGGATGACGGGTCGAAAATGGACGGTCGAAGGCTGCCTAGCCTTCCAACTCTCGCAGGTCCCGCCCGCGCGTCTCGGTGCCGAACCAGGCGACCAGGAGCAGGGCGAGGGCCAACGGCGCCATGATCATCAGGGCGGCGACCTTCAGCGGCGGCACGGCCGCCAGGATGCCCAGGGTCTGGGCGATCAGTCCGCCGGACTTGCTGCACGCCGCCACCCAGCCCGTGGCCCTACCGCGCACCCGCAGCGGGAAGCTCTCGGCCGTGTAGGGCAGCAGGATGGCCAGCAGGCCGTTCGTGCCGATGATCATCAGGGCCACCGGCAGAACCGGGCTGACGCCGGGGCCCAGGGTCAGCACGCCCGCCACGCCCAGGCCGCTGATCGCGATGGTCGCCGCCAGCGACCACTTGGTGCTCCAGCGGCTGTAGAGGAAGGCGCAGACGAAGACGGTCGGGAAGGCGATCAGGGCCGATTTGGCCAGCAGCTGGCTCGAGACGCCGACGCTGAGGCCCTCGGCCACCAGCTCCGCCGGCAGCCACAGCAGCAGGCCGAAATTGACCAAGCCCCAGGCCACCGCGGCGATGCTGAGGGCGGCGGTCTTGCCGATGAAGCGCCGCTCGACCGGCGGCGGGGTCAGGACGTGGTGGTGTTCCTCGGGCGTATCGGCCTTCTCGCGCACCACCGAGCCGAAGCGCTTCATCACCGCGTGGGCGGCGTCCAACCGGCCGATGCTCATCAGGAACTTGGCGGACTCGGGGATGGCGCCGGACAGGGCCACCAGGATCAGACCGGTCGGCAGGTTCAGGAACCACATGATCCGCCAGCCGAACTGCGGCTGCAGCCAGGCCGAGCAGCCGGACGAGGCTAGGTAGCCGCCCACCGCGCCCAGCCCGCCGACCAGCACCAGCGCCCAGCCCCGGTGCTTGGACGGCATGGTTTCGGCCAGCAGGGCGTAGACCACCGGCAGCAGGCCCCCGGCTGCGGCGCCCATCAGGAAGCACATGCCGACGTTCCACCAGAAGTCCGGCATGGCCCCGCAGATCGAGGTGCCGACGAACATCACCGACGAGAGTAGGATCGAGGCCCGCCGTCCGAAGGTGTCGGCCAGGGCGCCCCAGACGACCGAGCCGACCACCGTGCCGGTCAGCGCGGCGAAGGGCAGCCAGGCGACCGTCGCCTTGCCAACCCCGTATTCCTTGATCATGCCGGGCACGACGAAGCCCAGGCTGGCGGGCTTCATGATGTCGATGACCAGGGCGATCACCAGCACCAGCATCAGCGACCAGTGGGCCAGGGACAGCGGGGCGTCCTCGGGCGGGGTGACCTCGACCGTGTGGTCCAGGTGGTGGTCGCCGCGCCGGGGCAACAGGCCCCAGCCGGCGAGGACGCAGCCCGGCGGGATGATCAGCATGCCGATCGTCATGCCCAGGTCCATCCGCATGCCGGCCAGGTGATAGCTGTTGTCGGCGCCCATCAGATACATCGGCAGGTGCAGCACCACGCCGATGGTCACGACCAGACAACCCGCCCAGAAGGCCCAAAGGCGCTTGCGGTCGGCCAGGACGTGATGGGCGGGCGTCTGCGTCGTCATGACTGTCCAACAATCTCGCGGAACAAGGCTATCCAAGCGCAGCCATAACATGGGTCCGTGCGTTGACGAATTTCCATGGCAAAAGGGGCGACATGGCCGACGACGCATCCTCTCTGACTTCCACTTCGCTGCTGCGCCCCGGCGCCACATGCTGGCGCGTGGAGCAGGCCGACCGGCTGGCGCTGTTCATCGACAACGACGAGGCTTTCGACGCCCTGAAGGCGATCCTGCTGGCGGCGCGCAAGTCGATCTGGATCCTGGCCTGGGTGTTCGACCCCCTGACGCGGCTGGACCCCGACCGGGTCAGGAAGAGTCGCGATCCCGCCCATGTCGACCGCATCGGCCTCTTGCTGCGGCGGCAGGCGGCCCTGAACCCGGGCCTGGACGTGCGAATCCTGGTCTGGGACATGCCGTTCCCGATCGCCGCCTCGCAGTTGTTCGGCCCGCATCGCGGCCAAGTGTTCTTCACCGGCTCGCGGGTGAAGTACCATCTCGACAACACCCTGCCGGCCAGCGCCTGCCATCACCAGAAGGTGGTCGTGGTCGACGGCTCCGTCGCCCTGGTCAGCGGCGGCGACATCGGCGTCGACCGCTGGGACACCACCCAGCACCTGGACAACGACCCCCGCCGCCGCCTGCCCAACGGCCACCACTATCCGGCCCGCCACGAGGTGGCTTCGCTGGTCGACGGCAAGGCGGCCGAGGCGTTGGGCGACCTGTTCATCGCCCGCTGGGAGCGCTCGACGGGCGAGGCGCTGGAGCGCTCGGAGAAGCCAGAAGAGGCCCCTTGGCCGGACTACCTGATCCCCGACCTGCGCAACGTCCCTGTCGGCATTTGCCGCACCCAGCCGGCCTGGAAGGCCGAGCCGGAGGTCAACGAGTCGATGCTGATGCATCTGGCGGCCATCAAGTCCGCCAAACGGCTGGTCTATCTGGAGAACCAGTACCTGACCTCGCCGATCATCGTCGAAGCCTTGGCGGAGCGCCTGGCCGAACCGGACGGCCCCGAGGTGGTCACGGTCGGACCGGCCCACAGCCCCAGCTATTTCGACCAGATGACCATGGACAGCGCCCGCACCTCGGCGATCAACCGGCTGCGCGAGGTCGACGTCCACGGCCGCTTCTCGGCCTTCAGCGCCCGCACGCCCAAGGGAGCCGCGATCATCGTCCACTCCAAGGTGGCGATCGCGGATGACCGGGTGCTGCGCCTGGGCTCGGCCAATCTGAACAACCGCTCGATCGGCCTGGACACCGAATGCGACATCGCCTTCGAGGGGACCGACGAGACCAGCCGCGCCGCCGTCCGCGCCTTCCTGGGCCGGCTGATCGGCCACTTCCTGGACCATGAGACCGAGCACGTGCTCGCGACGTACGACCAGTTGGGCGGCCTGACGGCGACGATCAACGAACTGGACCGCAAGGGCGGGGCGCCGCGCCGTCTGGCGCCGGTGCCAATCAAGCCGCTGACCGGCGTCCAGCAGTTCATCGCCGACTGGAACCTGGGTGACGCCCTGTCGCCCACCGACGCCTGGCGGCCCTGGGGACGCCGCCGGCGGCTCAGGAAGGAGCTGCACCGCCTGACGGCGGATTGCCGGCCGGCGCTGCCGGATCACCTGCGGGAGTGATCTCCAGATCGATCACCAGCGGCAGGTGGTCCGAGGCGGTCCGCGCCAAGGGGCCGTAGGGCGAGCGCACGCCCACCGTCTCCAGGCCCTTGGTCAGGAAGACGTGGTCGATGCGCATGAACGGGAAGTTAGACGGGAAGGTCGCCGTGGGGGGCTGCCGCCAGGTCGGACTCTGGGTCTGGGCGTCGCGCAGGGCGGCCTTCAGCAGGCGGTAGGTCGCCGAATAGGGCGTGGCGTTGAAGTCGCCCAACAGGATGCCCGGCGCCTTCCAGTCCTCGTGGGTGATCCAGCCCTCGCCCAGCAGGGCGGCGGCCTGGCGCTTCTGCTCCTGGGGCACCAGACCCAGATGGGTGTTGACGATCTGCACCGGCGTGCCGCCCACGTCGACGCTGATCCAGATCGCCCCGCGCGGCTCCAAGCCAGGGATCAATGGGTACAGCGGCAGACCGTCGGCCTTGATCTTCTTCTCGGGCAGGGCGGTCAGGATGGCGTCGCCGTAGAGCTCCTCCTCCACGGCCATGGCCGGGTGGAAGTGCGAGCGCATCTTCAGCAGTTCAGCCAGGCGGTGGGCCTGGTCCACGCCCTTGGTGCGGGCCCGCCGGACGTCCAGTTCCTGAAGCGCCACCACGTCGGCGTTTTCCGCAGCGATGACCTCGGCCACACGCTCGACGTCGAGCCTGCGATCCGTGCCCACGCAACGGTGGACATTGTAGGTCATGAGACGCAGCTTCATCCGTCGAAGAGATCGCCTGAGGGGGCCGGAGGTTCCGTCGAGGTGGAGCTCCCGACGGGCGCGGGATTGCGGCTGAGCATGAACAGGCAGGACTCCGCCCGCCAGTTCTCGATGGCCTTGGTCGGGTCGATCTGCCGGGCCGCTCCATTGCCCGCGAAGGCGGCGCAGGCGTCGATGCGCATGGCCAGATCCTCGGTCAGGGCCAGGAAGTCGGCCAGGGTGCACAGATGGATGTTGGGCGTGGCCCACCACGGCAGGGGAAGGGCCTCGGTCTCGGGCATCCGGCCCCGGGTGAGCAGCGACCAGCGAACCCGCCAGTGTCCGAAGTTCGGAAACGACACCACGGCCCGGTCGGCGATCCGCAGCAGCTCGTCCAGCACATGGCGTGGATTGCGCGTGGCCTGCAGGGTCTGGGACAGGATCGCGTAGTCGAAGGTGCGGTCGGGGAAGTGGTCCAGGTCCTGGTCGGCGTCGCCCTGCACCACCGACAGGCCGCGCGACATGCAGGCGGCCACGCCCGCGGCGCTGATCTCCAGCCCTCGGCCGTCAACCTGCTTCTCGTGGGTCAGCAGGTCCAGCAGCACGCCCTCGCCGCAGCCGACGTCCAGCACGCGCGAGCCCGGGCGGACCAGGCGGAGGATTTCCTTGAAGTCCTGACGGATCACTTTGCCCAAGCCTTCATTTGGCCAGCCCCCGCTCGCGTTCCACCGAGCTCAGGAAGCCTTGCAGCGCCGCGTCCATCACCGGCTCGTCCAGCAGGAAGGCGTCATGGCCCTTGTCGCTCTCGATCTCGACGAACGCAGCGCGGCAGCCGGCGGCGGTCAGGGCGCGCACGATGTGGCGGTTCTCGGCGGTCGGGTAGAGCCAGTCGCTGGTGAACGACAATACGCAGAAGCGCACGTGACGCGCGCCGGCGAAGGCTTGAGCCAGCACCCCGCCGTGAGCGGCGGCCAGGTCGAAATAGTCCATGGCCCGGGTGATGTAGAGATAGGAGTTGGCGTCGAAGCGGTCGACGAACGCCGCGCCCTGGTGGCGCAGATAGCTCTCCACCTGGAAGTCGGCGTCGAAGCCCCACGACAGGCCGTCGCGCTGCAGCTCGCGGCCGAACTTCCGCTGCAGGGCCGGCTCGGACAGATAGGTGATGTGGGCCGCCATCCGGGCGACGGCCAGGCCCTTTTCCGGGCGCGATTTGCCCTCGGCGTACGCTCCGCCCTTCCAGTCGGGGTCGGCCATGATCGCCTGGCGGCCCACCTCGTGGAAGGCGATGTTCTGGGCTGAGTGGCGCGAGGCCGAGGCCACGATCACCGCGCTGAACAGCTTGTCGGGATAGTCGGCGGCCCATTGCTGAACCTGCATGCCGCCCATCGAGCCGCCGACCACAGCCAGCAGGGTCTCCACGCCCAGCGCCTCGACCAGCATGGCTTGGCCGCGCACCATGTCGGCGATGGTGATGACCGGGAAGCTCAGGCCGTAGGGCTGGCCGGTGGCCGGATTGATCGAGGCCGGTCCGGTCGAGCCCATGCAGCCGCCGACCACGTTCGAGCAGATGATGAAGTGTTTGGCCGGGTCGATCGGCTTGCCCGGGCCGACCAAGCGCGTCCACCAACCTGGCTTGCCGCTGACAGGATGCGTTCCGGCCACATGCTGGTCGCCGGTCAGGGCGTGACAGATCAGGATGGCGTTGGTGCCGTCCTCGTTCAGCGCGCCCCAGGTGCGGTAGGCGATTTCGAGGTTTTCCAGCTTGCCGCCGGAGTCCAGCAGCAGGGGGCTATGGGCCGGGAACCGCCAGGTTCCGCCCTCCGACAGCACCTGTCCCGCGAAGTCGAGTTCAGCCATGTCGCCTTGGACCGCTTGGCGCCCCCCATGTCAACCGCGGCCTTCGTCAACCGGCGCTTCCTGAGCGCCCCGGCGGAGGCTATGGAGGGGCATGGACCGACTGATCCTCATGCGCCACGGCAAGGCCGAGGCCCACGCCGCCTCGGGCGGCGACTTCGAGCGCGCCCTGGCGCCGCGCGGCCAGAACGACTCCGCCTTGATGGGCAAGGTCCTGGCGCGGGCCGGCCTGTCGCCGGACCTGGCCCTGGTCTCCTCGGCCCGCCGCACCCGCGAGACCTGGGCGGCGGCCGCTCCGGCCTTTCCCCAAGCCCGCTCCGAGCTGCGCCGCGACCTCTATCACGCCGAAGCCCAGGAGGTGCTGTCGGCGATCCGCGAGGAGGCGCCCGACGGCGGCACGGTGATGGTGGTCGGCCACAATCCCGGCCTGCACGAGCTGGCGCTTCGCCTAGCCCTGGGCGGCCCGGCCGAGCCCGCCCAGTTGGCCCAGCTGCGCGGCAAATTCCCGACCGCCACCGTCGCGGTCTTCGCGATCGATCCCGATGGAGCCCCGACCTTGAGCCACCTGTTCTATGCTTCGGAAAACGGCGGACACGGCGGCGAATGAGCAAGATCTACAAGATCCTCCCGAAGACCGAATGGGACGCCGCGCGCGCCTCGGGGGCGTTCACGGGTTCGGCGGTCGACCACGCCGACGGCTTCATCCACTTCTCCGGCCACGACACCGCCCAGAAGACGGCCGAACTCTATTTCAAGGGCCAGGAAGGCCTGATGCTGCTGACCGTCGAGGCGAACGACCTGGGCGAGGCCCTGAAGTGGGAGGCCTCGCGCGGAGGGGCCCTGTTCCCGCACCTGTTCCGCGACCTGAAGGCCGACGAGGTGATCGCCGAGCGGGCGCTGGAGCTGGACGCCGACGGCGTGCCGATCGTGGGCGAGCTGCCCGCATGAGCCTTCACGACATCGCCGCCCGCGCCCTGCATGCGCTGGACCCCGAGGACGCCCACGGCTGGGCGATCAAGGGGCTGAAGATGGGGTTGGGCCCGCGCCAGTCCGACGTCGACGACCCGATCCTGGCCTGCACGGTCGCGGGCCTGCCGCTGTCCAACTGCGTGGGCCTGGCCGCCGGCTTCGACAAGAACGCCGAGGTCCCCGCCGCCATGTCCCAGGCCGGTTTCGGCTTCGTGGAGTGCGGCACGGTCACGCCCCTGGCCCAGGCCGGCAATCCGCGCCCGCGCTTGTTCCGGCTGACCGAGGACCAGGCGGTGATCAACCGCATGGGCTTCAACAACGAGGGCCTGGAGCCCTTCGCCCGGCGCCTGTCGGCCCTGAAGGCCCGCGGCCCGTCCGGCAGCCGCGCCCCCGTGGTCGGCGCCAATATCGGGGCCAACAAGGACGCGACCGACCGCATCGCCGACTACGTCACCGGCCTGACGCGGCTGTGGGGCCTGTCGGACTATTTCACCGTCAACATCTCCTCGCCCAACACCCCCGGCCTGCGCGCCCTGCAGACCAAGGCGGCGCTGGAGGACTTGCTTGGCCGCATCGCCGAGGCGCGGGGCCTGCTGAAGGCGGCCGGCACGGTCGACTATCCGATCTTCCTGAAGGTCGCCCCCGACCTGGCCGACGACGAGGTCGAGGCCATCGTCGAGACCGCCGCGGCCAGCGGCCTGAACGGGATCATCGTCAGCAACACCACCATCGCCCGTCCCGATCACCTGACCTCGCCCCAGAAGGCCGAGAGCGGCGGGCTTTCGGGCAGGCCGCTGCTGACCGCCTCCACCGCCGTGCTGGCCTGCTTCCACGCGGTCAACGCCGGCCGGATGGCCCTGATCGGCGCCGGCGGTGTCGCCAGCGGCGCCGACGCTCTGGCCAAGATCCGCGCAGGGGCCTGCGCCGTGCAGCTCTATTCGGCCCTGGTCTATGGCGGACCCGGCCTTGTCCAGCGGATCAAGGCCGACTTGGCCGCCCGGCTCCGCGCCGAGGGCTTCGCCTCGGTCAGCGACGCGATCGGCGCCGGATGACGCCGGACACCACCCTGGCCTGGCTGCGGCGGTTCGGCCCCCTGGGGGCGCTGCTGATCCTGCTGGTCGTCGCCTTGAGCAGCGGCCTGGCCGGCAAGCTCGACCTGGCCACCTTGCAGGCTCATGGCCAGGCCCTGCAGGCCTACGCCGCCGCCAATCCGCTGAAGACGGCCGTGATCTACGTGCTGATCTACGTGGCCACGGTGTCGATCTCGCTGCCGGGCGCCCTGATCCTGTCGCTGACCGGCGGCTTCCTGTTCGGACCGATCGGCGGCGGCGCCGCGGCGGTGACCGGCGCGACCGGCGGCTCGACCGTGGTCTATCTGGTCTGCCGCACCGCCTTCGGCGATTTCCTGCGCAAGAAGCCCGGCGCCCTGCTCGCGCGGATCGAAGAGGGCTTCAAGGCCGACGCCTTCTCCTACCTGCTGACCCTGCGCCTGATCCCGGCCTTCCCCCTGCTGCTGGTCAATGTCGCCTCGGGCCTGATGAACATCCCGGTGCGGACCTATCTGCTGGCCTCGTTCCTGGGGATGGTGCCCAGCTCGTTCGTCTATGCCGGCATCGGCGCAGGCCTGGGGCACATCTTCGCCAGCGGCGAGCCGGTGACCCTGCACACCCTGTTCTCGCCGCGCATCTATCTGCCGATCGCGGCGATGGGCGGCCTAGCTCTCCTGCCGCCGCTGTGGCGCTATTGGCGACGCCGACGCGTTGCCGAAGCCTCAGACCTGAAGTAACCCAGACAGATGACCGAGCCGGTCACGCCGTCCGTTCCGGAAACAGCCAAGCCAGGGCGTCGCTTCCCGTGGCCCGGCGGCCTGTCGGCGCGCCTGCTGCTGTTGACCGCCCTGTTCGTGGCCATCGCCGGCGCGGTCATTCTGCCCCCGGCCATGGCCTATCTGGAAGAGCAGTGGCTGCTGGACCGCGTGCGGGCCGCCGAACTGGCTTCGACCATCGCCGACGCCGACCCCGAGCGGCGGGTGACCGACCGGGTGTCGCAGCAGCTGCTGGACCAGGCGGGGGTGGTGATCGTGGCGCTCGAGGTCGACGGCGCCCGCCGCCTGGTCCTGCCCACCGAGCCGCGCGGCCTGAAGATCACCACGCCCTATCTGGTCGACCTGCGCCGCCAGAACCCGGGCTCGTGGCTGGCCGCGCCGTTCTTCACCCTCAAGAGCAAGCCCGGCAGCATGGTGCGGGTCATGGCCGAGCCGAGATTCCGCCAGGAGGCGGAGTTCGTCGAGATCGTCCTGCCCGACGCCCAGCTGAAGGCCGAGCTGATCGCCAATCTGGGCCGCTTGGCCGGGGTGACGGTCTTCGTCGCCGCGCTGGCCGGGGGGCTGATCTATCTATCGCTGAACTTCCTGCTCGTGCGGCCGATGCAGCGCATCACTCAGGCCATGGAGCGGTTCCGCGCCAATCCAGAGGATCCCGCCGCCCGGGTGGTGGTCTCGCGCCGTCGCGACGAGATCGGCCGCGCCGAGCGCGAGCTGGACATGATGCAGACCGACCTGCTGACCGCCCTGCAGGCTAAGGCCCGCCTGGCGGCCCTGGGCGAGGCGGTGGCCAAGATCAATCACGACCTGCGCAACATGCTGACCAGCGCCCAGATGGCCTCCGACCGCCTGGCCGCCCTTGGCGACCCCAAGGTGGCCCAGGCCCTGCCGCGGCTGGAGCGGGCCCTGGACCGCGCCATCACCCTGGCCAGCGACGTCATGGCCTACGGCAAGTCCAAGGAGCCGGCCCCAGCCCTGCGCGCCACGCCGCTGCGCGCCGCCCTCGACATGGCCGCCGAGGACGCCGGCCTGCTGCCCTCGGGCGTGGCCCTGGAGACGGTGATCGACAACCGCGAACAGGTGGTTGCCGATCCGGACCAGCTGCACCGCATCCTGACCAACCTGCTGCGCAACGCCCGCGAGGCCATTGAGGGCGCGCCCGATCGCGGCCGCAAGGGCCGGGTGTTCGTCGAGCTGCGCCGCGCCGAGGGCATGAGCGTCTTGCGCCTGTCCGACGACGGCCCGGGCGTGCCGGAGAAGGCGCGCGCCAATCTTTTCCAGCCATTCGTGGGCTCGGTGCGCCGCGGCGGTACAGGCCTGGGCCTGGCCATCGCCCGCGAGCTGGCCCAGGGACACGGCGGCGACCTGGCGCTCGTAGAGACCGGCCCCGGCGGCTCGGTCTTCGACCTGACCCTGGCCGGGACGCCGGAGCCGCTGCCCGAAGCGCCGGCTGAAGAGGCCAAGCCGAAGGCGAGGTCGAAGCCCTAAGGGCTAGAGCCCCTTCGCCACGCCCTCGCGCCGGGGATCGGCGCCGCCTTCCAGTACGCCGCCCGGCCGCACGATCACGCCGTGCAGGCCCGAGCCCTCGACCTGGCCCGTCTTGATCGCCACGCCGCGCGCCTGGAGGGCCGCCGTCATCTGCGGGCCGAACCGGTCGACGTCGGCGGAGAACATGTCGCCGCGCGCCACCAGGTTGGGCAGGTTGATGGCCTGCTGCATGGTCAGGCCCCAGTCGAACACCCCGACCATGGCCTTGAGGTTATAGGACAGGATCGCCGAGCCGCCGGGCGAGCCCAGGGCGGCCAGGAACTTGCCGTCCTTGTCCAGCACCACGATCGGCACCATCGACGAGCGCGGCCTTTTGCCGCCGGCCACCGCGTTGGCGCCCGGCGCGCCGTCGCCGTCGCGGGGGTCGAAGTTGAAGTCGGTCAGCTGGTTGTTGAGGAAGAAGCCGCCGACCATCCGGCCCGAACCGAACACGCTCTCGACCGTCGTGGTCATCGACACCACGTTCCCCATCGGATCGACGATGACCATGTGGGTGGTGCCGGCCGGTTCCTGGGTGCTGTCGGGGCCGACGACCGGCGCGCCCTTGGGCAGGCCGAAGGGTGGGGCGGCCCCGGCGGTCTGGCCGATCAGCTTGGCGCGTTCGGCCACATAGGCCGGGTCCAGCAGACCGTCGACCGGCACCTTCACGAACGACGGGTCGCCCACATAGCGGTCGCGGTCGGCGTACATCACCCGCTCGGCCTCGGCGAGCTGGGTCCAGGCCACCGGATCGGTGGGGCCGCGCTTGGCGATATCGGTGTGCTCCAGCATCATCAGGGCCTGGATCACCGACACGCCGCTCGACGACGGATTGGGCACGCAGACGGTGTAGACCTTCCACGGCCGGCACAGAGCATCGGCCGAGCGCGGCTTGTAGGCCTTCAGGTCCGCCAAGGTCATGGTGGAGGGCAGGTCGCCCTGGTGCAGGCGATCGACGATCTTCTGGGCCAGCGGACCCTCGTAGAGGGCGCTGGGACCCTTGCCGGCCAGGTCGCGCAGGGTGGCGGCGTAGGCGGGGTTCTTCAGAGTGTCGCCGGCCTGGTAGCGCTGGCCGTTCGGCTTGGTGAAATAGGCGATCACATCCGGCGCGGTGTTCTGCGGCACACGGGGGCTGTTGATCATGCCGGCGAGGCGCGGGCTGACCGTGAAGCCGCCGTCGGCCAGGCGCTCGGCGTCCTTGAACAGCGTGTTCCAGGCGGCCTTGCCGTGCTCCTTCTGGGCCTGAGCCAGCATGCCCACCGCGCCGGGCACGCCGGTCGACCGGCCCGACAGCACCGCGGTCACGAAGTTCAGCGGCTTGCCGTCCGGACCCATGAACAGCTGCGGCGTCGCCCCCTGAGGCGCCTTTTCGCGGCCGTCATAGGCGGTCACCTTGCCGGTCTTGGCGTCGTAGAAGACCATGAACGAGCCGCCGCCCAGGCCAGAGCTCTGCGGCTCGACCAGGCCCAGCACCGCCTGCACGGCCACGGCCGCGTCCACCGCCGTGCCGCCGTCGCGCAGCACACGCAGGCCGGCTTCGACCGCCAGCGGATTGGCCGCCGCCACCATGCCACTGGGCTTGTAGGCCGGCGTCTTAGCGGCGACCGCACCCTCGGCTGGCGGCCGGGCCTCCGCCGAGAGGGGCGCGCAGCCGGCGATCAGGGCGAGGAGCAGCGGGGCGATCAGGCGCATGGCGAACTTTCGTCGAGGGACTCGGGGCACATGGGACCCTGGTCACGGAAACGGAGAGCGCGCGATCACGATCCGCAAGCGGCCAAGGTTCTCCCTCTCAAGAAGGGAGCGGAGCCTTGCGGGTCAAGGCCCAGAAGCCCTTCTCCACAAACTTCGCCGATTTTGCATCAAAAGGCGCTTGCGTCCCCGGATCGTCCGGGCTATCTCCCCCGCCTCGCCGAAAGGCAGTGCGCGCCCGTAGCTCAGCTGGATAGAGCATCAGACTACGAATCTGAGGGTCGGACGTTCGAATCGTTCCGGGCGCGCCATTTTCTCTCTCAAGGCCTCGAAAGACGAGAAAGCCAAGAAGAGACAATCACTTAATGGCGTTCTAAACCCTGTTTCCCGGCTATATGTGAGCCGCTTGGAAACACGAGTTTTGCCACCAAAGGCTTCTCGCTGGGCGCCCCAGAATTCCAAAAAATACAAGGGTTTGAGAGAAACTTGAGCGCAGTTCTAACTGCTCGCGCTGGGTCCGGCTTTTTCTCGTCTGTGCGAGCGACCTGATCATGAAGTTCGGCTCGCCGCTCCTCAACACTTTCAGTTTGCGCTCATAAGCGGCGACCACCGTTTCGCTATCCCTCTCTACGATCCGATCCAGAAGCTGATCGATACTGCGGTCGAGTTTCAACTCAAGCTTGCCTGCTTCGATCAGTCGTTTGGCTGATGCGGTATGCCGCTCCCAATGATCGCGGATTGCCTCTTTCGCCAGTTCGACCAGACCGACGGACGGCGTGAGCGATTGGGCGCCTGTCGCTGGTTCATGGTCACGCAACAGCTCGATGCGCACCTATCCTTTCGGCTTCATTCCGGACCACATCCTCTCGCAGTAGTCGCGTTGCCACGACGTCAGTCGATATGTGGTCAGCCCGTTGCATGTCGCATCCAGACGAGACAGGGCGACGGCGTCGGTCACCGCTATCTGTGCCGCGAGTTTCGCGTCCACTCGCCAGAAGGGTTCTATCGGCGAAGGCGGGGGAGAGTCTCGGTGCGGGGCCAGGTCGTCTTCACGGAAATAGGTTGCATCGCCTCCTGAGCTACGAAAATCCCCTTGGTCCGGTCGCTCCGACGATGGCGCCCTGGGGCGGGGCGCCGACGTCCGCCGTCGCGTTTCCGTCGGCATCGCAGGCGGAGCGATCGATATCTCCACGATACGTTCGGGCGCGTTTGTGTTTTGCGGCGGCGAAAGAAAGAGCGCGCACAGCACGATCACATGCGCGGCTGCGGCGAGGGTAATTGCAATCACGTGCTGACGACAGCGCGTGATTTTCACGTCAACCCCGGGTTGGTTTCCGTCGTCTCCACAGCTAGGCTCCAAAAGCAGTAACCTGCGACTTTACAACTTAGGGCCTAATAGTCGCTGCTCGCTCCAGGGGGCGTCAATGACCGATAGGAGATGCGCTTGGACGGCGGAGGCGGCCAGCAGGCCCAAGTATGGCGAGAAGATCTCGATCAGTTGCCGGAGGCGTTCTATCTCGGCGGCCAAGGGACAAGATCGCTGAGCGTGTTCTTCTGCGTATGCATGGCGGCCTTGACGGCCCTGGTCTCGACCGGCAGCTATGCCCGTAAGGAGACCATCTCAGGTTTCGTCGCGCCCAGTCAGGGTAGCGTCACGTTTCGATCGACACGGTCGGGGCGGATCAAGATTGTCCATGTGAGCGAAGGTCAGCTCGTCGGGGCGGGCGCGCCGGTCGTGACCATTGCAGTGGACGAAAGCGTCAGCGGGGGACGCAGTGTCGGGGGAATGCTGGCTGAAGCCAGCAAGGCGCAGTTTGTCGCCTTGGCCGAACAACGCGCCGCAGAGAAAGTCATACAGCAGCGTGATGTACGAGAACTCGAGGTAAAGGCGGCGTCGCTGCATGCGCAGGCGGAGAGCCTTCGGAAAAGTCAACGTTTGGCGAACGAGCGCCTGGCGCTGGCGCGCGAGCGGCTGGAGCGGGCGAAACCCTTGTTCGACCGCGGGTTTGTCTCAGGCCTCCAGATCCAACAGTGGCGCGATGAGCTTCTCCAGACCGAAATCGCCGCCTCCACCTTGGAGCAGCAGGCCATGTCTCTCCAGGCGTCCCTCGGCGCGGTCGACCTGGATTTGAACGCCGCCTCCGCCCGCGCCACGCAAAGTCTTTCGGGGCTGGACGCCGCGCGCGCGACGGTCGAGGAAAAGTTGGCCTCGGCCCTAGGAAGCCAAGAGATCGTCCTGCGCGCCGAAAGGACGGGCCGGATTTCCGGCCTGCGAGCCGAGGTCGGCGGCGCGGTGACGGCTGATGAGGCGGTGGCGGTCCTGTTACCCCCGGGGGGCGCAATGGAAGTGCAGTTATGGGCCCCGTCGCGCTCGGTCGGCCTCATCCGCGTGGGCGACAAGGTCAAGGTGTCGTACGACGCGTTTCCGTACCAGTCGTTTGGTTTCGCGCGGGGCAGCATCGCCGCCGTCGAAGCCACGCCGAGCAGTCCGCCTGGGCTTGACGACGGGGTTCACGAACCTCGCTATCGGATCAGGGTCAGGCTTGCTCGAAATGCGATGACGGCCAACGGCCGTGATTGGCCTCTGGTGGCTGGCATGAAGGCGACGGGCCTTGTGACGCTCGAGCGCCGCTCGCTGTTCAGTTGGTTGGTCGCCCCCGCCGGAGCTTTGCGCGCGCGGTTGCAAGAATGATCGAGGACACCGACTTCGAAGATCTGTCCGCCCGGTTGCGGCCGTCTGAGGCGCGAGCCTGGGCGCACAGCCTAAAGATCGCCGCAGGGGTGGTCGATCGCGCCTTGGAAGAGGCGGCGATATCCAGTTTCGCGTTCGATGCGGGGACACCACCCAATCTCATTGACGTGGCCGCGGCGGCCGAACGCGCTGGTCTCACGGCTCGCCTCGTCCGGGTCGACAGGAAGAGCGCCCGCGACCTGCCCCGTGGAAGCCTCATCTTGCGCAGCGACGGCGATCTTGTCGTGCTGGATCGTTTCCTGTCGTTTGGCCGCGTGCGGATCTACGACGCGGCCAACGGTTGGCACGTATGCGCCCTGCGCGAGGCCATAACCGCGGAGCGCGCCGCAGCGATCGAGCTCGTAAAGGCCTGGCGCAACGTGCCCAACAGGCTGACTCTTCTGCATTTGGCGCCGAAGGGCCGAGCGTCGATCCGGCTTGCGCTGGAAGCGCTGGCGTTTTCGATGTTTCTTCAGTGCTATTTCTTGGCGTCGCCGATGCTCCTGCGGATCGCCATAGACGACGTCGCTATGCACAGCGACCGGCAGTTGTTGGATTTGCTGGCGGTTTCATTCGTCGCGCTCGCGATCCTGAACGCGACGGCCAACGCGCTGCGCGGCTACGTGACGCAACAGCTCAACAGCCAGATAAATTGGGAAGTTGGTCGAAGTCTGTTCGAGCACTTGCTGAAGCTGCCGTTGCGCTGGTTCCAAGGTAGACCAACGGCGGACATCCTCGACCGGCTGCAGGCGGTGGATCAGGCGCGCGGCGTGTTTTCTGGCAGCATCGCCATAGCCATCGATGGGCTTCTGTCCGTCGGGTTGCTGCTGGTCCTCTTCGCGACCTCGCCCGTCATAACGGCTGTCGCGCTTTTTGGTGTGCTCGCTTATTTCATAATGAGGCTGTTCGCCGTGCCGCTGACGCTGCGGCTGAGCCAGTCCGCGATCGCTGCCGCCGTTTCTGAACACATTAAGCGTCTGGAGATCGTGCGCGCCATCCAGAGCATCAAAGCGATGGGCGCGGAGATGGCCCAGCGAGGGGACTGGCAGGGTCGCTTTCACGCCACAATAATGTCGAGCCAGGCCACCAACGTCGCCGCCAGCAATTTCACCGCCGTCAACAGCGCCATCGTGGGCTTGGCGTCGGTGGCCGCAGTCTATGTGGGCGCTCGGCAGACGCTCGAGGGCGACCTGACCATCGGAGCCATGGTCGCGGCGACGGCATATCTTTCGATGTTCATCCAGCGCGCGACCAGCTTGTTGGAGCAGTTCTTTACCTGGCGGACTCTGCGCACCTATTTGGACCGCCTGGCGGAAATCGCGTCAGCGCCGGCCGAGGATTACGGTGGCAAGGCCGGCGCGGTCCTCCGCGGTAAGGGCGCCTGCATCGAGCTTAGAGACGTGTCGTTCCGCTATGGCCCAGACGGCCCGGACGTCCTGGACCGCGTCAACCTCC
Source organism: Caulobacter sp. (assembly GCA_017744495.1). Classification (GTDB taxonomy): domain Bacteria; phylum Pseudomonadota; class Alphaproteobacteria; order Caulobacterales; family Caulobacteraceae; genus Caulobacter. The sequence continues at coordinate 33,029 of JAGIBE010000044.1, read as the reverse complement.
AGGTCGCCTCAGGCGACCATCTGGCGATCGTCGGCCCGTCGGGGTCCGGGAAGTCTACCTTGCTGAAGGTGATCTCCAGTCTCTACGCGCCGACGGTGGGCGAGGTCCGCTTAAACAGTCTTCCTTATCCAGCGATCAACCTGTCGATCGTCCGAAGAGCGTTCGGCGTCGTCATGCAGGACGATGAATTGCTAGACGGCACCGTCCTCGAGAATGTCACCTTTTTCGAGCGAAGCCCGGACATCGAGCTGGTCTGGGCGTGTCTCGACGTCGCCGACATCATGGCCGACATCCAGGCGATGCCGGACGGGATCGCGACCTATCTGGGCGAAGCAGGCAGAGCCATCTCCGGAGGACAACGTCAGAGGATCCTGATTGCGCGGGCGCTCTATCGCCGCCCCATGGTTTTGCTGATGGACGAGGCCACGTCGCACGTCGACGTCGCCTCGGAAACTCGGATCGCGGCCAATCTTGGCGCGATGAAGATGACCAGGATTGTCATAGCTCACAGGCCGCAAACCATCGCGGCGGCAAGACGCGTCCTTCGCTTCGAGGACGGACGGCTGCACGAGGTGCCGGGGGGGGCTGCCGTCCTTGCGGTGGAGGGCGGACCATGCTCGTGAGAAGAAATTCTGCTCGGCGCCTGGTCTACTGGCCGGCGTTGGCCCTGATGCTGTCCGTCCTGGTTCTGGTGTCGCCGCTCTGGGCCCACGCCGAGGTCAATCTTTTGACCAACGGCGATTTTTCCCAGGGCGCCCAAGGTTGGAAGATTTCCAATCTCGACGGGGGCGCAGAACACTATCGGCTCGACTTTCGCGACAATATGGAATTATCGGTCGCCTGGGGCGCCGATGCGGCTCCGCCCTCTCAGCAGTTCTTCCTGGCCTCGCAAACGGTTGATGCCGCCTCGATGCGAGGCGCGTATGCGACGCTCACCTTGCGCGTCAAGGTCGACCGAGCCCGCGGTTTGGTGGGCGCTGTCCTGAGGGTGGACCGCCCCGGCGGCGCCATCGGCTTCATCGACAACATGACGGATCGGCCTCTTCCTGTCAGCGATTGGCGCGATGTCGTCATCCATGGGCCGATCGCCGCGGACGCGACCCGAATCTTCGTCGGCGTCATCGTCGCTGGCGACAGCAGCGCCCGGTTCGACGATCTTCGTCTGGCGGCGGGGCCCGCGCCGGCGACTTCGCCCGCGGCGACGAACTACCTGGAACATGCGATGGATCTGCTCCAACAACATTTCTATCGTTCGCCCAGTATCTCTTGGCCCGACCTGAGGGGCCAAGCCGAGGCGCGGACGATCGGGGCCCAAACGACGTCGGACGTCTACCCGGCGCTGAAGATGCTTGTCGCAGCCCTGGGCGAGCCGCACACACGCTTCATACCCCCATCGACGTCCGACACGAGCGCCCCGATGGGGTCCGACCTGGTCGCGCTGCCGCGCGGCGAACGGGTTGGTCGCGTGGGAAAGCTGACACTGCCTGGAACGGTGGAGGGACGAGAGGCGGCCTATCGCGCCGCCCTGGATCGGGCGTTCGCCGAGGCATCGTCCGGCGGCACGTGCGGCTGGATCATCGACCTGCGGTCGAACCTGGGCGGCAACATGTGGCCGATGGTGGCGGGGCTGAGACCGCTGGTCCTGCCCGCGCCGTTCGGGTGGTTTGTTGCCGGCGACGGCGCGCGAACGCCCTGGACGTTTGATCGGCCCAACTCGACCATGGGCGGCAAACCGCCCGCACCGGGCAAGGCGCGGGGGGAGCCGGTGGCGGTGCTATTGGGTCCCCAAACGGCAAGTTCGGGTGAAATGGTGGCCGTCGCGCTGTCCGGCCGGCCCGAGACGCGTTCTTTTGGAGCGGCGACGGCAGGCCTGACCACTGCCAACAGTCCATTTCTCTTGTCCGACGATAGCCGACTTCTAATAACAACTGCTCGGGTCGAGGACCGTGCAAAGACGCCCGTAAACGGTCCCATCTCACCGGACGAGCCTGCCGCTGATCCCGAAGCCTCAGCCAGGCGCTGGCTAGAGGCCAGGGGGTGCTCGCCGATTCACTGAGCGGGCCTCCGAGCAGGATTAGCCCCGCGTCCAGACAATTGCGCAGCACAGACGACTCGAGAGCTGAGCCGTATTGCAATTTTAGCGATATCATCGTCAAGTTGCATGGTGGCGTTCCACGCAATCTTATTGAGGGCTCAAGATGAGTAGAATGGAAAATATCGGCCGGTTGGCCAGCGACAGCACCATTGTCGCTCAAGTGACCGCGCAGATTTGGCTCGACGGGCGGATGGAGGATCTGGCTCGCCAAGATCCCTCGCAAGCCGCCCGGTTGCTGAGCGACCTTCTCGACGTTGATGTCGATCTGGTGAGCAAGGCCTTGGAAAGCGTCGAAGCCAACCCTCTACCCGCAGCGCCGGTCCGCATGGGCGAAATACCGCCGAAGACCAACCCTGTTCCAGGGACGTTCAACGGCGGGCCGAGCTGCAACACGGCCGGGTGTCCCGCCGACACCTTCGTTCCGCGCTGCGTTACGACGACCAACTGCCCGACCCTGACGACGGGGACCTGCGCCTGAGAACTGGACCGCCATCCCCTGGGTGGCGGTCTATTCTACCGATTTCGAGGAATGTAGAGAGCTTAAATGGATGCTGCTGCTCCGGTGGACACAAGTATGGGGAAAGGCCGCCGAGCCGAACCGGATGACAGGCTAAATTATCTATCCGACCTGTACTTCGGCAAGAGCGGCGATCTCCTGGAAGAGTGGCGGAAGGTCGTGGAGCCTTTCGTCGACCAGGAGCGCTTAGCCCTCGGGAAAGACGCCGACCATGGTGACGGCCAGTTCCTCCAGGACGTTCTGAAGGAATATTCCGAGAGCTGGACCAAGACGGGCGGGATCAAGGGCGAGGTCGATGGGCCGTTGAGCCTCACGGCACCGTTCGTCGCCCGTGCGAGACGTGCAATCCTCGAGAGCCTGTCGCGTCTGTCGCCCTGGTACGGACTCGATCGTGAGGCGATCGCTGATGCCTTCGTCAGAGGGCTGAGAGGGCGGTTCGAAGAGGTCGTGAACCCGAGCGTGGCCGTCGCTTTAAATCTCTGGCGCGTGTCAGGCCGACTGTCAGGCGAAACGCCGGAAGATCGTGCGAGGGATTTCTTTCTGGGCGCCCGAGATCCCGTCGTCCGCCGCCAGATCGTCGAACTGGCCCCGGTGCTGGACACAATCCTGGCAGGCATGACCCGGGACACGATGCGGGCCTGGGATGAGGTCATTCGAGCGCTCGCGGACGACCGGGAGGCGCTGGTCGGGACGTTCGACCTTCCCGGCCTGGCTCTGCAGGACGTCGAGTTCGGTCTCGGAGACGCTCATGCCGGCGGACGATGCGTGACGGCGATCACGCTGAGCGGACGTCGAGTAATCTACAAGCCCCGCAGCCTGGCGGCAGATTCCGCCCTGAACGCCGTGTATGAATGGATCAACGGCCAAACGGATCTAGATCTGCCGACGATCCGCATCTTGCCCCGCGAGCATCATGGCTGGGTCGAACACATAAGCGCGGCGGAGTGCGGCACAAACTCCCAAATTCAAGGCTGCTTCCAGCGCATAGGAGCCCTGCTCTGCATCTCCTACATCTGCGGCCTCAATGACGTGCACAACGAGAACATTATCTGTGCGGGCGAATATCCCTATCTGATTGACCAGGAGACGTTGATGTTTCCCGACGCCGCGCTGGTCGGAAAGGCCGGTCGCGTGGTCAGTCAAGTGCGCTCCGACAGCGTGCTGCGCATCGGGTATCTGCCGCATCCGTTCGAGCTGGACGGGGTAGTCGTCGACATGAGCGGCGCGACGATGCTCACCGACCAGAAGGGTCCGGTCGCCGCGCGCCTTGCCCGGCTGGACCGGGATGACGCGGGGCTCGAGGATATTCAGATCGTCATCCGCGCCCACCTGCGCAACGCCCCCCGTCTTCGGGGCGCCCCGGCCTCGCCGGTCGATCATCTGTCGCAAATCACCGCTGGGTTCGAGCGGGCTTATCAGGCGCTGCTTCGAGGCCGGTCACAGCTCCTCAAAGCCGGCGGAGCGATGGCCGGCTTCGCCGATGTGACGTCGCGGTTCGTCGTCAGAGGAACCGCCGAATACGCCCGGGCTCTGCGTGGATCGTATCATCCGCGTTACCTGCGATCCGATCTTGACCATACCTTCGCCTTCGCCCCGCTCGTCCGCCACGATGGGCGCTCGAGACGCGACCGAATCCGAGTTCTGCAGGCGGAGCTCGCCGATCTCAAGCGCGGCGACATACCGATCTTTCACAGCGCCGCGCAATCCCGCGATCTCTTGGATTCAAGAGGCCGACGGATCGCGAATTTCTTCAGTCGTTCGGGCTTCGACACCCTCAAGCGGCGGCTGCGCAATCTCGGGGAGGACGACCTTCAGCGACAACTGGACCTTCTGAGAAGTGCCTTTCACGCACCCCTCTTCGGCTTCGCGGCCCGGGCGCCCACCGAAAACATCTCTGCTTATACCGACGACTCCGTCTTGCTTGACCGTGCATCGGCCATCGGTTGGCATCTTCGCAAGCGCGCGTTCATCGCTTCAGGAATTCCTGTCTGGGCGACCATAGAGAAGCACGACAATTACAGAGGCAGGGTCGAGCTCACCAATTTCGAGCTATATGACGGCGTCGGCGGTGTCGGCACATTCCTTGCCGAGCTCGCGGCCGCGACGCAGTGTCGTCAGACCAAGGATTTGGCGCGCCGTTGCCTGAACGCCGTGCGCCTTCCTCAGGACCGCCGGACCCGAGGCATCGGAGCTTTCAACGGTTTGGCGGGGCGGGTCTACGCTGACCTGCGCATGTCCAGTGTTCTGGAGGATGACAACATCGTCGCGGTTCGCCGCCGCCTTGCGCGCATCCGAACTCTGGCGAAAGGCGATCTAGACCTGGATCTCATCTCCGGATGCGCCGGGGCCGCCCTGGTTGCGCTGAGGGCTTCCCGCCTCGCGCCCATCGAGGACCTGGCGTTGGAAACAGCTCAAGTCTGCGCCCAGCGGCTTGTAGCAACGGCCCATCGGGAGGACGGCTTGGCCTGGTGGCGCCCGCAAGGCCTTCCTGAAAAGCTCACCGGCTTGTCCCACGGTGTAGCAGGAATCGCCGTCGCGTTGGCTTCCACCGCAAAGGCCACGGCAGCCCCGGCCCTGGCAGAGCTCGCCTGGGAGGCCCTGGCCTACGAAGCCACCACATTCGACAGCGCCAGCGGCCTCTGGCCAGATCTTCGAGGCGAGGAGAACGGTGTCACCAATCGCCTATCTATGGCCTGGTGTCACGGCACGCCGGGCATCGGCCTTTCGCGGCAGATCATTGCCGACCTTTCCCTACATGGAACGCCCTCGCACGTCGAAAGCGATCTTCGCCGAGCTCGTGAGGCCGTCAAGCAGGCGCCCGCGTTGAACTTTGATTCACTTTGCCACGGTGAGCTCGGCAACATCGAAGTGCTACGCTGCGGCGACGCTGACGACTTCCAATGGGGCTTGGATCGCGCGAAATCGCTCGCGGCCTCCAACAGAACCGTCGGGGATTGGCTCCTGGAAACCCCGGGGCATCCACCGGGCATGATGACGGGATTGGCCGGAATTGGCTCGGCGCTGCTTGGCTGGTATGATCGGTCTGCTCCCTCCGTCCTCGCTTTAGAGCTTAGAAGCTAGAGCGCGATCCCGGATCTACCCCAGCGTCATGCCGCGGCCCCACGAGGGAAGATTGGCTGGCCCGATAAGCCTACCCGCGCGACCGCCCCGCTGCTGATCGACTGCGTCGAGCTGGGGCTACGACATACAGCTAAAATGCCAGTACGGCGACCAGTTGCACGGTGGAGCCGGCGCGGACTATCTCGCGGGCGGAGATGGCGGCGACCATCTTTATGGTGACGCTGGGAACGACATCCTCGACGGGGGAGCTGGCTTTGACATCGTTCGCTACGATCTTTCCGACGCCCGCGTCGCCGTGGATTTTATCAACGGCCTGGGCTCTGGGGGAATGGCCCAAGGCGACGCCTACACAAAGCTTGAAGGCGTTGTGGGCAGTGCTTTTGGCGACCTGATATACGGCAACAGCGCCGACAACCTTTTCTACGGTCAAGGCGGGGACGACGTGCTGAGCGGCGGCCTCGGCGCTGACATCCTGGAAGGTGGCGACGGAAACGATCACCTCTATGGCGGGCCAGCTGGCGATGCGCTACGTGGCGGCGCAGGCTACGACTTCGCGCGCTATGACGAGGCCTTGGCGAGTGTCACGGTCAGTCTCACGCCCGGATCTGTTTCGGCCGGCGACGCTCTTGGCGACGTCTTGTCCGATGTCGAAGGCCTGGTAGGGTCGAGTTACTCCGATGTGCTTGGAGGTAACGCTGGTGAGAACACTCTCTACGGTCAGAGCGGGGACGACCAACTTCGTGGCGAGGGTGGCGACGACGCGCTGTATGGCGGAGCCGGAGGGGACCACCTCTACGGCGGGGCAGGCGCGGACTTACTAGTCGGCGACGCAGGTTACGACTTGGCCCGCTACGACACGGCGGGCGCGGTCTATGTCGATCTTTCGCAGGGACGGGGGTTTGTCGGTGAAGCGGCAGGCGATGTTTTGGTCTCGATCGAGGGCTTGGTTGGTTCGAGCGAGAGCGACACCCTGATCGGCGACGGGCAGGCCAACACGATCTATGGCCAAGGGGGCGACGATCTCATCAAGGGCGACGGAGGAGACGACCTCCTCTTTGGCGGCGACGGCGCGGACCAGCTCTACGGGGGTGCGGGAGCTGATCTACTAGACGGCGGTTTGGGCGTCGATTTCGCCAGGTTTGACGCCTCAGGCGCTGGTCGCGTGATCGTCGACCTGAAAAACGGCGTGACGGCCGAGGGCGATCGACTGGTGTCGATCGAGGGGCTCGTCGCCACCGACGCCAGTGATGTCCTCTACGGTGATGACGGCGACAACATTATCTACGCTTTAGGCGGCGACGATCGGATTGTCGGCGGAGGCGGAGCCGATCGGCTCTATGGCGGTGCGGGCTCCGACATGTTCGCTTTCGACTCTCGGTCGGGCGGCGACGTGATCTTTGACTTCGAGATCGGCGGGGCGGGCCATGATGTGTTCGCCGTCCAGACGAACGTCAACGGCTCGGGCATCGTGGACTACGCCACCCTGGTCACGCACGCGACCAATGTCGGTGGCGACGTCGTGGTCGATCTGGGTGGCGGTAACGCCGTAACACTGGTCGGCCTGCACGTGGCCGATCTGTCCGCGTCGTTGTTCATGTTCTATTAGCGCACGCCACCGAGTCACAGAGATGGTCGGTTAACGGTCCGTCACCGGTCACCCATCCGCGTTGTCATAGCGGTGAGGCGCTGAGCGGCGATGCCGTCGCCTGCAGGCCGCCCCAACGCCTTGAAAGGCGGTCCTGAACCATCCGGTGGAGATAGCCATCAATGGTGTCCGGCTTGTGCCTTGATCGTCGGCCGCCATGCATAGGTCTCCGGGGCGTCCGTATTTGCGCGCCATTTCTCCTGACATAATCCAGATCGTCGAGATCCGGGCCGCGGGGCGCGTTCGGTTGTCCTTGTCGGCGCTCGGTATTGCCGATCAGAGCGTGAGCGGCCAAATGGGGCGCGAGACAATCCAAGCCAGCAGCACCGAGTCACCGCCATGACCCATCAGATCGACGACCGTCTCGCCGCCGCCGCCTTCCATCGGCTGGTCGAGCACCTGCGCCTGCGCACCGACGTCCAGAACGTCGACCTGATGGGCGTGGCCGGGTTCTGCCGCAACTGTCTGGGCGATTGGGTCAGCGAGGCTTCCGAGGGGGCGCTGAGCAAGGACCAAGCCCGCGAGGCGGTCTACGGCATGCCGCAGTCGGACTGGAAGGCGCGCCACCAGGGGGCGGCGACGCCCGAGCAGTTGGCGAAGATGGAGGCCAGCGTGGCGCTGAACGCCAAGTTGCGAGCCGAGCGTGAGGCGCGGCTGGACGAGGCGCTGGACGAGAGCTTCCCCGCCAGCGACCCGCCGTCGATGACCGATCCGACGCGCTAAAGCGCTTTCGAGCGAAGTGGGAACCGGTTCGCGTGAAGAAAGCGCGTCAACGAGGAGACTAGAACGCCGCCTGCAGGAACAGGGCGGGGCCCTTGAAGGTGTAGGCCACCTCGCCGTTCCAGCGGTCCTTCTCGATGCCCAGCTTGTAATCGACATAGCGGTACATCACGCCGACGCCGACGTTCTTCCAGGCGCGGTAGGCGACGCTGGCCTGGGCGTTGACCAGGCGGCCGTCATAGTCCGAGACCTTGAGCGACAGATAGTCGACCCGCCCGCCCAGGCTGATCTTGGGGGCTGCCTGATAGACCCCGTACAGGCCTACGGTCGGCAGGGGCGCCAGGGCGTCGCGCTTGCGGGTCTCGCTCTGGATCGCGGCTGAGCCGACGTGGCCCTGGCCTTCCAGCCCGACGGTGAACTGGGTGACGTGCAGGCCGGCCACGACCCCCACGTCGGCCTTGTCGTTCTTGATGAAGGAGTAGCCCACCGCCACCCGGTAGACGTCGGTCTTGAACTCGCTGTCGATGGTCACGCCGCTGGGAAAGGTCACATCGTCAAAGGTGATGTCCCGGTTGGCGCTGGCCGAGCCGTGGCGGTTGAGGGCGTAGTATTCGCCGACGACGGTCCAGCGGTCTCCGAACCGGGCGCCGCCGAAGATGGCGGGAAGGGACTTGCGATCCGCCAGATCCAGATCGGATTCCAGGTCGATCTTGGTGCCCCGGGCGCCGCTGGCGCTGTTGACCTCGACCGAGGTGTTGATCGTCGGCCAGAAGGCCTGCACCTGCAGCCAGTACTTGTCTTCAACGGCCTGAGCATGGGCTGAGGAGGCGAGGGCGAAGAAGGCCGCGCAGATCGCCGCCCCCGACATCAGCAAGCCGGTCTTCGTGGACGATCGGGCCATGGGGTCTCTCCGCTTGGACCCGTCAAGCTGAGCGTGGAAAGGTCTCGAACCCAATCGGGAGAATTCTCAATTCCCCTTGGGATTTTACACTAGCGCTGGCCCGGGTTCGCCTGGGGAGGCCGTCCTCAGAAGATCAGCTTCCGGGCCTTCACCTTCACCCGGATCACGCGGTGGTTGGACGACATGTAGAGATGGCCGTCGGCGGCCAGTTCACAGTTGGAGATCACGTCGTCGGCTCGGATGATCCCGATCCGCTTGCCGGTCGGGGTGAAGATCGAAACGCCGTCCTTGCTGGAGGCCCAGAGGTTGCCGTTCCGATCGACCTTCAGGCCGTCGCCGCCATCGATGCCGGTCGCGGTGCGATCGACGAACTGCCGGCGAGCGGTGGGGGCGCCCTTGGCGTCGAGGTCCCAGGCCACCCAGCCCGACTTGCGGTCGGTGGCGTAGAGGGTCTTGCCGTCTGGCGACAGGCCGATGCCGTTGGGCTCGGTCGTCCGGTCGATCAGGGTCACGACGTTGTCGGTCCCCAGGCGGTAGACGCCCGAATAGTCGGTCTGGCGATAGGGCGAGGTCCAGTCACCCTTCAGGCCCCACGGCGGATCGGTGAAATAGATCGCGCCGTCGCGCGCCAGCACCAGGTCGTTGGGGCTGTTGAAGCGTTTGCCCTCGAAGCTCGAGGCCAGCACCGTCTTTTTCTGGGTCTTCAGGTCGATGCGCGAGACGCAGCGGTTGCCGCTGTCGCCGATCACTAGACCGCCGCGAGCAAGGATCAGGCCGTTCGAGCCCGCCTCGCGCAGGCTGTTCGTTTCAGGGCCGGCGTAGCCCGAGGGCGTCAGCCAGACCGATCCGCCCCGGGCCGGGGTCCAGCGCAGGATCTTGTTGGCCGGTACGTCGGAGACCAGCAGGAAGCCGTCCTTGCCGCCCACCCAGACGGGACCCTCGCTCCAGGTGAAGCCGTCCAGCACCTGTTCGACCACGGCGTCGGCGTCGATCAAGGCGTCCAGGGCAGGGTCGAGACGCTCCACCTTTCCGACCACCGGATAGGTTTGCATGGCGGCTCTTGCGACGGCAGGGCCGGCGGCGACGGCCAGGAGGGCGGCGGCCGCGCCGCGGCGGGTCATCAAGGCGGTGGGGTTCACTGCGGCGCTCCTGGATTCGATGGTTCGACCCCGCTGTTGTGCCCCGCGTTCGCCACGAACGCCACTGTTCGCTGACAGCCTTGTCATCATCTAGATAGGATGCTATCTAATATCGATAGCAAGCTACCTATCTAGAGTCACATGGCCCTCACGCCCCGCCTTCTCGATGAACGCGCCTTCACCGGTTCGCTGCTGCGCCTGGCCCGAATCTACCGGCGCGAGGTCAACCGCGTCCTGGCCGAGCACGACCTGTCGGACGCCCGCGCCCTGCCGGTGCTGCACATCGCCCGCTCGGGCGGCGGCATGCGCCAGGGGCATCTGGCCGAGGAGCTGGGCGTGGAAGGCCCGTCCCTGGTCCGCATCCTGGACCAGCTGTGCGCCGCCGGCCTGGTCGAGCGTCGTGACGACCCCAAGGACGGCCGCGCCAAGACGCTGCACCTGACCGCCGAGGGCGACGCCCTGGCGGTGGTGGTCGAGGACGCCGTGCAGGAGCTGCGCACCAAGCTGCTGGCCGGGATCAGCGCCGAGGATCTGGCGGCCACGGTCCGCACCTTCGTCGCCTTCGAGGCGGCTCTGGAAGCCGCCGACAATCCATCGAACGTTTCTGGCCAGGAGGGCTGAGGCCGCTCCGCCATGCCCAAGTTCGACAGATGGACGTTGCTGTTCTCGGTGAACAGTTTCGCTGCGGCCATGCTCGCCCTCTATATCGGTTTCGCCCTCGGTCTGCCCCGGCCGTATTGGGCGATGACGACCGCCTATATCGTCAGCCAGCCGCTGGCCGGGGCCGTGCGCTCCAAGGCCGTCTACCGCCTGCTGGGCACGCTTCTGGGCGCCGCGGCCGCCGTGGCCATGGTCCCCAATCTCGTCAACGCGCCGGTGCTGCTGTGCCTGGCCATGGCTCTGTGGGTCGGCGGGTGTCTGACCGTTTCGCTGCTGGATCGCACGCCGCGCTCCTACATCCTGATGTTGGCCGGCTACACGGCCGCGATCATCGGCTTTCCAAGCGTGAACCAGCCGGGCGGCATCTTCGAGGTCGCCATCTCGCGCGTCATCGAGATCGGCCTGGGCATCCTCTGCGCCACCCTGGTCCATAGCCTGGTCTTTCCGCGTCCGGTCGGGACGGTGCTGCGCCAGCGCCTGGCCGCCTGGCTGGGCGAGGCCGACCGCTGGGCGCTGGACGTGCTGAAGGGCCGCGACGGCGACGCCCTGGTCCGCGACCGCCAGCATCTGGCCGCCGCCGCGAGCGAGATCCACCTGCTGGCCGTCCACCTGCCGTTCGACACCTCCCGCCTGCGCGAGACCACCGGCGCGGTGCGGGCCTTCCACGACCGCATGCTGCTGCTGATCCCGCTGCTGTCGGGCCTGGCCGATCGCATGGAGGCGTTGAAGGAGGTCTCCCATCCCGCCGTGCGCGAGGCGCTGGACGACGTTGCCGCCTGGATCGAGGCCGGCGCCCCACGCGAGCCGGGCCTCGTTCTGGTCGAGCGCCTGAACGCTCTGGCCGCCGTCCGCCGCGAGGCCGACTGGTCGGGCCTGCTGATCGAAAGCCTGCTGGTGCGCCTGGCCGAGGCCGTCCAGGCCCTGGGCGAGGCCCACGCGCTGATGGCCCGGCTGTGCGACCCCGACGCCCCGCTGTCGCCCGCCCTGGAGACCGCCGCCGCCACGGCAGGCCACCGCAAGATGCACGCCGATCTGCCCCTGGCCCTACTGTCGGGCGGGGCGGCGGTGATCGCCATCCTGCTGTCGTGCGCCGCCTGGATCGGCCTGGGATGGGGCGACGGCGCCGCCGCCCCAGTGATGGGCGCGGTGTTCTGCTGCTTCTTCGCGGCCATGGACGACCCCGTGCCGGCCATCAAGAACTTCGGCCTCTATTCGCTGCTCTCCCTGCCGCTGGCGGCGCTCTACATGTTCGCCGTTCTGCCCGCGATCGACGGCTTCCCGCTGCTGCTGACGGTGATGGCCCCGCCGCTGCTGTTCCTGGGTCTGTACATCCCCAACCCGAAAACGATGGGCGCGGCCCTGGCGGTCATCATGGGCTTCGCCAATGCTTTGGCCCTGCAGGAAAGCTTCAGCGCCGACTTCGCCGGCTTCCTGAACGGCAATCTGGGCCAGTTCGTCGGCCTGCTGGCGGCGATCATGGTCACGGCCGGCCTGCGCTCGATGGGGACCGACGCCAGCGCGAAGCGCCTGCTGGGCCGCACCTGGACGGGCCTGGCCCGCCTGGCCCGCGCCAAGGTCGCGCCCGAGCCCACCGCCTTCGCCGGCGTGCTGGTCGACCGCCTGGGCCTGCTGACGCCGAAGCTGGCCGAGACCGGTTCTCGCGGCGATCTGGTCGGCGTCGACGCCCTGCGCGACCTGCGGGTCGGGATGAACCTGGTCGCCGTCCAGGCTGCTCGGCCCGAGCTCGACCGCGCCAGCCTCGACGCGGCCCTCGACGGCGTGGGCGAGCGCTTCGCCGCCCTCGCCGCCGGTCGCACCCCGCCGCCCGACGCCGACCTGTTGGACCGTCTCGACAGCGCCTTGGGCGACATCGCCGACGCGACTTCCGAAGCGGCCGTTCAAGGCGTCACCGGCCTGGTCGGCCTGCGCCGCAACCTGTTCCCCGACGCTCCGGCGCCGGACCTCTCTCGCGTTCTGGAGACCGCCTGATGATCGGCGAGATCAACCTCGACGGCGTGCTGCTGTCCTCCGTCCTCGTCTCGGCCCTGATCGCCCTCTTCGCCGCCTTCGTGCTGCGCCGGGTGCTGTCCTGGGCCGGCGCCTACCGCTTTGTCTGGCACCCGGCGCTGTTCGACACCGCCCTGTTCGTCATCCTCTGGGCCGCGGTGATCGCGGCTCCTCTGCCGATCGATCTCTGACCCATGCCCAAGCTCAAGACCCTTCTGCTGACCGGCGCCCGCTTCGCTGTCACCGCCGCCGTCGTCGTCGCCGCCGTGGTTGGCGGCCGCATGCTCTGGACCCATTACCAGGTCGATCCGTGGACCCGCGACGGCCGGGTTCGCGCCGACGTGGTCCAGGTGGCCCCAGACGTCTCGGGCCTGGTGACCAAGGTTGAGGCGAGCAACGACCAGACCGTCAAGGCCGGCCAGCCGCTGTTCTATGTCGACCGCGAGCGCTACGCTTTGGCCCTGCGCCAGGCCGACGCCAACGTCGCCGCCGCCAGGGCGACCCTGGCCCAGGCCCGCCGCGAACTGGTCCGCAACCGCGCCCTGGGCGAACTGGTCGCGGCCGAGAGCACCGAGCAGAGCCAGGCCAAGGTCGAACAGGCGCAGGCCGCCCTGGCCCAGGCCGACGCCGCCCGCGACGTCGCCAAGCTCAATCTGGACCGCACGGTGATTGTCGCCCCCACCGACGGCTTCCTGTCTGACCTGACCCTTCGCACCGGCGACTACGTCACCGCCGGCAAGCCGGTCCTGGCCCTGATCGACAGCCGCTCGTTCCGGGTCGAGGGCTATTTCGAGGAGACCAAGCTTTCGGGGCTCAAGATCGGCATGCCGGTCAGCGTCCGGGTGATGGGCGAGGACCAGCCGCTGAAGGGCCACATCCAGTCGATCGCCGCGGGCATCGAGGACCGCGATCGCGTCGCCGGCGCCAACCTGCTGCCCAACGTCAACCCGACCTTCAGCTGGGTACGCCTGGCCCAGCGGGTGCCGGTGCGGGTGGCCCTGGACCAGACCCCGGCCGACCTGCGGCTGATCGCCGGCCGGACGGCGACAGTGGCGGTGCTGGGCGTGAAGGATGGACGTGGCCTGACGATGGGAGCCGGCCGATGAGTGCGCTCCGTTCACTGGCCGCCGCCGCCTCGCTGCTGGCCATGGCGGCCTGCACGACCGTCGGGCCGAACTACAAGGTCCCCGACGCCGCCAAGGTGAAGGCTCCCTCGGCTCAAGGCGCCTTCATCGAGAGCGCTAGCCCCGCCGTCAGCCAGACCCCCGTGCCCGAGGGTTGGTGGAAGCTCTATGACGACCCGGTGCTGAACGGCCTGGTCCAGGACGCCCTGACCGCCAACACCGACCTGCGGATCGCCGCCGCCAACCTGGCCCGGGCCCATGCCGTGGCCGCCGAGGCCGACGACGCCGGCGGCTTCTCGGCATCCGCTTCGGCCGCCGCCGCCCACTCGCGAGAGTCCGGCGAACAGTACCTGATGTCCGAACCGCTGCCGGTCGAGAATCTGGCCGACGTGGGCGTGAAGGTCTCCTACCAGGTCGATCTGGTGGGCAAGATCAAGCGGGCGTCCGAAGCCGCCCACGCCGACGCGGAAGCGAGCCAGGCGGCGCTCGACCTGGCGCGGGTCAGCGTCGCCGCCGACGTCGCCCGGGCCTATGTCGAGGCCTGCGCCGGCGGCCACGAACTGTTCGTCGCCCAGCGCACGGTCGACCTGCAGGCCCGCAGCCTGGAGGTGACCGGCAAGCTGGTCGCCGCCGGTCGCGGGACCAGCCTGGACATCACACGCGCCAAGGCCCAGCTGGACCTGTCGCGCGCCGCCCTGCCCACCTTCGAGAGCCGTCGCCGCGCGGCGCTCTATCGGTTGGCCACCCTGACCGGCAAGACGCCGGCCGAGTTCCCGCGCGAGGTCGAGGCCTGCGTCGCGCCGCCCAAGCTGTCCCAGCCCCTGCCGGTCGGCGACGGCGCGGCCCTGCTGAAGCGCCGGCCCGACATCCGCGCCGCCGAGCGCGCCCTGGCCGGGGCCACGGCGCGGATCGGGGTGGCGACGGCGGCCCTCTATCCCAGCGTGTCGTTCGGGGTGGGCGGCGGTTCGACGGGCCTGCTGGCCGACATCGGTACCGCGCCGGCCAACCGCTGGAGCCTGAGCTCGCTGATCAGCTGGACCCTGCCGGGCGAGGGCGAGCACGCCCGCATCCGCGGCGCCGAGGCCGGCGCCGACGCGGCCCTGGCGCGGTTCGACGGGACGGTGCTGAACGCCCTGCGCGAGACCGAGACCAGCCTGACCGTCTACGCCCACGAACTGGACCGCAACGCGGCGCTGAAGTCTGCGCGTGACGAGGCGGCGACGGCGGAGGCCCAGGCCCGGACGCTGTATCGCGCCGGCAAGAGCCCCTACCTGACCGGCCTGGACGCCCAGCGAACCCTGGCCTCGGCCGAGGCGGCCCTGGCGGCTTCGGACGGGGCTTTGGCGGCGGATCAGGTGAACCTGTTCCTGGCGCTGGGCGGCGGCTGGGAGAACGCGCCGGCGGTGAGGACGGTGGCGGCGGCCCGGCGGTAGGATTTAGTCCCAACCTCCAGTCCCTCCCCTTGTGAGGGAGGTGATCGCGCAGCGATCGGTGGGGGGAGGATTGGGATCGTCGATCCAGGCTGTGGCCGCCATCCGATCGCTCCCCCTCCGGCCTTCGGCCACCTCCTCCATAGGGGGAGGGGCTTTCTGGGACGCGGCTTCGCCGCCTCACGCGATCTCTCGCTGAGCTGATGGGAGGGTGCGAAGCGCCCGGGCCTCGCCCGGAGTAGCTTTGATTTGAATACCGTTTCGACGAAGTGCAGGCGCTTCGCGTGGCCATTTTCCAGAAGCCTTCGGATCGCCGATTTTTAACCGGCTCCGATGGAGGCCCCCGACGGGCGGAGAGTTGGCGCTCTCCGGACCGCCCGGGCGATTTCAGCCCGGGCCTGTGGGCTCATCCGTCTGCCCCGAGCGCCGGAGCTTCGTCCCGTGTTTCAGGGAACCTGCTCCAACTCCAACCCAGGACGTCTCCGAGGAGACACGACGGAAAAAGCCTTCCCGCTCGACCACCCCCGAAGGCCGCATCGGTCGCCGTACGTGCGCCCTCCCCATGCCTTCAGATGAGATGATTATGCGGCCGGTCGGAAGGGTGAGGATAAGTTTGATCGAGATAATTTAGGGCGTTGATTTCGCTGAGGTTCATCCCGTGAACGCCGAGGATAAAGCGCCTTCTTGAACCCTCTCCCATAGGGAGAGGGCAGGGTGAGGGGGTACGGCGTCCGACGGCGTGCCGGCACGCCGCCAAGCCTCGTACCCCCTCTCCCTCCCCCGCCTGCGGCGCGGGCCCCTCCCTCTCCCTATGGGAGAGGGTTCATCGCTAGCCACCCTTGCCCTGCATGCTCGTCCAACTCCGGCGTTTTCGGATCCGGCCTCCCCGGCTCCTCCCGGAATTGGATCGGCGTCCCCACCACGGCGTTCCCGTCGGCGTCCCGCGAGATCATTCCTCGCGCCGCCACGGCCGGATCGTCGAAGGCGTCCTTCAAACTCCGCACGGGGGCGAAACAGATGTCGCGACCTTCGAACCAGGCTTCCCACTCGGCTTGCGTCCGTCCACGGAACGTCTCGCGGAAAAACGCCCGCAGCGGCTCCTGGCCTGATCCTGGCGGTAGCCTCGCATAGTCCAGCAAATCCGGCCGCCCCAACGCCTCCAGCAGGTTCGCCGCGAACTTCACCTCCGAGCCGCCGAGCACGATCCAGCAGCCGTCGGCGCACTCATAGAGATTGAACATCGCCGCCCCGCCCCACGAGCGTTCGGCCTTGGGGACGTTGGCGCGTTGCTCGGCGAACACCGGGCCGGTGGCGTTGGGCGTCCAAGCCATCAGACTGTCCAGCATGGCGACGTCGAGATAGTCGCCCCGGCCGGTCTTCTCCCGACGCAGCAGGGCCATCAGCACGCCCGACAACGCCGTCAGCGACGCCAGGGCGTCGGCGGCCATCAGGCCGGGCATGGCCGGCTTGCCATCCTGCCCCTCGTTGAGCGCCACCAGTCCGGCCAGGGCCTCGACGGCCAGGTCGTGGGCGGGGCGGTCGCGATAAGGGCCGTCCTGGCCGAAGGCGCTGATCGAACAATAGACGATACCCGGATTGACCGCCTTCACGGCCTCGTACCCCACGCCCAGCCGATCGACCACGCCGGGGCGGAAGGCCTCGACCAGCACATCGGCCTCGGCCGCCAACGCCCAGAACGCGGCCTGGCCTTCGGCGCTCTTCAGGTCCAGCTGCACGGAGCGCTTGCCGCGATGGGTGTTGCGGAACCAGACCGTCTGGCCGCCGGTGGACAGGCCGATGTGGCGGCTGGGCTCGCCCTCGCCGACCGGCTCGACCTTGATCACGTCGGCCCCGTGGTCGGCCATCATCAGCGTCAGCATCGGGCCGGGCAGGAACAGGGAAAGGTCCAGGACCTTGACGCCGTCGAGCTTCACGCCTTCCCCCCGAGCAGGTCTCCGTTGTGCTCGCCCAGCGCCGGCGCGCGGGCGGCGGGCATCCTCTGGCCGTCGATCCTGATCGGGCAGGCCAGCATCTCCAGGCCCTCGGGCCGGGCCGTATGGTCGATGCGGTCACGCATGCCGACCTCGCGGACGAAGGGGTTCTCAAGCGCGTCGGCTAGGTCGGCGATCGGCGAGAACGGCACGCGGCCGCCCAGATAGGCCATCCAGTCGGCGCCCGTCCGGGTCTCCATCACCGCGTCGACGATCGGGGTCAGGGCGTCGAGGTTGGCGCGGCGGGCGGGCATGTCCACGAAACGCGGATCGGTCTTCAGCTGGGGTCGGCCGACGAGATCGCACCAGGTCTCCCAGAACCTCTGGGTCTGGCACATCAGCATGCCCCAGCCGTCTTGGGTCTTCACCCGTTGGGAAGGACTGATCGACGGATGGGCTCCGCGCGGCGGGCGGCCGACCTGGTGTCCCTCGTTCATCGCCCACACGGCGGGATAGGAGGTCTGGTGCAGGGCCACGTCGAACAACGAGACGTCCACGTCGCAGCCCTTGCCCCTCGTGCGCGCCGAGAGGATCGCCGAGACGACGCCCAGGGCGAAGACCGAGCCGGTCATGAAGTCGACCATCGACAGGCCGAAGCGCACCGGCGGTCCGTCGGGCTCGCCGGTCAAGGTCATGAAGCCGGCCTCGGCCTGCATCAGGTAGTCGTAGCCCGGCCAGGCCTCGCGGCTGTTCCCGCGTCCGTAGGCGGACAGATGGGCGCAGACGACCGCCGGATTGATCGCCTTGAGGTCGTCGTATCTGAGTCTAAGCTTCTCCGGCTGGTCGCCGCGCAGGTTGTTGACCACGGCGTCGGCCCCGGCGACCAGGCGCTCGAAATCGGCGCGACCCTCCGGCGTCTTGATCTCCAGGGCCACCGACTGCTTGCCGCGCGAGAAGGTCTGGAAGAACTGGCTGTCCTGGTCGCCCAGGAAATAGGGACCCAGGCCCCGGCTGATGTCGCCGCCCAGGGACGGGGCCTCGATCTTAATGACCTGGGCGCCCAGCTCGCTCAGCAGCTGGGTGCCGTAGGGACCGGCGGCGTACTGCTCGACCGCCACGATGCGCACGCCGTCCAGGGGTCTGTTCATCCGCTCCGCCCTTTTGCTCGGATGATGCGACGGGCGTCCGGCCGCGCCTAGGGGGCGCCGTCGGGGAAGGGCGCTTGTTTCTGGACTTCGATCCGCCTAGGCAGGCCGCGTTCCGCCGTTGCTTCGAGGTTTCCGATGACCGTCGTCCTGCAGACCGCCCGCGCCCGCGTCGAGCTTTCGCCCGCCCTGGGCGGCAGCGTGGTCCGGTTCACCTGGGACGGCCGCGACGTGCTGCGTCCGGCCCCGGCGGGGACGAGCGAGGTGCTGGACACCGGCAACTTCGCCCTGGTCCCGTTCTGCAACCGCATCCGCAACGGCCGGTTCAGTTTCGGCGGCCACGACGTGGCCCTGGCCCCGAACCTGGGCGACCACCCGCACGCCCTGCACGGCCAGGCCTGGCGCGGCGCGTGGAGCGTGGTGTCGGCCGGCGAGACCGAGGCGGTCCTGGCCTTCGACCACGCGCCCGGCGAATGGCCCTGGGCCTATCGCGCCGAGCAGCGCTTCGTCCTGGGCGACCACGGCCTGCGCCAGGACCTGACCGTGACCAACACCGGCGCCGAGCCGATGCCGGTGGGCCTGGGCTTTCACCCCTATTTCCCGACCCGCGAGGGCGAGCGGCTGCAGGCGGGCGTGACCGGCGTCTGGCTCATCGACGACGACTGCCTGCCGACCACGAAGGTGGAAGGCCCCTGGCGCTCGGACTGGGCGGCCGGCGCGCCGACGGCGGTCTCGGAGCTGATCGACAACTGCTACACGGGCTGGAACGGCGTCGCGACCCTGTCGGCGCCGGGCGGAGCGAGCACGACCCTGACGGCCTCGCCTGAGTGCCGCTGGCTACACGTCTATTCGCCGCCGGGCGCCGACTTCGTCTGCGCCGAGCCGGTCGCCAACCGCCCCGATCCGTTCAACGGCCAGGACAGCGGGATCAAGATCCTGGCGCCGGGCGAGACGGCGTCGGTGTGGATGAACGTCAGCTCCAGCTGATTTCGTTATTTTCACCGTCGTCATCCCGGGCACAAGGCCCGGGATGACGGTTGGAAGATTTGAGCGCTGACGGCGGACTCTCAATCCACCATCTCTTCCAGCGCCGCCCTATCCCGCAGCAACACCTTGCGCGTCGTCGGCAGGGCGATCAGGCCGTCGTGCTGGAACTGGGTGAAGGTGCGCGACACCGTCTCGATGGTCAGGCCCAGATAGTCGGCCATGTCCTGGCGGGTCATGGGCACGTCCAGCAGGGCGTGGGCGCCGGTGCGTTCGGCCAAGTCCAGCAGCAGGGCGGCGACGCGCTCGCAGGCGATGCGTCGGCCCAGCATCAGCACGTGGTCCTGGCAGCGGCGCAGGCTCTCGGTGGTCAGCTCCAGCAGCCGCCGCGCCACGTCGCCGCGCTCCTGAGCCAGGGCGTCGAGGGCCGCGCGCGGCATCACCCGCACAGAGCATGGCCCCAGGGTCTGGGCGGCGGCGCGATAAGTCTCGCCGGTCTCCAGGCCGAACACGTCGCCGGCGAAGTGGAAGGCCTCGATCTGACGCCGGCCGTCGCGCAGGATGCGGCAGGTGCGAAGCGAGCCCGAGATCAGCTGATAGACCCTGTCGGCCGGCTGGCCCTCGTCGAAGATCGTCTCGCCGGGGCCGAAATTCAGATGCAGGCCGTCCAGCACGATCGCCGCCGGCTGGCGGACGGGCGCGACGGCGGGGCTTTGGATCACCGACAGCATGACGATCTCCCGATCTCTCTGCCGCCTTTCTCCGC
This sequence comes from Caulobacter sp., assembly GCA_017744495.1. Taxonomy (GTDB): domain Bacteria; phylum Pseudomonadota; class Alphaproteobacteria; order Caulobacterales; family Caulobacteraceae; genus Caulobacter. Next base: position 12,884 of record JAGIBE010000044.1, on the reverse strand, counting down.
CGCCGGAGCCGAGCGGTACAGTCGGGGCGTCCGCCTAAGGAGGACTACCTAGAGGGGAACTACCTAGCTCCGCCGCGTCGACAGCGTCATCCGCACCAGGGCCGCCAGATTGTCGGCGTGCATCTTGGCCATCAGCTTGGCGCGATAAATCTCGACCGTGCGCGGGCTGATGCCCAGCTCGCGGGCGATGACCTTGTTGGGCTGGCCGTCGACGACGCCATCCAGCACTTGACGCTCGCGCTCCGACAGGGTCTCCAGCCGCTGGCGGACGACGGCCGTCTCGTCGGTGGCCTGGGGCGCGGCCTCGGGCTTGGGGCCGGCTTCCAGGGCGCGGTTCAGGGCGTCGATCATCCGGCTCTCGCCGAACGGCTTCTCGATGAAGTCGACCACCCCGGCCCGCATGGCCTCGACCGCAAGGGGGATATCGCCGTGGCCGGTGATCATGATGATCGGCACGCGGCTGCCCCGCGCGTTCAGTTCGCGCACCAGCTCCAGGCCCGTCATGTCGGGCATGCGCATGTCGGTGATCACGCAGCCGGCGCCGGTCAGGGGCAGGGCGTTGAGCAGGCTCTCCGGCGAGGCGTGGCTGACGACCTCGAAGTCGGCGGCCTCCAGCAGGAAGGCCAGGGATTCGCGGGCGCTCTCGTCGTCGTCGACCACATGGACCACGGCTTCACTCATCGGTCGCTTCCCCGGTTTCTGCGTCGTCTCTACGCGGCGGCAGGATGAAGTGGAACACGGTCCCGCCCTTGGGGTTCGGATCGGCCCAGATGCGCCCGCCGTGCGCCTCGATGATCGAGCGCGAGATCGACAGGCCCACCCCCATGCCCTCGGCCTTGGTGGTCATGAACGGCTGGAACAGCCGCTCGCGGAAGTCGTCGCCGATGCCCGAGCCGGTGTCGGTGACGCTGACTTGAACTGAGCCGTTGTCGAGCCGCTGGCTCGAAATGCCCAGCTCGCGACGCGGCGAGTCGGCCATGGCGTCGATGGCGTTGCGGATCAGGTTGACCAGCACCTGCTGGATCTGAACCCGGTCGGCATAGACGTCGTCGGCCTTGGGATCCAACTGCAGGCGGGTGCTCACCTGGTGTTCGCGCACGCCGATCAGGGCCAGGGCGGCGGCGTCCTCGACCACCTTGGACAGGCTTTCGGGCGCGCGCTCGCTGGCCCCGCGCCGCACGAACTCGCGCATACGATGGATCACGTCGCCGGCCCGCAGCGCCTGGGCCGACGCTTTGTCGACGGCGTCGCGGACCTTGGCCTGGTCCTCGGAACGCCCGCGCTCGATCAGGCGGCGCGAGCCGGTCAGCAGGTTGGCGATGGCCGACAGCGGCTGGTTCAGCTCGTGGGCCAGGGTGGAGGCCATCTCGCCCATGGCGGTCAGGCGCGAGACGTGGACCAGCTCGGTCTGCAGGTCGCGCAGCCGGGCCTCGGTGTGCTGGCGTTCGGTCAGGTCGCGGATGAAGCCGGTGTAGAACGGCCGCGCGCCGAGGGTTTCGCCGACGGCCAGTTCCATGGGGAAGGTCGAGCCGTTCTTGCGGCGGCCCACCACCACGCGGCCCGTGCCGATGATCCGCTTCTCGCGCGTGCGGCTGTAGTTGGCCAGGAAGCCGTCGTGGTGGCCGCGATCGGGTTCGGGCATCAGCACGCTGACGTTCTGGCCGATGGCCTCGGCGGCGGTCCAGCCGAACAGCCGCTCGGCGGCGGGGCTGAACGAGGTCATGACGCCCGCCGGGTCGATGACGATCACCGCGTCGGGGGCGGAGTCGAGGATCGACTGCAGGTGATGGGTCATGGCGGCCGCACGGGCCCGGGCGGCGTGGAACCAGCCGCCGCCGATCGACATGCCGCCGCCGATCATCACGAACACCAGGCTGGACAGGGCCGTGGCCTGGTCGGGGACGCCGCGCACCTTCAGCAGCCAGACGGTCCCGGACGCCAGGACCGTGGCGAACAGACCCGGCGCCAGGCCGCCCACCGCCGCGCTGATCAGCACGGCCGGCACGAACAGCAGGAAGGCGGCGGGGGCGGTGAAGCCGGGCGGCAGGGCCAGCTGGATCAGGGCGCAGGCCAGGACCGTGGCGATGGCCGTCAGATAGGCGCGGGGCCGCAGATCGCTGTGCAGCGTCCCGGCCGAAACCGTGGTCATCACGTGATAGCGGTCTCCGCTGCGCAAGGTTGGCTACCCTATAGCCCCTGGCGCGGAGATTGGCAGTTGCTGATCGCACAGGGCGCGGGGGGCGGGGCGGTGGCTGACCAAGACCAGGCCCTGGCCGGTGCGCTTGAGGCGAGCGTCCAGGCGCTCGACGACCAGGGCCTCGGTGGCGGGGTCCAGGCCTTCGGTGGGCTCGTCCAGCAGCAGCCAGGGGGCGTCGCGCAGCAGGGCGCGGGCCAGGCTCAGCCGCCGCCGCTCGCCGCCGGAGAGGCGCTCCCCGTTCTCGCCGATCCAGGTGTCGAGGCCTTGCGGCAAGGCGCGGACCCGGGCCTCCAGCGCGGCGTCGGCCAGGGCGTCCCACAGGGCCTCGTCCGAGCGAACGCCGGCCGGGGCCAGGTTGGCGCGGACCGTGCCGGCGATCATCGCCGCGTCCTGCGGGGCGTGGGCGAAGGCGGCGCGCAGGACGGCGGGGATCGAGCTGGGTGGTGCTCAGGCCGGACAAGGCCAACTCAATGTTCCGCTCATCCCGGCATTCGCCGGGATGAGCGGATTCTTTTGAACGAAGGCCCAGCAGCCGTTCCAGCACCGTGGTCTTGCCGCAGCCCGACGGTCCGGTCAGCACCAGGCGTTCGCCTGGCTCCAGGGTCATGTCGCCGATCGTCAGGCGGGGATGCAGCAGGGCCAGTTTCGAAGGCGGGGCGGGGACGTGAACTAGCACCGTATCCAACCGCGCGGCGGCCGCGTCGGCGCCGGCGTCCTGTTCGAAGGCCTTGCCGATCCCGGCCAAGCCTTCCAGGGCCATGGCGGCGGCGAGGCCGGCCATGGCGGCCAGGGGCGTGGCGGCGTCATGGGCGAAGGCCAGGACCAGAGCGACGGCCAGGCCCAGGATCACGCCCTGCAGCACGGCCAACCAACCGGCGGCGGCCACGGCCTCCTGCTTCAGCGCGTCCAGCCGCGCGCCCTTGGCGGCGATCTCGACGGCGGCGCGGTCCTGGACGCCGTAGACCCGCAGCTCGGGCGCGGCGGCGGCGTAGACCGCCAGGGCGTCCTTCAGTTCACCCGCGGCCTGCTGGATCGCCGCACCGGTCGCGGCGGTCAGGCGGCGGGCCAGGGCGCGGAGGCCGAGTACGGTGGCGAGGACGGAAAGGGCGACCACCAGGACCGACGCCCAGCCGGCGGGGGCGGCCATGGCCAGCCCGGCGGCGACCGCGGCCGCGGCGCCCCAGGGGGCGGAGAGGCGGACCAGCCGGGTCTCGACGGCGTCGACGTCCTGCACCAGCCGGGCCGAGGCCTCGCCGCGCGACAGGGCCAGGGCCTGGACCGACGGGGCGGCGGCCAGGGCGGCGTAGAGAGCCGGGCGGATGGCGGCCAGGGCCTTGAGGGCGGCGGTGTGGCCGCTGAGCCGCTCCAGATACCGGAAGGCCGTGCGCAGGATGGCCAGCAGGCGGATGCCGGCGCTGGGCAGCAGCACGTTGAAGGCCTGGGCGGCCGCCAGTCCCGCTAGTCCCGCGATCGCCGCCCCGGTCAGGAACCAGCCCGACAGGCCCAGCAGCAGCACCGACGCCGCGCCCACGATCGCCGCCGAGAGCGCGGCCAAGCGCAGGCCGCCGGCGTGGCGCTTCCGCTGCTCGCGGATCAGAGCGGCGAGGGGACCTGAGCTCACACGTTCGCTCATAGGCGTACCACGCGATCAGCCAGGGCGGCGACGGTCTCGGAATGGGTGGCGATCAGGGTCGTGCGGCTCTTGGCGATCTCGCGCAGGATCGGCAGCAGGGCCGCCGCCGACGCCGCATCGAGGTCGGCGGTCGGTTCGTCCAGCAGCAGGATCGGAGCGGGCTTGAGCATCGCCCTGGCCAGGCCCAGCCGGCGTCGCTCACCGCCGGACAGCCCCGCGCCCCGTTCGTCGAGCCGCGCATCCAGGCCGCCGCGTCCGTCGAGCACGGCGTCCAGACCCACGGCGCGGGCGGCGCGCTCGATCTCGTCCAACGTGGCATTCGGCCGCGCCAGGGCCAGGTTGTCGGCCAGGGTTCCGGGCAGCACCACCGGCGACTGCCCGGCCCAGGCGACGGAAGGCGCCATCGAACCCAGGTGCGACAGATGCTGGTCGCCGACCGACACCTCGCCGCCGCTCAGGGGCGCCAGGCCCAGCAGCAGGTTCAAGAGCGTGGTCTTGCCGCTGCCGCTGGGGCCCAGCAGGGCGACGACTTCTCCCGGCGCGACGTCCAGGTCGAAGCCTTCGAACACTGGGGCTTCGCCCGCATCGTAGGTCACGGTCACCGCCTGGAAGCGGATCGCGGGCGCGGTCGCGAAGGTCACGGCGGGCGGGGACGGGGCCGGAGTGGGCAGGGCGGCCAGGGTCAGGGCGGCGGCCTCGGCGGCCTGGCGGTCGTGATAGGCGGCGGCCAGGCGGCGCAGCGGGGCGTAGACCTCCGGCGCCAAGGCCAGGGCGAAGAAGGCGCGCTTCAGGTCCAGCTGTTCCGGCACGGGGAAGGGCAGCAGCCGCAGCAGGTTGAAGCCGCAATAGACCGCCACCAGCGCCACCGACAGGGCGGCGAAGAACTCCAGGGCGCCCGACGACAAGAAGGCGACCCTAAGGACTCGGATCGTGCGCCGGGCTAGGTCGTCGGCCGCCAATGACAGATCGCGGGTCACCGTTCCCTCGGCCTGGAAAGCCAGCACCACCGGCAGGGCGCGGACCCGGTCGAGAAACAGGCCCGACAGCCGCGCCAGGGCCAGGAACTGCCGCCGCGACTCCTCCGCCGCCGCTCCGCCGGCCAGGGCCATGACCAGGCCGAACGGGATCAGGGTCAGCAGCAGGATGGCGGCCGCGACGGGGGTGGCGACGGCGATGGCGGCGATGATCAGCAGGGGCGCCACGGCGGCGGCCAGGCGGGCGGGGGTGAAGCGGGCGACATGGCCGTCCAGGGCCTCGACCCCCTCGACCACGGCCGCCAGTGCCTCGCCGCCAGTGGGCCTGTTCTGGACGCGGCCGCCGAGCACCGAGGCGACAGCCTCCTCGCGCGCCTTGGCCTTCACCCCGGCGGCGGCCCGGGCCCCGACCTGCGCGGCGCGACGGGAGAGGACGCCGCGCGCGGCGGCGGCCAGGGCGACCAGCACCAGCCAGGGCGCCGCGGCAAGGAGGCCGCGTGGCAAGGCGTTGATCGCTAGGGCCAAGCCGGCGGCGAAGGCGATCGCGGCCGGGATGTCGGCCAGCAGCCACAGCGGCGCGATCCTGACGGCGCGCCCGCCGGCCTTGCCGGCGGTCTTCAGCCAGGGCCGCGCGACGGCGTCGAGGTCGGCGGTGAAACTGGCGGACATGGGCCGTTGTTTAAATCATGGGACGGGGGCGTCCTTGATCCGGATCAAAGCGCCCTAGTCAGAAGGCGTCTAGGGGTGGAAAGTCCTTGGCGCGATCGATCGCCAACGACCACCGGAGCGCTTCATGGACCCCGCCGTCGTCGACCTCTCCCGCCTGCAGTTCGCCTTGACGGCGCTCTACCACTTCCTCTTCGTGCCCCTTACGCTCGGCCTCTCCTTCATGCTGGTGATCATGGAGAGCGTCTATGTGATGACCAAGCGGCCCATCTGGCGGACCACGACGCGGTTCTGGGGCACGCTGTTCGGCATCAATTTCGTGCTGGGCGTGGCCACCGGCCTGACCATGGAATTCCAGTTCGGCATGAACTGGTCCTACTACTCGCACTATGTCGGCGACATCTTCGGCGCCCCGCTGGCGATCGAAGGGCTGATGGCCTTCTTCCTGGAGGCCACGTTCGTGGGACTGATGTTCTTCGGCTGGGACAAGCTCAAGCCGGTCACTCACCTGCTGGTCACCTTCCTGGTGGCCCTGGGCACCAACCTGTCGGCCCTGTGGATCCTGGTCGCCAACGGCTGGATGCAGAACCCGGTCGGCGCGGCCTTCAACGCCGACACCATGCGGATGGAGGTGGTCGACTTCAAAGCCGTGGTGTTCAACCCGGTGGCCCAGGCCAAGTTCGTGCACACGGTCAGCGCCGGCTACACCATCGCCGCGGTCTTCGTGTTGGGGATCAGCGCCTACTACCTGCTGAAGGGCAAGTATGTCAGCGTCGCCAAGCGGTCCCTGACCGTGGCCGCCGCCTTCGGTCTGGCCTCGTCGCTGTCGGTCGTGGTGCTGGGCGACGAGAGCGGTTACGCCCTGACCGACAACCAGAAAATGAAGCTGGCCGCTTTGGAGGCCATGTGGGAGACCGAGCCCGCTCCGGCCGGCCTGACCGCCTTCGGCATTCCCAGCCTCGCGGACCGCAAGACCCACGCCGAGATCAAGATCCCCTATGTCCTGGGCCTGATCGCCACCCGCAGCATCGACCGTCCGGTGGCCGGCATCTTCGAGCTGGTGGCCCAGGCCGAGACCCGGATCGAGAGCGGCCTGGTCGCCTATGACGCGCTGGAGACCCTGAAGGCCAATCCGACAGATCTGAAAGCGCGCGGCGTCTTCGAGACCCACCGCCGCGACCTGGGCTACGCCCTGCTGCTCAAGCGCCATGTCGCTGACCCGCGCACGGCCGACAAGGCGCTGATCCAGAAGACCGCCTGGGAGACCGTGCCCAACGTGCCGGTGATGTTCTGGTCGTTCCGGATCATGGCCGGCATCGGCTTCCTGATGATCGCCCTGTTCGCCACGGCCTTCGTCCTGGTCAGCTTGCGCCGGCAGAACACCCGCTGGTTCCTGATGATCGCGGTGGCGGCCATCCCGCTGCCCTGGATCTCGACCGAGCTGGGCTGGGTGCTGGCCGAGGTCGGACGCCAGCCCTGGGCGGTGGAGGGCGTGCTGCCCACTTTCCTGGCCCCGTCCACCCTGACAGTGCCCCAGCTGCTGACCAGCATCGTGGTCTTCACCCTGCTGTACGGCGCCCTGGCGGTGGTCGAGGTCGGGCTGATCCTCAAGACCATCAAGAAGGGCCCGTTCGCGGAGCAAGAGACCTTCCCGTCCTTCGGCGGCTCGCAGGCCGGCGAAGCCGTCGCTTAAGATCAGGGAGATCGGATCATGGAACTGCCAATCGACTATCCGACCCTTCGCCTGATCTGGTGGGGCCTGCTGGGCGTGCTGCTGATCGGCTTCGCCCTGACCGACGGCTACGACATGGGCGTGGGCGCCCTGCTGCCCTTCGTCGCCAGGACGGACGAGGAGCGTCGCATGGTGATCAACACGGTCGGCGCGACCTGGGAGGGCAACCAGGTGTGGTTCATCACCGGCGGGGCCTCGATCTTCGCGGCCTGGCCGCTGGTCTACGGCGTCAGCTTCTCGGGCTTCTACCTGGCCATCTTCCTGGTGCTGGTGGCGATGATCCTGAGGCCGGTCGGTTTCAAGTACCGGTCCAAGCGGCCGGACCCGCGCTGGCGCTCGGCCTGGGACTGGGCGCTGTTCACCGGCAGCTTCGTGCCGGTGCTGGTGTTCGGCGTGGCCGTGGGCAACGTGCTGCAGGGCGCGCCGTTCAAGCTGGACGGCGACCTGCGGGCTTCCTACCACGGCGCCTTCTTCGGCCTGTTCACGCCCTTCACCCTGGTCTGCGGCCTGCTGTCGGTCGCCATGCTGGTGCTGCACGGCGCGGCCTGGCTGGGGATCAAGGCCGAGGCGGGCGGCGCGGTCCAGGCTCGCGCCCGCAGGTTCGGGACCGCGGCCGGAATCGCCACCCTGGTGCTGTTCCTGGTCGGCGGCCTGCTGGCCACGCGCCTGGGCTTTCGGATCGAGGGGGCATTCGACCCCGCCGGACCGTCCAACCCGCTGCGGATGACCTCGGTGGTCGCGCCGGGCGCCTGGTTCGACAATTTCGGCCGCCATCCCTGGATGCTGATCGCGCCGGTGCTGGGGTTCCTGGGCGCGGCCGTGGCTCTGCTGGGCCTGTGGCGGAAGTCCGAGGCCCTGGCGTTCGGCGGCTCGTCGGCCTCGGCGGCGGGCATCGTGGCCACGGTGGGCCTGTCGATGTTCCCGTTCATCCTGCCCAGCACGATCGACGCCCATTCCAGCCTGACGGTCTGGAACGCCTCGTCCAGCCATTCGACCCTGTTCACCATGCTGCTGGTGGTGGTGTTCCTGCTGCCTGTGGTGCTGCTCTACACCGCCTGGGTGTTCAAGGTCCTCTGGGGCCGGACCAGCACGGCGGCGCTCCAGACCGACCCCTCCCTTTACTGAGACTGAGGAGACCTTCCGATGTGGTATTTCACCTGGGTCCTCGGCCTGGGCCTGGCTCTGGCCTTCGGCGTGCTGAACGGCGTCTGGTACGAGTTCAACCTGACCGACGAGGGGGACATCGGCGCGTCCGAGCCCTGATAGGCCAACGCTCCGCGACAATTCGACGCCGCCCCGCTAGCTTAGCATTAACCGTTATTAAACGGCGGTCGGGCTCTTGTGGCAGGCGACGCGGAGCCGGTTTTCGGCCTTCGCCGGAAGACCTTCCTCGCCTCGGGACCCGACCATGACCGACCACGCCGAACCCGCCCTGGAGCTGATCTCGTTCTGCATCGGCGAGCAGGAGTTCTGCATCGACGTGAAGACGGTCCGCGAGATCCGCGGCTGGACCCCGGCCACCCCGATCCCGCACGCCCCGGCCTTCCTGAAGGGCGTGATCAACCTTCGCGGCGCGATCATGCCGGTCATCGACCTGCGCAACCGTCTGGGCCTGGGCGTCACCGTCCCGGAGACCCGCCACGTCATCGTCGTGGTCGAGTGCCAGGACCGCTTGGCCGGCATCCTGGTCGACGCGGTCAGCGAGACCTTCACCGTGTCGCGCGAGCACCTGCAGCCGACGCCGGACCTGGGGACGGACGAGCTGCGCTTCATCCAGGCGATCATCTCGCTGGACAGCCGCCTGATCACCTATCTGCGCATGGACGACGTCTTCCCGGCCCAGGTCAGCCAGGCGGCGTAAGTCTCGCTTCAGAGCGAAACGAAAAGGGCGGGTCGCGAGGCCCGCCCTTTTTCTTTGCGCTATTTCCCGGCGACGATCCTGGCCGCCGCCGCGTGGAAGGCGGCTTCGGCCTCGGCGGCGTCGGCCACGGCGTTGTGACGGTCGGCGGCCACCGGCATGGCCGCGCGGCCGGTGTTGGGGGCGGCATAGCTCTGGGCCACGCGGCGGGCGTCCTGGGCGCGCAGGGCGGCGTTGTTCGAAGCCGTCTCGTGCCAGTGGGCCAGTTGGCCGGCGGTCAGGGCGCCGTCCGTGGGCAGGTCGCCGTGATGCACCACCTCGCCGAAGCCGATGGCCACGAAGCCGTGGATCACGCCGTAGTCCTCTTCCGACAGCAGGAAGGTGATCTGCCGCTCCTCGACCTGGCCGGTATAGACGTCCTGGTCGGGATCGAACTCGCGCAGCACCAGCACGTCGCCGACGGCGAACTCGCGGTCGTTGCGGCGGATCTCGAAGCGCTTCTTGCCCGAGCGCACGGCGGCGAAATACTGGGGCCAGGTCTTCAGTTCGTGACGGGTCATGAAAGGTTCTTCGGGGGAGAAAGGGCGGGGCTCTTAGACTGCGTCGGACTCTATAGCAATCGGGAAGGCCGCGCCCAGGCGGGATCGAACCGACCGGCGAGGGGTTTGAGAGGCATGATCCACTCGTTCCTCATCGGCCTGGTCGCCGGCGCCCGCGCGCTCACCCCCTTCGCCGCCGTCAGCGACGCCGCCAGGCGGGGCGAGCTGCCCCACGACAACGGCGCGCCCTCTTGGCTGGGCGGGCCGCTGGTGGCGGCCAGTTCCAAGCTGCTGGCGGGCGGCGAGCTGTGGGGCGACAAGCTGGCCACCGCGCCGGACCGCATCGTGCCGGCCGGCCTGCTGGCGCGCTTGGTCACCGGGGGCCTCGCCGGAGCGGCCCTGGCGCCGCGCAGACAGGCCGTGGCGGGCGCGGCTCTCGGCGCCGGCGCGGCGGTCATCGCGGCCTATGTCACCTTCGGTCTGCGGATGCGGGCCATGCGCCGTTTCGGTCAGACGCCGACCGGACTGGTCGAGGACGCGATCACGGTCGGGGCGGCGCGCTGGGTGGTGTCCTCGGCCCGTCGCTAGTCGCGAAACCTAGCTCAGGCCAACTAGCTCAGGCCAACTAGCTCAGGCAGGTCCTGGCGATCTCGGCGCGCAGCTCGGGCAGGCCGTAGCCCTTCTCTGACGAGGTGGCCATGACCTTCGGAAAGGCGGCCGGACGCTTGGCGATGGCCTTCAGCGTCTTCTCGACCGTGGCGTCCAGCTCGGCCTGCTTGATCTTGTCGGCCTTGGTCAGGACGATCTGGTAGGAGACCGCCGCCACGTCCAGCGCGTCCAGGGCCTCGGTGTCGACGGCCTTGAGGCCGTGACGGGCGTCGATCAGCAGATAGACGCGCTTCAGGTTCACCCGACCGCGCAGATAGGCGCGGCCCAGGTCCTGGAACTTGTCGGCGATGCTCTTGGACACCCGCGCGAAGCCGTAGCCGGGCAGGTCGACCAGGCGCAGCTTGTCGGCCAGCACGAAGAAGTTGACCTCCCGCGTGCGCCCCGGCGAGTTCGAGGCGCGCGCCAGGTGGTTCTGGCCGACCAGCCCGTTGATCAGGCTGGACTTGCCGACGTTCGAGCGGCCGGCGAAGGCGACCTCGGGCAGGGTCGGGGCGGGCATGCCGTCCATCTTGACCGCGCCCATCATGAAGGTCGCCGGCTGGGCGAACAGCACGCGGGCCGCCTCGATGTCCTCTTCGCTGTAGTCGAGTTCGCTCATCAGGTCGCACCGGCGGTCTTGCCCTGCAGGCGGGCGATGAGCTTGTCGATCGGGTTCTCGACCTTGTAGCGGTGCATGATGATGTACTGCTGGATGATCGTCAGCACGTTGCTCCAGCACCAGTAGATCACCAGGCCCACGGCCAGGCCCGACAGGGTGAAGGTGAAGATGATCGGGAAGAACTGGAAGATCTTCTGCTGGACCGGATCGCCGGCCGGCGGGTTCATCGCCGTGGTCAGCCACATGGTGATGCCGTACAGCAGCGGCCAGACGCCCAGGTGGGCGATCGAGGCGCCCAGCAGCGGCAGGGTGGCCGGATCCCAGTGGATCAGTCCGAACAGGTTGAACAGGGTGGTCGGCTCCGGCGCCGACAGGTCGACGATCCAGCCGAAGAACGGCGCGTGCCGCATCTCGATGGTCACCGTCAGCACCTTGTACAGCGAGTAGAAGATCGGGATCTGCACCAGCATGGGGATGCAGCCCATCATCGGGTTGATCTTCTCCTTGGCGTACAGCTGCATCATTTCCTGCTGCTGCTTGGCCGGATCGTCCTTGTGCTTGGCCTTCAGCTTCTCGACCTCGGGGGCGATCTTCTTCATCTTCGCCATCGACTCGTAGCTCTTGTCGGCCAGCGGGAAGAGGATCAGCTTCAGGGCCACGGTCAGCAGCATGATGGCCACGCCGAAGTTGCCCACCAGCTTGTAGAAGATCTCCAGGATGTTGAAGATCGGCCGGGTGATGACCGAGAACATGCCCCAGTCGACGGCCTTGTCGAAGCTGGGGATCACCGCGGTCGGGCGGTTCCAGAACTGCCACCAGACCACCGGCTTGCCGCCGTACTGGTAGCGCGTCAGGAGCGGCACGGTCTTGGCGCCGGCGAACAGGCGGGTGGTGTTGGTCAAGGTCGCGCCGGCCGCCAGCGACTGGGGCTCGCCGGTGAAGGCCGATTCATAGATGTCGACGCCGTTGAACGGCTTCACGAGGAAGCGGCCCTTGATCCGCTCGGACTGCTCGGGAACCAGGGCGGCCAGCCAGTACTTGTCGGTCATGCCGATCCAGCCGCCCTTGGACTCCAGGTTGTCCTGGATCGGCTTGTCCTTCTTCCACTTCGGGTACTTGGCCTGGTCCTGGAGCAGGTACTTGCCGTCCTTGACGCCGTCGATGCCGCCCAGGACGCCGATGCCGCCCTCGTAGACGATCTGTGTCTTGCCCAGGCCGTGCGGACCTTCAGTGGGGATGCCCTGGCGCTGGACCGAGGCGTAGGGGGCGAGAGCCACCGCGGCGCCGCCCTGGTTGCGGACGCTGTCGGCCACGGTGAACATGGCGTCGGCGTCGACCGAGATGGTGCGGGTGAACACCAGGCCCTGGCCGTTGTCGTAGGTCAGCACGACCGGCGAGTTGGGACGCAGCACCTGGCCGGGCGCGGCCGTCCAGACGGTCTGGCCGTTGGGCAGAGTCGCGCCCGGCAGGCCGACCCAGCCGAATTCAGTGAACCAGGCGTGCTCGGCGCCCTCGGGGCGGAACAGCTCGACCGGCGGCGAGTCCTTCTTGGCCGTCTGGGTGTAGCGCTTGAGCCAGAGGTCGTCGATGCGGGCGCCCTTCAGGGCGATCGAGCCCGAGAGGGCTGGGGTATCGACGGCGATGCGCGGGCTCTGGGCCTTGGCGGCGTCGCGCGACAGGGTCAGCGGCCGGGGCTGGCCGTCGGCGCCGATGGTCATGCCGGGCTGCAGCGCGGCCTGGGCCTCGGCGGCCTTCCTGGCGCGAAGCTCGGCCTCGCGCTGCTTCTGCTGCGGGCCCATCACGAAGAACTGGTAGCCGATCAGAATGGCGAACGCGCAGACGAGAAACAGCAGCGTGTTCTTGTTGTTGGTGTCGTTCTGCATGGGTTGGGACTTAACCAGAAACGGAGGAATCGGACGCGGCGGGGGCGTGCGGAGCGGGCGGCTGGCCCGGGCCCGCGCGATCGAGGTCCGCAGCCCGACCTTCGCCTGCCAGGAGTTCTACGACCTGGCCGCCAA